>CAZSGJ010000038.1:19224-22586 GCA_964606305.1 uncultured Armatimonadia bacterium
GAAATGGAATCTCGAGGAAGCCATTTACTGAGCGCTGTTCGGCGCTGACGGATGGTATGGCCACCAGCTCACCGTTGTGTTCCTGCAGATTTTCCAACCAAAACAGCGCGGCATCACACATCACAGGATAGGCCCGCTTTCGAAGAAAGCCTTTATCAGCGGTGAATTGATACTGCTCCCACAAATGTCGGCATAGCCATGCCGCGCCGCTGGGAAACAAGCCCCACTCGAGATCAAGGCCATTGGCCGCGTGACCCCAGATGTTCCCAGTTGCGTTGGTCACCCAGCCTTTGGTGCCATAGTAAGCCTTGGCCACCTCACGGCCGGGAACAGCCTGAGCTTCAATCCAATCCATAAAGGGCTCGTTACATTCCGAAAGTCCAAGGGATGCGCCGCCCATGTAAATCAATGGAATATTGATATTGACCTGATAATTTCCACTCCACTGTGCCGAATAGTTTGCATTCCATGCGCCCTGAAGACCACTGGCGAGGGCACCAGGCCGGCTAGCGGCGATGAGCAGGTATCTTCCAACGTTGAATGCGAGTACTTTCAGACCAATATCGCGCGTATCGCCAGATGCATACCGCTTCCAACGCTCATCCGTTGGGATCCTCTCAAGTCCCGAAACGGATGGTTCAAGCGTTAGTTTTGCCGCATTGTAGAGAGGCGATACATCTTTGACATGTCGACGGTGTAAGCTTGCGAACCCACGTTTTGCTGCTGATTCGACCCACCTATCGATATCTGGACGGGGAGGTGTGCCTTTGTAAAGAGGCGGCTCTAGCTTGTAGTTGGTCGCCAGCGCATGGATGATTGTAACTTCCGTTGCTCCCGTCACCGCAAGGGCATCTGTACCGGATATCGCCTTGCTCCCATCTCGGGTGATGACCCGAATACCAACGGCATAGGGGCGGTTGTTGTCATCAATATTGCCATCGATATTTATCGAACCGCGTTCATCATCCACGGTGATTTTCGGGTTCCGTTTTGTGTGGGCCAGCTCCTGACGAATAACGAGTGACAAAGTCCCCGGGCGGTTTGCCTTAATGTTTACGACCAGCACACGGTCCGGGTACGAACAGAACATCGTGCGTGTGTACGCTGTGCCTGCGCATGTGTAGGAAACCGTTCCGGTAGCCGTTGGGAGATGAAGTGAACGGATGTAATCTTTGGCTGAATCACTATCATGGCCGGTTTTGATGGAGAGATGCCCTAGCGTCGAGAGGGCGCCAAAGTACGAATAATCGCCCATAAAGCGCTGGCTGGCAAGTGCATCCGCTTCTTCAACCCGCCCGGCCAGAATCAGCTTTCTCAGCTCACCGACAACATCCCGGCCACCATCGCGAATACCGTAACGCGGCGTGTTGCTATCGCCGGGCCCACCGGTCCAAAAGCTCTTCTCGCTGATGGAGATACGTTCTTCCGGAACATCCCCATAAAACGATGCGCCAACATAGCCATTGCCAAGGTGGAGGACCTGTTTATTCCAGTCAACGGCGGGGTGTCGGTACCAGAGGGTTTCGTTGGGAGCGGTAGAGATTTGCATGCTGTGCGATACGCGAAGCGCGACAGAATTACCTGCAAGTTACAGAGAATCAAAACCGCAATTCGTGGATTGTTCGTCTCTTTATACGCGGATGTTGGTCCTTCAGCGGCTTTAGGGATGTGTGTTTATTCCAACCTTGCGGGACAGGAACATCACTTCCATTTCATCCCACTCCAGAGGCCGGCGACCCCACGAACCTGCCGTTCCACCCCAGACGGCTTCCACTGTCAGGCTGGCCTGACGGTGCATTCGCTCGAGCTCAGGCACAATAAAGTGCCGCCCTTTGAGCTCGGTTCCATCATCCTGGATCCACGATTCCACCATCGTGGTTGAGTCAAGAACTGTATCTGTGGCCGTACCTGCCAAGCGAATTGTGCGGTAGCCATTCATTGTGGTGAGGAGGAATGGCGCTCCTGGTTTAAGGCTTGCGGCGATGTGACGAAGCACCCGGACATTGTCCTCATCTGTTTGGAGGAGAGCAAAGCCGCCTTCGCACAAACATACTGCCGCATCGAATGTGCGTGCGCGTACAAAATCCCGTGCATCTGCGACGACAAATTCGGTTCGGTCAGCGACACCGCAATCGTCGGCGGCGGCGCGTGCAAACTCGATGAACTTATCGGAAAAGTCCACGCCAACGACATTTAGTCCTCGCTTTGCGAGCCCGAGAGCATGGCGACCAGGTCCACATCCCATGTCCAGTATTTTCATTCCTGGTGTCAGCCCGCAGACGTCCATCACAAAGTCAACTTCAGCATCGGTGTTTTTTGTGAATGTCTCCGAGAGATAGCCCTCAGGGCCCAGCGCCTCGAAAAAGCGCTTCCAGCTGGTGTCAGGGGTTGTTTCCATTGATGATTATTCTATCGGAACGTCGCCGGAGGCTCATCCCGAATCTAAGACAGAGTCTTATGTGCAATCATCGAGAGATAACTTGTATAGCGATGCTCTGACAGCTTTCCTGATGCAAGCTGCGCTTTGATGGCGCATCCGGGCTCGCTGTCATGTCGGCAATTCGCAAAGCGGCAATCATTGACGAAAGGGGACATTTCCGGGAAACACCACGCGATGTCATCCGGGGGGAGGTCCCAGAATTCCACTTGGCGAAGTCCCGGTGTATCGGCGACCCAGCCGCCACATTCCAGCGGGAGGAGGCTTGCCCGCACCGTTGTGTGCCGCCCGGCGTGGGTGACATCACCTGTAACGCCAGTCTTCAGTGCCAGACCCGGCTGGAGGCAGTTGAGCAGGGATGACTTTCCAACACCGCTCGGTCCACAGAGGGCTGAGATCTTGCCTGAGAGGGCATTTCGAAGGTCTTCGATGCCATCCCCTGTGCGCTTGCTCGTACGAATCACCTTATAGCCGATGCGTTCGTAGAGGGCGCAGGTGGCATCGATGTCTGAGTCAGGGGGAAGATCGCACTTATTGACAACGATCACGCACTCGAGGTCATTGTCTTCGGCAAGCACCAGAAAGCGGTCGAGCTTGAACGGGTCGAGGCGGGGTTCCGCGACAGCAAAGACGATGACCGCCAGCTCAAGGTTTGCGACAAGGGTCTGACGCTCGCGTTCATTCCCACTTTGTCGGGCGAGGATGCCACGGCGTTCATAGACATGCTCGATGACGCCTTCTCCGCTTGTAAAGTCAATCGCAATGGCGACGCGGTCACCCACGGCACATGGGTCTGTCTCTTGTAACTTCTTGACCTTTTCAACGCGACGCGAGCGATTTGCCGTCTCTGTAAAGGTCAGACGCTTCTTAAGATTGCCACGTAACTTGCAGCGGACTTTGGCACCATCCACGGTTTGAACGAAGT
>CAZSGJ010000039.1:0-5732 GCA_964606305.1 uncultured Armatimonadia bacterium
ACACTTGCCACAATGCCACGCCCGAAACGCCATCTCCAAACACGGTTTACAAAGACGCGTGCTGTGAGCGGATTCCGCGGGGATGTCAACCATTCAGCAAGCTGTAGCCGACCACTCTGCTCTTTTGGAAGCGGTGTCTGATCGACACCAGCGAGGGCATCCGGGAACCTGCGCGCACAGTCATCCCCAAGAGTTTGGTAATTCCCACGCAAGTGCACTTTCAGCGTTGTAGGCTTCCCCTCGCTCACTGCCATCGCCAGCTCCGCTGCCGGGCGCTGCTTGGTTAGCGTATCGATACGGGTCATCAGTGCTGTCAGCTCGGTCCGGACCGCCTCCGGGAAAAGCGCCTCTGCCTTATCCGGTAGCTCAAGATCGAGGTCACGACCAGAACGGACCCGCTCAGCCACCTGACCAACGAGTTCAGGGACCAAGCCCGACGCGCCTGCGAGCTGACCAAGGGATGCGGTTACATCCTGACCAGGGCGATGCAGAATCAGAAACTTATCAATGTGCGGGAAGTAGCTATCGCGCTCAAATCTGATACGGTTCTCGCCTGCATTGAGGTTGAAAACGCCTTCCGCATACCACCGCTGATGCTGCGGATTGAAGCCACCAGAGACTTTTCCTGCCAGCGTCCCGGAGACAAGAACATCATTGATATACAACCTGCACGGTCGCGGATCACCTGATGCGCTGCGTACATCCAACTGATACGGTCCGGCCGTTTTGACGTTCACGGAATAACTGGTGCGGTTGGGATACTGACCAGCATTCACAAGAACGCCAATACCTTGACCAAAGCCGCCCTTGTCCTTCAACACATTCCCATCGGTGAAGTCTTCTGCCTCCACTACCAACGCGTCCTGAGCAACAGCACCATCCGGGGTGCCAATCACCGGCATCAGCGCCGCAGCCTTTACTTCAGCTGCGACCAGACGCTTGGCGACATCAAAGTACAGCTCCTTACGTGGAAGCTCACGGGCCAGAAGTGCATCGCCAGCCGCATCGCGAACCTGATTACGCTTACGCTGAAGGTCTTTGATTTCTGCATTTATGCGCTTGAGTTTTTCTTCAACATCGGAGCTGACCAGAGGGCGCTCCTGCCACTCCGCCATGTTCTGGAAATTCAGCATCGTCTTTGTCGACTTGAAAATCCCGGCGAGCGAATAATAGTCCTTTGTTGGAATCGGGTCAAACTTGTGGTCATGACAGCGGGCGCACCCAAAGGTCATCCCCATAAAGGTCTTTCCAAGCGTATCGACCTGCTCATCGATGATGTCCAGTTCCTGCTTTACCGGGTCATCTTCAGCGAGCATTTTGGGACCAAGCGAGAGATAACCCGTAGCGATGATGCCATCTCGGCCAGCATCCGGCATCAGGTCACCAGCAAGCTGCTCATGAAAGAACCTATTTATGGGTTTATCAGCATTGATCGCCGAAACGACATAGTCGCGATACCGCCACGCATTGATATAAACGAGATTTTCGTCAACACCATTGGAATCCGCATAGCGGGCAACATCCAGCCAGTGCCGACCCCACCGCTCTCCGTACGCCGGGCTTGCCAGAAGACGATCGATAACGCGCTCAAATGCCCCTGGCTTGGTGTCCTTTAGAAAGGCATCCACCTCAGCTGGCGTTGGAGGCAGTCCCGTCAAGTCAAATGTAGCGCGCCGTAGCAGCGTACGCTTATCTGCAGCGGGCGCTGGCTTGAGCCCATTGGCTTCCAGTTTTGCCAGAACGAAGCGGTCAATAGGGGATGTTCCCCAGGACTTTCCTCGAACCACAGGAGGTGAAGGCAGCTTTGGTAACTGAAAAGCCCAGAACTTTGCGGCGGATGCTACCGGCTTCGCCACTGCTCTTGGCCACGGCGCCCCAGCTTTTCCCCATGCAACCAGCGTTTCTCGCGGGTTGTCAGCAAGCTTTCCGGATGGTGGCATTTTAACGGTGCCATCGTATTTGACCGTTGCCACAACCTTGGCTGCCTGATCTGCAGTGATTGCGCGGTCTAACCTCAAGTTTCCCAGCTGTTGTTTTGGACCGTGACAGGCGATGCAGTTATCCAGCAATATTGGTCTGACCTTGGACTCAAAGTGCTGGTCCGCCCCCTGCCCTAGTGGCTTCGGTTGTGCAACCGTTGCCAACATCAGAACGCCTGCGGTCAATGCAAAAACTGTAGTAATCGGCTTCATGGTGGTTGGCGCATTATAGCCTTGAATCATGCAAACTCATTCATGTAGTTTGTGAGATACGAATGGTGAGATTAGGCTTGTAGAATACGGCGTGGCTACTGGAATACTCATCACCCTCGAAGGACCGGATGGTGCCGGCAAAACAACGCAGGCCAATTTGCTTCAGCATCGGCTTGAGCTCCTCGGATACACCGTCGTCCGCACCCGAGAACCCGGTGGTGACTCTGTTGGCGAAAAGGTCAGGGCGATGCTCCTCCATGACAAAATGACAGCGGAAGCCGAATTTTTACTCTTCGCTGCCAGCCGTGCGCAGAACGTAACTGATGTCATCGAACCCGCACTTGCTGCTGGTTCTGTGGTTCTCTGCGACCGCTTTATCGACTCCAGTATTGCCTACCAAGGCTATGGACGCGGCCTGTCAGTTGACTTCATCCGTGCTGCAAATGTTTTTGCCACCAAAGGCCGGATGCCGGATTGCACCCTCCTCCTCGATGTCCCGGTGGAAGTCGGAAAAGCCCGACGCGAAGGCGGAGGGGATGTCAACCGCCTCGATATGGAGGCATCCTCGTTTCATGCAAAAGTCCGGGATGGCTATCTGGCCGCTGCAGCTGCAAATCCTGAGCGCATAAAACTAATCAATGCGGAATGCGATGTCGAAACGCTTGCGGCCCGCGTGTGGGATGCCATTTCGTACTTGTTTCCTTCCGGGAGCTGATACGCTTGCGTAAGTATCCGGGCATTCTGACGGGTGGCCTCTTGCTACTCCTTTGCGGCGCTTTTTTGGCATCACTGATTATTGGTGATGCGAATGTTCCGCTAAGCAACGTTCTGAAGCTGATGACCGGAACGGAAAGTGATGGCGTAGCAAAGACTATTGTGATGGACTTTCGTCTCCCGCGTGCCGTTATCGCAGTCATTGTTGGCGCAGCGCTTGCATCCGCCGGATCATCGCTGCAAGGCCTCACTGGAAATCCGCTTGCAGACCCGTATCTGCTTGGCGTCGCGAGCGGAGCATCCCTTGGAGCCGCAGTAGCGGTGGCGACTCCGGGACTGTCATCGATGATTCCGATTTGCGCCACCACTGGTGCACTGCTCTCGCTTCTATTAGTTTTTGCAATAACAGGACGTGATCCGCGGGCACATCCAGGTCGATTTCTACTCGGCGGCGTGATCGTCGGAAGCTTTCTCGCTGCGGCGGGCCAGCTGCTTTTGGCTCTGACAGGAACGAGTCAGGACCGCATCGTGGCATGGATTCTGGGAGACCTCGGCAGCGCAACGCTGGAACAGGCCCGCTGGGCTGCTCCCGTCATTGGTATCGGAATCGCAGTGCTTTGGTGGTTTGGTCCACAAGTGGATGCCATCGCGTTTGGACCAGCCCTCGCCCGCACGGTGGGCGTAAAGCTCGAAGTCCTCCCAATCATCCTTCTCAGTATTGTCGGTGTGCTGACCGCCATTGCCGTGAGTATCTCAGGCATCATTGGCTTTATCGGCTTTGTCACACCTCATATCGCCCGCGCACTTGTAGGCTGCGTCCAGCGGCGTGTATTGGTTACGGCGGCGCTCTGTGGTGGGCTGCTTCTGCTCGTCGCCGATGTATTGTCACGAACACTTCGCCCGGGAATGCCGATTCCTATCGGCGTCATTACCGCACTTTTGGGTGCACCGGCACTTGCCGTTGTGTTGCGTAAGGCTCTTTAGTTTTGACGTCAGGATTTGAGGCAAAGAAAAAGCCGCCCTGCACGCACAGCGCGGCTTCAAACCCATTTCGCAGATTTACAGATATCTGCCAGGCTTAACAAACCCTACTTCTTAGGCTCTGCCTTGGGCTTCTTGAAAATGCTGTCATCCACGGCAACGTTGTTCTTGATAAATGTGCTTCGTAAGGCGTTGTCGTTTCTTCTCCTAGTAACTCAGGAAAAGAAAAAGCCGCACTGCAAGCACAGCACGGCTCCCCCAAGAATAAACCAAGAAAACACAAACCCTACTTCTTTGGCTCTGCCTTGGGCTTCTTGAAGATGCTGTCATCCACCGCTACGTTGTTCTTCACATCCGTGTAGGTGATGATGACTTCCTGAATTCCCGACACTATGCTGCGTGTCTTGAAGGGAATCTGCATCCCGTCCACCAGACGATAGTCCGAAAGATACGTCTCAGTAGGAATCTTGCCTGTTGGGCCTACGGCAACCATGTCTGTTCGAACCAGGAACAGCGTCTTGGTGTCAAAGTAGTGTGTCTGCGGACCACCTGTCTTTGGGGTTAGGCGGATCGCATATGCCTGCGCTGTGCCGACTTTGCGGACTCCAAGAAGCTCTGCCTTTTGGTAGCGCTTCTTCCAGTCGGTTGCCATTTGGTTCTGAACTTCGTTCTTTACCTGAGCAAGCTCCGGACCTTCCAGCTCACGTAACCCATTGATTGGGTCCTTTGCCCAGCCAATTTTCCCATCAAAGCCCTGCATGATATCCCCGATACCAGGCAGCGATTGCTTCATGAAGAAACGCTCTTTGCTGACCGTCATTTCCATTTCGCCATTCAGACCATTGGCAGGGATAGACATTTTGGCCTTGGCAACACTGCTCGTAATCTTGTCCGATGCCGCGCTTCCCATGGCCTTTGCCGACGCATTCAGGACGGCATCCGCAGTCTTAAGCGTTGCAACATTTGACATCGCCGGCTTTTTGGCCACGCCTTGCTTTTGCGCCATCACCGGGCCGGAAAGCACCGCAATTCCCAACGCAATCGACATTAACATCTTCATAATCGACTCCTGATCGTGAATCTTCAAACCAACTATACTGCTCCCGCAAAAATCCAAACAAGCAATTACCAGCGTGGCGCACGCGTAAGCGCCTTGACCGCCGCGGTAATCATCGGGTCCTGATCGCCATTAAGTGACTGCCGCGTCAAACGTACAGGGACATCCGGGATGACACCACGCGCCTCAAGCAACACACCCTTGGGCGTCTTGAAGTCCGCGATTGCATACTGGAACTTCAAACCACCATCCAGACTTTCGATATTACTGGGGAGGACCATACCGCCGGTGGTCCTACCGACAATCACCGCCCGGCGTATATCCTGCATCCCACCGGCAAACACCTCACTCGTAGAAAGTGACATTTCATCAATCAACACCGCAATCGGTCCACGGTAAAACGGCGGTTGCGGATTGATCGCAAAGTGCAGCTGACTGGTTCGCATATTCATGTCACCGAGAGACAACTTGTTCTTACCCTTTGGCATGAACATCCCCGCGAGCCCGCTCGCCATCATCCCAACGCCACCCGGATTCCCACGGAGGTCGATAATCATCCCCTTCGCATCCGGATGCCCAAGAATCGCTTCACGAATCTGGGCCATAAGCGGTGTGAGTAGCCAGATATTGAAGCGAATCACCAAAATGTCACCTTCGATGACAGTTGTCTGGAGCGTCGTAGGGACATCGGTGAGGTTTCCAAAGGATGCCGTCTCACCAGGTGTCTGTATGCACGTGATGTCTAATTCAACCAGCTTGTCGCTGGCATCACGGAAGGTGTACTTCAT
>CAZSGJ010000039.1:5832-8391 GCA_964606305.1 uncultured Armatimonadia bacterium
GCATCCGCTGCGACATCCGCCTCCGGAGGAATCACCCCAAAGTGAGACTGGCCAAGCTCACCGACCATTTGCTGCATCAGGGTGTAAAACGCTGCGTTCGACTGTTCCTTCTCAACCCGTGGACGATAAGCCTTACGAACGGCATCCCAATTTGCACCGACCTTACGTGCATCCCAATGGCGCGTCTTCACACGGGACCAAATCGTTTCAAAGGTCCGGATGCGCTGTGCCTTTGTCAGGCCATCAAACATGCGAAACATCATCAATCAACACCCTTCCTGCGACAAACCACTGAGGCGACATGAAATCGACATCACGTCCTAAGGAGCACTGACTCCTTCATAAACATCCGGGCTGCAAGCCAAACTGCAAGCACGGCATAAACAACCGATGTCCCTGCGGCGATACCAATAAAAACAGGATTGATAATGGATTGCAAAGCCTGCTTGAGTACAAGTGCGGGACCTAGCATAGGGACCGCCGCCACAAACACCGATGTATTCGGCCGCATCATCATCGACATCATTGAAAGTACAGACACCACCATCATCACCGGGCCAAGCCAGGTTTGAGCTTCTTTTTGGTTTCGCGCGACCGTGGAAATCGTCAGCAGAATACCTGCCCCCATGGCGGAGAGTGGTACGAGGACCAGTGCCATCGATGCGATTTGGAAGCCTGTAAACGCAGCGCCGCCCTCAGTCATCCAGGAAAACGCGCTGAGCTTCACATAAAACGGCCAGAGCATCCCGGCGAGGGACAGGATTCCGGAGACCAGAGCAGCGGCAGCGACAGCTGCAAACTTTCCGCGCGCCAGCTCCTCGCGGCTGATCGGTGTCACGAGGAGGCTCTCAAGCGTCCCGCGCTCCTTCTCACCCGCTACCGAGTCATTTGCAACAAACAACCCACCGATGACGGCATACAGCACCAGCATATATGGGAGCATCATCGACATCATCAGGACGCCTTTGCCGCCATTTCCTTTGACTGGTACTTCTCCAACATCGATAGGCTTTGCCAGCTGCTGCGAAAAACCGGCCTCCATGAGGCGCTCAGCCCCGATGTTTTCTGACCGTTTCTTCAGAAAGTCGCTTACCTTCATCCCGGAGACGCGCGAGTCCTCGTTGGAGACATCAAAGCGCACCTGCACAGGAATTGTCTGGTCGTTTTGCTCACGCTCTGCCGCATCATCCGGGAGAACGATGGCAGCATCAAACTTACGTGTACGGATGCCATTTTCAACCGCGGACTCATCGGCTTGCACAAAGCGCATCGCATCCTTGGCTACAGGCTCTAGGGATGCGGCCAGTTCCGGGACATTTTCGAAGCCAACGGTTGCGACAATCGCAGTACGTGCCTGCGATTCTTTTGCCTCGCGCTTTGCCATTGTGCCAATGCCGGCGAGGATGAGCGGCGTAATGATGAGCGGCGAGATAAATATCTGAAAGCGCATGCGCTTATCGCGCATCACTTCGGTGAATTCTTTCGCGAAGACGACTTTCCAGCTCATGCGGCACCTCCCGTGGTGCGTACGTTTAGGTTGAGATGTGACATCACTTTGCGCTGCCTTTCGGGTGCGGGATGTTCATCGGGGAGTCGTGATCTTCACCAATACAGCGAAGAAAGAGCTGCTCGAGGGTGGTTGCACCGGTGCGTTCCCGCAGCTCAGGGATAGTTCCCGTTGCGGTGACAACGCCTCTGTGGATGACGGTTAGGCGGTCGCAGAGGGCTTCGACTTCAGCCATGATGTGGCTCGAGAACAGAATTGTTCGTCCCTCCGCGCGGCACTCACGAAGAAAGTTCATCACGGTGCGCGCCGCAAGGACATCAAGGCCACTTGTCGGTTCATCGAAGTAGAGAACGCGGGGGTCATGCAGCATCGCGCGGGCAATAGCCACCCGCTGCTTCTCGCCGGTGGAGAGCTTGTCACAGGTCCGGGATGCGTATCTGCCAATGTCCAGCTTATCGACCAGAATATCGATTCGGCGTTTGATTAAATCATCTGGCATGGCGTGAAGGCGGCCAAAATACATCAGATTTTGGATGGGGGTGAGCCTGTCGTATAACCCGGCGGCCCCGGTGAGGAAACCGATTTTCCGGCGGACGCCGAGAGGGTCTTCCCGGATGTCGCTTCCATCGATAATCGCGGTTCCGATGGTTGGCTGCAAAATCGTCGCAAGCATCCGCAGAACGGATGTCTTTCCAGCCCCGTTTGGCCCGAGGAGCCCAAAGATTTCTCCCTGGTGCGCCGTGAACGACACGCCATCTACGGCGCGCGTCACTTGCTTTTTAGGCCCGGTGTACTCCTTGACCAGTGCATCAACGACAATCATTCCATTTTCCCTGACACGTATCGTATCGCCCGTAGGCTTACAAAATATCGTACAAAGTACAACAAATCATACAATGTATACTGGGCTTATGCAGAGCGAACGCAACATGGGAACCACAAAAACCCGCAAAGCACGCCTCAGCCACGACTTGATTGTGCAGACGGCGTTGGCATACATAGATGAAAATGGCATCGAACAGCTAAACATGCGCGCGCTGGCCGCCCGCCTC
>CAZSGJ010000039.1:8491-14036 GCA_964606305.1 uncultured Armatimonadia bacterium
AGAACCTGTCCCCGCTCGCCGATGCTCATCAGGTAGTCAAGCGCACCTGCGGTTGACAATGTCAAACGGCCCATCCGGAGCGCCAGCCACCACGGGCTCCCGCTAATGTAACGTCCTCCTGCGACCACAAGTGTGAGTCGCTTTGGATACACGCGCGGTAGCTCAGGATTGTGTAAATCGGGTCGCTTTCCACGCCGCGGGTGCATCCGCATGATGAGCTCGGCCACCACGAACCCGATGGCAAGAACCGGCACAATCGAGATTGCTGCAACCCAGATTTGCCAGTTCATGCCTCTAAATACCGCGATTACTCGACAATCTGCACCTTTGTACCCGCCGATCGCCCAAAGGTCTCCGGTGCATACATTTCTTCCGCCTTCGCCGGAGGCACGACAAACTTGCCCGGTGTCGTCGCCCGCGTCGTGTAAGTGAATGTATGGACACCTTCCCAAAGCAAGCTGCTAAATGCCTCCCCACGGTCATCCCGCAGGTTGGTATGCTCCCAGCCGCTCCACCATCCACGCCACCAGCCACCGGCCGGGTACACGACAGGGGATGTTTGTGCGAACTCAGGTTCAAGGCCTGCCGGCAGTGGATCACTTACCGCAACGTGGTACCGCCGCGTAGTGGCGACAACCGTCACAGTTACCCGGACCCGTGCACCAGCTTTGATCACCCAGGTGCCATCGGTAGCCTTTGTCACATCCTTTGGATCATCGATTCCCGTGTAGGCCCGCTCGACTCGGAAGCCCTGGTCGCTCGCCGGGAGCTGGAGGTTTTCCGGGACGACACGAAGCCCGAGGCGGTAATACATCCGGCCAGCGCCCTGGTGCCCAAGGATCAGTGGCTTGGTCTCGCCTGGCTTGCCGATGACCTTTGCGATGTCCTGCATCGGAACTGAAGTTAGCTGACGCTGTGCGCTGCGTCCCTTGAACACTGCGCTTCCAGCGTAGGTATCACCAAGCCAAATGCGGGCTACGAAGTCAGGAGTGACATTTTCAAATGTCCGGAAGTACCTGTCACAAGCAAGCAAACTCCAAACATTCTCCTGTGTATTGCCCCAAATGCCATTGCGACGGCCATCCAACAAACCACGAACCAACTTTGGAATCAGGTCATTGTTCGGCTGTACGGCCATGATGGCATCAAGGACGATGGCATCCGCGCGGCGATCACTCGCAAGAACAAACCAATCGTTGTCGCCATAGCTGAACGCAAAGTGTGCAGCTCCTGCGGTTTGTGTAACTGAGCGGTCAAACCACGCGAGAGCAGCTGTTCGAGCCTTTGTTGTATCCGCTCCCTTGCCACCCGCCGATGCGCTTACCAACCACCCAACTGCCTCTGGACCGAGCTCAGCGAGTGGCGCAGCGGTCAACAAACGGGTTGCATCCGCTGTGACATCCACACCCGAAAGCGACCGAACATACAAGGCATACGCCCGAATCATCCGCTTAGACTGGACGCCATACTCCGCTGGAATATGCTTCTCAATCCCGGCACAGTAAGCAAGGCTGAGGTTTAGTGTTGCATCGGGGACCTTCACACCCTTTGCCTTTGCACGCACGAGAGCATGCGCAACGTGTACACCCAGATATGGCCATTCGCGCTCACCACGCGTCCAGAAACCAAAGCCACCGCTTGGGTTTTGCAGCTCGGAGAGACGTTTGATGTCGGCCTCCAGAGATGCGTTCATCGCAGCATCCGATGGCACATTTGGCGCCTTGAATGCCACCAGAATATCCCGCAGTGAAACAGTGCTGATCACACGGCTGGCGATTTGCTCTGCGCACGCAAATGGATACTCATGGAGGTATATGGCCGCATCCGTAAGCTCACTCAGCGCTGTGCTGGTAGTCGTGATATCCAAGCCACCCTGATCTAAACGGACATTCTTCGGTAATTGAACAGCTTGCCGGGTGGCTCCGGAATCTACTACTCCATAAGTTGCAAACGATTCACCGCTTGCCGGTGTGTAGACCGGAATCGCGATGGACTGGGCATCCGTGTAGCGGCCAGAAATGACTGCCACTTGGAAGCGTGCCGTCCCGGACTTGATGGACTCAGCCGGGAAGCGAACTTCCACCCGGTCACCGGCTGGAATCGTGACACGCCGGCCACGCCCCTTTGTAAATGTCGTGTTCACGCCGCGTACAGCAACATCCACTGTCATCGGCTGCTCGGTCTGATTCTGCACCACAACTGGCAGCTCAAACTGATCTCCCATGTTGAGGAAGCGTGGGGCAGACAGACGTGCCATGAGAGGCAGGCGTGCCAGCAGCTGTGACTCAGATGTGCCAAACTTATCCACTGTCGCCGCAACGGCTGCAATCCGATAACGGGTGAGGTTATCCGGTACCGTAACGGGAACCGTTATCTGACCTGTTGCATCGGTCTGGTTGTCCGTACTGAACACTGCGAGTGGATTCAGGTTTACCCGCTCACGGATTATGGGTTGCTGTTCCTCTCCTGCCGATGGCTTTGCTGGTGTGGCAAGCGCGCGGAACCGTGCGGGAGCTGGACTTGCCGGGGCAGCGGCATCCGCCACCATTTCAGCACCCTTTGCCATAGTCTGAGCACGTCCAAAGGCGCGTCCCCCACCACCGGGCATCCCACCAAGCATCGCTCCGTTTTCAAACTTAGCTTTGTCATCTGCCGGGACCAACATGGGGTCTTCCAATTTCATCCAAGCGCGTAGCTGCAAGGACTGAACTCCCGCGTAGCGCTCTGGGTAGAACGCTGCGAGCGGGTCACCAAGTACCCAGCCAGCAAGACTGAGAACCGAGTCATCGACGACAACAACACTGACATCCGCGCCCTGTACAGGCTTCCCAGCGCTGTCACGCACCGTGACGCCAATCTTGGTCGAGCCTCCAGGCTCAACCGCCGCAGGCTCAGGGCTAAGCGTTACTGCAAGCTTTTTCTCGGCTTTGCTAACCTTGATCGGGATGCTTCCATCTGCGAAAGCCGGTTGCATGATGCCCTTAGCAGCTCCCGCACGCGCCTTGCTTCCGACGCCATGGACCTGCAATGTGACATTTGGCAGCCACTCTTCCGTAACCGGAAGCTTGATTACCGTGCCGCCGCGGCGAAGCGTCATCCGCTGGGTCAAAAGCACATTCCGCCCAACAACCTGCACCAACACTTCGGTTGGACCATATGGTGCCTGTAATAGAACATCGGCCGTGCCGCCAACGCTGACTTCGGGCTTACCCGGAATAAGGGTAAGTTCATCCTGACCAAGCTGCTTTTGGCTTTGAACAAGCTTGTCTTCACCGGACACCCAGAAGGTACGTTCGGTGCGGTTGATCCGGCCTTTGGCATCGGTGACCGTTGCAACAAGGGTCCAAGATCCAGGCTGCTGGGGCACAATCGATGTCTCCATCCGCCGACCACCAGATACGGTCCACGCAATGGTGTCGCGTTCAAGCTCTTTGTACTCGCCGGCATCGAGGCCCCAAACCTTACGGAAGGCTTTCAAGCGGATGACGGCATTGGGAACAACTTTGCCATCCGGTGTGACCGCGATAGTGGCGACCTTGAAGGACTGACCTGCATCCACAAATGTGACCGGGAAGTGAATTCCCGCATATGTGTCAGCTGCATGTACAAGCTGTGTCGCTGTCGTCGTTCGCGCCTGGCGGTTGACATCCTGAATGCTCGCAGTCGCGGTAACGGTTACCGGACTGGCTGGCCGGATGGAATCAACATCCACGTGCAGCCAGTGTGAGCCATCCGCTGCCAGGGTGCCGTTGTGTTGCTTGACAACGCCGCGGTTGAAACCCGGGCGACCAAAGCCACCGAACCGGCCCACTGGAGCATCCATCTCATCGGAAATCACTCCACCGCCGCGCCACCAAGGCACCCACGTCCCAAATGTAAAGTCCGAATGCCCCGGTGGGGTATAGGTGGTCGGACTGACGGAGACATTCCAGTTGACTGCGGCTCCAGCGAGCGAACCGCCGGCGTAGTAGCTTGCCGAGGTGCTGAAGTCGATTCCGGAGTCCTGCATAACAGGCGCGCCTTGCGTCTCCGAGCGGCTGGTCACTTCGAAGTCAGGCCGTCTGAACTCCTGAACATTGAAGGAAACACTGCCATCCCCCCACGCAAGCGTCGCATTCCCGGTATGCATATTCGCAGGAAGCTTGGTCTTGATCGTGATACCACCGGCTTTCGTTACCGGTGCAGTTCCCTTGGCAATCTCATTTCCTTGGGAGTCCATTAATTGCCATGCGACCTGGGTTTTAGCAGTTGGAATGATAATGCGTGATTTTGGCGCTGCAGGGCGGACACGGTGGATGCCCTTGATGCTTACGGTTTCACCCGGGCGGTACAGCCCGCGATCGGTGTAAGCAAACCAGAGGGGGGTATCGGCGTAACCACCCTTTACAAAACCGTTGCCATCCCAGCTGTACATCGCACTTGGAAGGAAGGCAGTCTCGCCTGCGGCTGAGACGCGAATACGCTTACCAATCGTCTGATTCAGCGAAACGACGGCAATTCCGGTCGCATCTGTGACTCCGGTTTGGCCGCTTGGGATAACGCTGACACTTGAGCCCTTGATGGACTTTCCTGTCAACAGATCTGTCACCCAGACCTGCATTTTTTCCTGATCACGATGTGCACTGACACCGATTTTGGTCGCCTGAACCCAGCATGCACCGGTCATCTTTTCGACACGCGTGCCGTAATCGAGGTTTGCGCTCCAGCGGACGATAACGTTCCCTCGGCCATAACGGTTGAGCGCGGATGCGAGAGGCAGACCGGTTTCGGTCCAGCGGTCCATTTCGCCACCAACGGAAATATCTTCACTGCGAATCAACGTACCGGGAGGATTATTGTTGCTCCCCGATCCGCCACGTTCAAGCCAGGCAATCCAGGCATTCCAGTCATCAGGAGTGACTTGGTAAAGCTCTGCCCTAAGTGTGCGAACGTTGTAAGTATTAAACGTGACGCGGGCAGGGGCGGCAGGATCGGCGATGATCATCGGGTCGCGCGGGCCGATAATGTTGGGGAAGCCAGAAACAAGCTTGAATGTGATTGGTTCTGTAGCGGCGAGGGCCTGGCCGTAGGCATCCTTTATGCCAGACTTTATGCGAACGGTGTATGTGGTACGGCCTTTGAAAGCTCCCTGCAGGGTGATGCTGTTTCCCCCCGGGTAGAGCTCAAACTGGTCAACCTTTGGGGAAATCTCAAAGTGCGCCCGGGTGATGGTCTTTGGATCGACAGGATTTGTGAACTGAAATGTCCACGGCATATCAGGGCGACAGGGCTGGTTTGAGTCCCAAGTGCACTGGCTGCGGATGAGCTTGAACGGTCCATACGTCGAAAAGCTGATGTTGTGCTGCAGCATGCTAGGGCGTGGTCCCTCACCGAATGTCAATCCGGGAGGTACTTCAACACCGACCTGCGCTCCGGTTGGCAGCGGACGAAGCGGTTTGAAATACAATGTTCGTTTGCGGTTTGTTGCATTCTTATCAGTCGCGTCAACAGCGCGAATCGGGATACTGGTCCCATCCACATTGACGCGCACTGCTCTCAATGCCGC
>CAZSGJ010000039.1:14136-21617 GCA_964606305.1 uncultured Armatimonadia bacterium
GTCTGTGTGCCAAGCCAGCGCCATTTGCCATCTGCGGATGGCGAGATCCTCGCGGGAACCTGCTCGGCAAGTGAATCAACGCTGCTCAGAGGGACCATCGGCTGATTGAAGTTGACGGTAATCCGGTCTATCGGACCGACTTCACCATTTGGGGTGATGCTGCGAACGGACAATGGACCTGGATCAACAGCAGGCTTTTGCCCTGCCGGTGCTGGCGGGAATGTCGAAGGAACGGTTACTCCGGTGCGAGGGGGCGGCACACTGTTTTCTGGAGCGCGGAACGCAAACTGGTCGGTAGCATCGGTGGGTAACGCTGGTACACGTTTTAAGATCGCATCGGCATCCGTATCCGAAAGCATGGTTACTGGTCCGGGCTTGATTCGCTCATTGGATGACTTGCGACGATCTCCATCCCGCAGACGAAACTCAATGCCGGCATCGGGGGACTTGACAGGCGAAGATGTCGGGCGACCTCGCTGGAGAACGCCACCTACCGTGGCTCCACCACCAACTGCCAGTATGGCTAATCCCAAAATGAATCTGTTCGAATGCCTGCTACGCTGCATCATTTCTACCGGCTCCCTGTCAAAAGCGACAAACCTTAGATACCACAGATGGAGGACGGCTTCAGTCGTTGGATGTGGGAAGGTATGTCATAGGTCCAATCAATGCGAGACTCTCTATACGAAGACGACTGCGTTATTTATATCGCGTCAAAGTTGGGAATTGGTACGACTATTGCATGCGTATTGCCTGTCGCAGTGATGTAAGCACCGGGAATGCATGCATCGCAGAGCTGTGACAATCGTTCATTGAGCGAGGTGGCGAGTATGCGCCGGGAAGGCTACTCTCCACCTCTCGTTCCAATGTAAACCCATGTGGAGCCGTGACATTACAGGCAGAGAATGGTGCAGGAGTCCAGAATACTCCAAACAACAGATGGCACACTTCTGGCATAGTTGTATTTAGACAGTGTCTAAGTTAGAAATAATTACAAATACCATTGCCGACACTGATAATCGGCGATAATTCTAGTCGGTGATTATGGACATTCACCCGATAAACCCGCGCAGCAAGAACAGATCTAAAGCCATGCAACAGAAATCAGCCTTTACACTCATCGAACTCCTTGTAGTGATTGCCATCATCGCAATCCTCGCTGCGATTCTGTTTCCTGTCTTTGCGACAGCACGCGAAAAAGCTCGTCAAGCGCAAAGCCTTAGCTATGTCAAGCAAATCGGGATGGCGGTTGCCATGTACGTTCAAGACTGGGAAACGTATCCACTGTCAAGCTCACCAAGCAGTCAGCAACCGCGAACACGGTGGCCGGATGGTCTCCTCCCTTACACCAAAAACACCGCGATCTTTCGGGCACCAGGTGCCCTTTCAGATACATTTCTCAAGCCTTTCGCAACTATGCCGACGTCTCTTTACGGTGGCTACGGCTATAACTACCAATACCTTGGAAATAGCCGCTTCCCATTCGCAGCAACAGATGCAGACATCACCGCTCCAGCAGAAACGATCGCAATCGCTGACACACTTGGATGCAGCTATGACCGCAAAGTTCTAAATGTCGGTAACTACGTTATCGATCCACCCCTACCAAGCAACCGTGGCTCACGTCCTCAAAATCCTGGGGATGGATTCTACGGCGCACCAAACACAGCAGAGTGTTCCGGTGCAGCAGGCTGTCGATCACTCCCGGCCGAACGCCACTCCAAAATGGTCACTATTGGCTTTGCCGATGGTCATGCAAAAGCGATGCGACTTAGTGCCATGGATGACTTCAACCGTGATGGCATAGCCGACAATGGCTGGTGGAATGGTCACGGAGATCCGACTAAGCGCTAAAGCCCTTATCATCAACCCAGTCGTGAGCTAATGCAGACAGCGAAATTACGGAAGATAATGCTGCACCAATCCTTGTTTGGAGCATTCACGCATGATCTTCTCCCGAAAATCGCTCATCGCAACGGCAATCCTGCTAACAGCCGCCACACCAACGGTTGCATCTCCTAAAGCCAGAACATCCGCAGTCCAAAAGCCAAAGTCTGAACGCGTCATCGTCCTGATGCTGGATGGCCTCCGGTGGCAGGAGGTCTTCAGTGGCGCAGACAGCTCCTTGATGAACAAGGAAAATGGCTCGGTCAAGGATATCGATGCCCTCAAAAAGAAGTACTGGCGAGATACGCCAGAAGCACGGCGCGAAGCCTTGATGCCCTTCTTTTGGCAAGTGATCTCCCGCGAAGGACAGCTCCACGGTAACAAAACCATCGGGTCCAGTGTCACCGTAACCAACAAGCTCAACTTCTCATACCCTGGCTACAGCGAAACCCTCACGGGGTATGTCGACCCAAAGGTGAATTCAAACGACAAAATTCCGAATGCAAACAAGACGGTGTTTGAATGGCTGAACACACTTCCTCAATTCAATGGAAGCGTCGCTGCGTTTGGTGCATGGGATGTCTTTCCAAGTATCTTCAATGCAGATCGCTGTGGTTTCCCGGTCAATGCCGGCTATGACCCATTCATGCTCCTCCCTGGAAACCCGGTCGTGGATGCCATGAATGCCCTTAAACGCGACATGCCACGCCGCTGGGGTGGCGAGCCGTACGATGCAATCACATTCCGTACAGCAATGGAATACCTCAAAACCAAGAAGCCAAAGGTCTTCTTTCTTAGCCTTGGCGAAACGGATGAATGGGCACACGAAGGGGAATACGACCGCTATCTGGATGCCGCGAATATGTCAGACCGCCTCTTTGGCGAGCTGTGGTCCACCGTTCAGAAAATGCCGGAATATCGTGGAAAGACAACGCTGATTATCGCCACCGACCACGGGCGTGGCGGAGCCCCACGCGGTTGGGAAAGCCACGGAGCCAACATCAGCGGTGCAGAAGACATTTGGCTTGCGGTCCTCGGTCCTGACACGCCGGCGCTTGGAGAAAGCAAATCATCCAAGCTCACGCAAAGCCAGGTCGCAGCAACCATTGCCAAAGCTCTCGGCAAGAACTACAGCCAGGTTCAACCCCGCGCTGCAGCTCCTGCCCCGGTCTTCTACCGCTAGTCTTCATCCTCGACAAGGATCACACCGTGTGCCGGTGGCAAACCCGCCGCCACACGGTAGTGGTCAGCAAGTGCCTGCACGGTCGCAAATCGGTCATCCGGCTCGACTTGCGTTGCATGATCGATGACATCATCCACATCCTCACCGCCATCCGGGAGGAGTATGCTAATCAGCTTGCCGATATTGAACACATTCGTACGCTGGTCAAGCCACGAACCCTGAACAAACTCCTCGGGAGCCATCAGGCGGTTAGAGCCATAATTTCGCTCTGCTTCGAGGGTAAAACCAACCCCGCGTTGTGAGAGATCCCAGTCAAAGCACCAAACTTTGACATTCTCGAAATCGAGCAAAATGTTGCCAAGATAGGCATCCACAAGGATAAAGCCAAGGTCAATCACAGCTGCGTAGGCATCGACGATGTCTCCGACCAGCTTTGCCCGAACCGCTAGGGAAATCGTCAGAAATGCTTCCAGGACATCCGGATTGCTTAGCGGAAACCCAGCAACCTTGGGGTAGACAACGATCAGGCCATCCGATGCCGACAGCATCATCAAGGTCGGAATAATACTTGGATGCGCCTGGCTGCTGGCGATTTCCGTCTCGACAGCCGCGCGCTCATGCTCATTGCTTGGGTAGACCGTGATGACCATCGCATCTGTGTGATACATCCGCTTCGTTTCATCCGCGTGCTCAAGCGGCTGCGCATGCGGCAGGCTTCCCATAATCCAGCTCTCGGCTGTCACTCCAGACATTGCACTATCCAATCCGATGCTGGCATCCAACATCAACCCACTAAATGAATTCTTAAACAGCCCCGTTGATGCGCACCAAGTGCGTCCGCGTCCGCATGATCAGGCTGGTTCCGACACTTGCAACGCTTGCCCTCGGGCCAATATCGAGGAAATTCTCCGCCACCTTTTCAAACGTCCGGCCGGGCTTGACTACCGTCGTTTTGCCGTTGTCAGCAAATAGATAGAGCAACCCACCAACAAGGAGCGGACTCGCATAATACCTGCCGCCAAGGCGCTCACTCCAGAGGTCCTGCCCCGTTCTGCCATCCAGACAGCGTAGAAAATCACTATCCGCAGGAATGAAGAGGAGACCATCGGTCGCAAGCGGTGAACACAGCGGTCCAACGCCGCGGCGATGCTGCCACGCAATATCGTCATCCGTAAGCGGACCTGGCTTGTCAAACGGAAGCGCAAATATCTCCGGTTGGTCAAAGCCCGAGTTGAGATACAGCATCCCGTTTCCAACCACAGGACGCGCGGCATTCGAATAACCGCCATGACGGACTTTCCAAAGCTCTTTCCCGGACTTAGGATCGTAAGCGATGAAGGCGCGTGCCCCGACGGTGATCAGCTCATCTTGTCCGCTGCGCTTCACGACAATAGGCGTCGAGTAGGCTTTGCGCATATCCGGGATGACTTCATTGGACTTTCCAAGATTCCAGTCGACGCTCCGTGCGGTTTTCCAAACGGTAGCGCCGGTGCGGACATCGAGTGCTGCGACAAACTGCGTATCGATGCCGTCATAGGAACAAATAAGCAGATTTCCATAGATAACCGGGCTCGAACCAGGGCCACGGTAGTGCTGGCAGTTCAAATCGCGTCGTGTCCAAAGGACCTTGCCAGATTTGGCATCGAGCGCAGCCGTCCCGTACGTTCCAAAGTGCACAAACACCCTCCCACCTGATGACACAACGCTTGGGGATGCATACGTATTGCCATCCGTGCCAAGGGGTTCTGGAGACGTATTAGTAAACAGCTTTATGTTGTGGATGATTTTGCCGGAATTGATGTCCACCGCAATCGCCCATTGTTCTGCGCCTTTTGGGTCGGAATGTGTCATCCAGGCGAGGTTATTGGTAATGGCAGGGCTGGAGAATCCCTCATTCGGCAATGCCGTTTTCCACGCCAATCCTTTCAGCTCGGACCACTTTAACGGTGCGGATTTTGCCAATGAATGCCCACACATGAGCGGTCCACGATAATCCGGCCATGGGTCATTGGAAAAAGAAACGACAGGAGACACTTGCTTCGTTGCATTTCCCTGTTTGAACATCAGGCTACCCCTCCATACCCCATTGGGGTATCACTAACCGGCAGATCCCATCCAGAGTTGCTTTACGCCTGCAACGATGAACTCTACGGCAATCGCCACAACAATCAGTCCCATCACGCGGTTCAGAATATTGAGTCCGGTCACTCCCAGTTTCTTCCCGATAGGGGCCGCGAGATGAAGACAGAGCCACGAGATTAGCATCACGGCACCGACAACACCGCCAACTTTTGGCAGCTGTGGCCACATCGGACCGCTGTCCGCCAGCAGAATCACAGCGCCCATCGCGCCGGGACCCGCGAGCAGCGGGAGGGCAAGTGGAACGACTGCGACATCCGCGTGATGCTCTGCCTCTTCGACTTCATCTTCATTAATCGTGCGGTTCGGCTCGGCCCGCAGCATTTCGATGCCCATAAACAGGAACAGAATGCCTCCGGCGACACGCATGCTAGGAACAGAAACACCGAAGACTTCGAGAACGTATTTGCCGGCGGCGGCAGAAATCACAAGGATGAGAAAGGCCCAGAGAGCTGCCCGCCGGGCGGTGATGCGTTGTTTTTGTGCGCTTTGATGTGCGGTGACAGTGAGAAAAACAGGGATGGCACCAAGTGGATCCACCAATGCCGTCAGGCTGAGGAGGGTCTTTAAGATGTCAGTTGGGTCATCCATTACGTTTCCATTCTAACGCTGATGCCGCATTTCACGCCCAGTCCTATGCGTTATGAGTTTGCTTTGCTTTGTCGGCCGCCTGTGCATTTTCCCGTGCTGCCGCTGCATTGGCCTGAAGTACATCCACAGACTTGATTGCAATGCGCGCTGCACCCTTGTAGCTTGCATCTGTTTTCACACGCATTCCAAGCCTCTCAGCCGTTTCAAGCCGTTTAGCAGCAGCATCGATTGCACCCGATGCCACATACTGCGGCAGCCATTCAGCTTGTGCACATAGCATTTCATCCGTGAGCTGCCAAACCTCTTCCGGGTTACAGACCGCGCCAACCAATGGGTCATGTAGCATCGCTTGCTTCAAGAGCGTAACATCGGCTCTTATGGCTGCATCGACGGCCATTTCCTGTACGCGAACACTTGCGGCACACGTCGCGGCGCAGGCAAGGGGAAGCGGACCGACGACAGGCACATTAATGCCGTTTCGGTCAACATAGCCGGGAACTTCGACGATGCAGCCATCCGGGAGATTTGAGATATAACCCGCGTTTGGCACATTAAAATGCCCGCGATAGACGCGTCCTGTTTCAAGCGCCTCGATGATATATGAACCATGTTCATCCGAGCGGGATTCCGGTGTGAACTTCTTGGGCTCTTCCTGCATCCAGTTTGGAAAGTCGGTCTCAAACCATGTCCGCCCTTCGGTACAAACGCGCAAGTATCCGCCCGTTTCCCCATTAATCCAGCTGGAAAGGTCAATCCAGTCCATGATTTCGCTTGGCCGCTTGCGGTACCACGGAAGGTATTCGGAGAGGTGTCCATTGGATTCTGTGCTGTAGTAGCCGAAGCGTTTCAGGACATCGATGCGGACTTTTTCGGTCTTTGAATACTCCGGGTGGCAATCGAAAAGCTCTGCCATCTGAGGAATCAGGTCATGTCCCTGCCACGTCGCCCTGATACACCATGTCTGATGGTTGATGCCACTGAAGACAAAGTCGATATCGTGCCGCGTGACGGTCTCGTCTTCATCGAGGATGTGATGTGCCTTCGCCCAGTGTTCGACGCATTTGGCAATCTGGTGTTGGGCGCCTTGAACACCGTGACAGAGGCCAATGGTGCGAACGCCTCCATATTTGTTCGCCGCCCATGTCAGCATACACATCGGGTTGGAGTAGTTCAGAAGGAGTGCGTTAGGCTTTGCCACATCCCGGATATCACGGCAAATGTCTAGGATGGCTGGAATTCCACGCTGGCCGTACATGATTCCGCCGGCACACAGCGTGTCGCCAACACACTGGTCGATTCCATATTTAAGGGGAATATCGATGTCTGTGGCGAATGCATCGAGGCCGCCTTGCCGGATGGTGCAAATAACATAATCCGCATTTTGGAGGGCTTCGCGCCGGTCGGTTGTTGCGGTAACGGTTGCGGGGACGCCATTTGCCAGGATGTCCCGCTCCACGAGCTGATGCACCATCGAGAGGTTGTGCTCATTGATGTCCATCAGGGAAAAGTGTGTGCTTCCCAGCTCAGGAACGGTCAGAATATCGGCAACCAGCCGGCGCGTGAAGCCAATGGAACCAGCACCTATCATCGCAATTTTGAGAGACATCAGCGTCCTACCTTTATTGTCATTCGTCTGGCTTCGAGCTTACGATCACCGCCACTGAGCCGGGATACGCCGCAC
>CAZSGJ010000040.1:0-21579 GCA_964606305.1 uncultured Armatimonadia bacterium
AATTGCCACCAACGGTGACATCTCCACGACCGCGCAGCTCTAAGCCCGTTGTGGCACTGGCAAACAGGATTGCTCTGGCATCCGTTACGAGCTTGATCCCAAGATTCCATTGCGGAGTTACGGTCATGCCTTTTGGATTCGATGCCAGCACGCTGGGTCGGGGTACACGGAAAATCGCATCCCGGACCTGTAGCGGCGCATTGTCAGCTGTCGCGAAAACAGGATTCAGAAGCCCACCCGTTACAAGGATAGTTCCGTCTATCTGAGCGCCCAATGCCTCTCCGAGACCAAGCGCGCCCTTTACATCTTTGACCTCGAGCCAGGATGTAAGATTGTTGACTTCCGGGCGCAGTGCATCTGCCTTGATTTTGAGGTCATATTGTCCGCGGAGACGTGCCACGGGCTGGTTCGTCTCAGCCTTTTGAAATAGCCGTGTGAAGTCTTCCAGATTATCGAGGCGGACGCTTCCTTCGAGCTTGGCAGTACCACCGGAAACCTTGGGCTGCGATGGCGGGGATGCCAGGAGAATTTCTCCTCGAGTAACGTTAGCCGTGTTCCCACTGAGTGAAAATGCCAGATTACCCGACTTCATCGCACTCAGCATTTGCCGTTTGCTTGTTTGGGATGTCAATGCTGCACTTACATCGGTTAAGGCTACATCCCCGCCGAGTGATGGCTTATTCAGAGAGCCGGTGACTGTCACGGAACCATTCAGCTCACCCGAAATGTCCACAGACTTCCACTGAAGCGCATCCGCTACCGTTTTCAACTGCACCTTGGATGCCGACATTTGCAGCGCCTGAATAGGCTTATCCGGAATAATACGCATCGCATCGAGGCTGATTGGAACACCGGCAGTCAGAGTAATCGCCTCATCAATATGCTTTGCCAAGGCATTATCGATGTAGAGATACAGATCTCCCGCAGCGTTCGTTTCAAGGCGGGCGTTGACACGGACAACATCCAACTTTATCAATTCCTTGGATGTTGTTTGCCACGACAAGTCATTTCCGTCGATTGTGCCCTGTATCTGTGGCCGATCGGTCGTCCCCTTGGCAACTATCGTGACGGTATCCCACTTTCCAACCAGCGGAACATCTCCGATGAATGGTTTGAACAAATCCATGGATGGCTGGATGGATTCAAAAACCAGGTCCATCCCGTAGCTCTTATCTGACGAGCCTTCCGGTAACCTTAGCGTCCCGCGACCCGAAATTTCAGACTCTTTGGAATCAAGGGATGCGTTTTCAATTGTCCATACCCGGTTCGCAAGCGTTGCATCCAATGTCAGCCGATCAAATTTGGCAAGTCCCAGTGCCGGAGCATTTCCAACTGCACTAACGGAAACCGTTGGGTCAATCCACCGTTCACCATCATGACGCAGTGTTATATCTGCCGATGTGGAGATATCAGCACTGAGGTTTTCAGGAATCCTTTCGGTCCATCCAGCAGGTGTAAAGTCGGTAACCGGCAAAACCTTACCGAGTGACCGCAGCTCTTCAATGGTCAAACCTTTCACTGCAGCCGAAATCTGTAGTGTGCGCTCGCCCCCGATCCAGTCAAGTTTGGAGATAGACCACTCCGCACCATAATCCGATGCCATCAATGGAGTAAGATGCACATCCCAGCCGTAAGGTCCATCGGCCGCGCTCACGCGCGTGGCTGAAATACCAAATGGCTTACCGGGCATCCACCTGCTGGCACCATATTGCAGCGCCTCGCGTACCTGAAGCTGACCGGTCAACATCGGATTCTGAAGCGTTCCAGAGATTCCTATTCGCGCGGAGACACCGCCGCCAACCGCAGCATTTTGATTGATACGGTTTGCCAAAATACCAATATTTAGACTGTCTGTCGCCAACAGGCCTGTAATGTTGCCATCATTCGCAATACTGACATCACCGGTAACTCTCCCGGCTTCAACATTTGCTGCGATGTTTGAGAGTGCCAATGTCTGGTTTTGCCAGAGAAACTGCGTAGATGCACTGCCAATGCGGTAATCTCCGAAACCGATTGCCTCAAGCTGTACGCTTCCTGCGATGCGAAGCTGATCTGCAGTGCCACTGACGCGCGCCGTAAGTTCACCAACATCACCCGTGACATCCCAGTCTGCTTCACGCCACCCAAAGGCCTTACTGACTGCCTGATAATCTCCACTATCGTGCAGAATGTCCATCGCCCATGGCATTAAATCTCCGCGAATCATCGGGACAAGACGCGCGATGTCGACGTGCTTCCCTGAAATGGAAACATCAAACTGCGGAGCATCCGTACGGCCGCGAATACGCCCGGTTACGATGACATCGGCTGGTAGCCACGACACATACAGCGGTTTTAGGAGGTCGATAGCCAGACCGCCGGAGGCTTCCGTAACCCACCGAACCTCCTCGCAGCGCAGAGCATCCGCCTGTAGGATCCGATTCTCAGCAATCACACGAGGGTTTAGGACAACGAGGTCACCAAGATTGATAATGGGTTTTGAAAGCGATCCATCGATGGACATTCGACCACTTGCGCTGCCATTGTCAAACGGTATGCCCACAATAAGCCCGCTGGTTGCCAGATCTATCCCGGCGAAGGTTCCTTCGAGGGCGATGTCGCCTGCGTAGGAAAGCATGCCGGTGAGTTTAGCCATTCCTCCAGAAGCAAGGATGTTCCCCTGAGAAATACTCAAACGTTCCGTATCGGCGGCTAGATCGGCTTGAAACGTTGCCTCCGCCCCGGTCAATCCAGAGCGTGCCGTTCCACTTACCAGGCCACGGCTTGTGAAGGCCTTCTTTTTCGTTGGGTCGTATGTGCCATCCCCCTGAATATCCGCTTCGATGTCAAATCCGACATCCTCAGTCCTACCTTTGACCGCATCCTGAACATCTCTAAGCGTCACGCGCTTTCCAGAGTAATGAAAGCGACTGAGACCGCTTTTGAGGTCAATGGTTGCATCCACAGGCATGCGAATGCGTCCGGCATCGGCGACTCCGACCACGAACGCATTTCTTTCACTTACACGCACACGGGCTGTTAGGTTGATAGGTGCTTTGAGTGCCTTCGACCGGATTCCACGCAGGGATGCGTCCGCATCGACAGTAAATGCCCTTCCCTTCCACTCAATCAACGCCCGCTTGAGGGTGGCATCGCCCAGGTCGATACCTCGAACAGACGCGGTTGGGATTTTTAGTAGCTCTGCTGCTTTACGTGTGGTGCAACGCTCTGCGCTTACGATCAGTGCTCCGGATGTGTCTCCTGTCAGGTCAACTACACCATTAAGCTGAACTGGCAACCCGGAAATTCCAGCCCGGCCCGAAAATGCTACGGATGATCCGCGAAGGTTTATTGTGGCATCGATGTTTGTGGCATCCGGAATTTTCGTTTCTGGAAGCCGCAGGCTTGTGCCCGAGACACGAATGTCTCCAGAAAGGGAGACCTCTGTACCGGTAGCCAATACATTGATGTCTGCTTCGCCGCGTCCTCCGGCAATACGAATTGCTTTCTTCGGTAGAGCAGCCATTGGAACCCAATAGTCGATCAGTGCATCCCGTCCGGTGATGTGAACGCGTGTTGTTTGCGCACGCCCGATGACAGGGTGGTCAATGACCAGTCCAATGCCAATGTCCCGTCCGACGAGATAGCCATTTCGGGTGGCATGCCGCGCCTCTCCAGAGAATCGTCCACGTGTTGCAAGCAACCCTCCGGCATCGACATTTCCATTTACGTGAAACAGTTCTGTCACGCGTGGATTGATTGCATGTCCTGCCAGTGAATAATCCCGAAGGCTTACGGATGCATCATTTACATCAACACGAATGTCAAGCGGTTTAGACTCGTCATCCACTTGCATCGGCTTCGTCTTGAACAGCTCGGCAATGAAAAACTGGCCATCCGGGCGCCGTGCAAGGACGAGCGTTGGCTTCTGAAGCGTGACCACCATGCTGACGGGTTTGAGGCGTGTCAGCTGGATTTGGGCTTTTGGCACCGATGCCAGGACACGTCCGCCATGCATTTTGACTTCTGTTGGAAGGGTGCCAATTTCGATGTCTCGCGCATCGACAACAAAGCCGCCCGCGGGAAGTGTTCCTTGCGTTGCAAGTTTGAACGCGAGGTCCAGAGATACATCGAGTTTTCCGATCGACACGGGGCGCTTCATCGACCGCGTGAGCTCCGCGGAGACAATGGCTGCTCCGCGCTCCAGATGTTGATCCGTTCGTCTGACAAAAATGGTGCCGGCCCACAGTGCAAATAAGCACGGGGGCAGCACCATGATTAGAAAAGCAAGCAGGCGGTAGCCCAGTGGAAGCTCCAGCTTGCGCATTGGGCCCTGGTTCAAACGGCTTCCTTAGACCACCGCAAGTGGCAGGTCAAGTCTGCGCTTGCCGGGTGTTGCCGGTCTGGCTTCGTGTGTGTCACGCACCTGATTGGCAAAGTCGATGGCATTGTAAGAAGAGCGTACAAACGGCCCGGATGCGACATACGCAAAGCCCATTTCCTGCGCGATTGCTTTGTACTCATCGAAGACCGTCGGGTGAATGTACTCGACGACATCAAGGTAGCCCTTCCCAGGCTTTAGGTATTGCCCGAGGGTTACCACATCGACGCCGGCATCCTTCCAGTCCCGTAGGACTTCGATCACCTCATCCTTTGTTTCCCCAAGTCCGAGCATGATGCCGGATTTTGTGTAGATGGTTGGAGCGATTTCCTTGACCGTCCGGAGGAAGTCGATAGAGCGGACATATTTGGCCTGTGGCCGAACAGTTCGATAGAGGCGTGGCACGGTCTCCGTGTTGTGGTTAAAGACATCCGGGTGTGCATTACACACGATTTCGATGGCAAAGCGACGTCCACGGAAGTCGGGCGTAAGTACTTCGACGCTGGAGTCGGGACACTTGACGCGCAGAGCTTCGATGACAGCGGCGATGTGGCTTGCACCGCCATCGTAGATGTCATCGCGATTTACGCTTGTAACTACAACGTGCTTCAGGCCGAGGTCAGCTGCTGCATCTGCGACGCGGGCAGGCTCATCGGCTTCAAGCGGAGCCCCCCGACCGGTTTTGACAGCGCAAAACCGGCAGGAGCGCGTGCAGGTATCCCCCATCACCATGAACGTGGCTGTGCCCTTGGTCCAGCATTCACCCAGGTTTGGGCAGCGTGCTTCTTCGCAGACAGTGACCAGCCTCCCGGTACGCATCAGGTTTTCGACCCGATGTGTGTCCCGTGAGCGCGGCACCTTAATAGTCAGCCACTCAGGAATCCGTCGATGGACCTTTGTGGTTGCGGTGGTTCCATCCGCGCTGTCGATGACAGGAAGCTGCTCACTCACTTGATTACCTTATGCCTTTGCCACGAGCTGGCGGAGAACGTAGGGCAGGATACCTCCGTGGAGGTAGTACTCGACTTCGATTGGTGTATCGATTCGCAGCGTCAACGCATGCTCGGATGTTGTGCCATCGGCGCGGTTGATGCGCAATGTGACATCCATCCGAGGTGTGATACCGCCGGCAATCCCAACGAGATCGTAGGATTCGGTTCCCGTGATTCCGAGGGTTTGTGCACTCTCACCATCCTTGAACTGCAGTGGTAGGACACCCATGCCGACGAGGTTTGAGCGGTGAATGCGCTCAAAGCTCTGTGCGACGACGGCCTTGACGCCCAGCAGGCTGGTGCCCTTTGCTGCCCAGTCGCGGCTGGAGCCGGTTCCGTACTCGTGTCCTGCAAAGACCATCAGGCCCACGCCTTCGCTTTGGTACTGCATACAGGCATCGTAGATGTCCAGCTGCTGTCCGCTTGGCTGATGCACGGTCACGCCGCCTTCGACACCGGGAACCATCAGGTTCTTGATCCGGACATTGGCGAATGTACCGCGTGTCATCACACGGTCATTTCCTCGGCGTGAGCCGTAGGAGTTGAACTCGCTGACCGGAACGCCTTGTGCCTGGAGGTAGCGACCCGCTGGGCTGGATGCCTTGATCGCTCCCGCAGGGGAGATATGGTCCGTGGTGACGGAGTCGCCAAAGATTGCCATCGCCCTTGCACCGATAACATCAGCTGCAGTTCCAGACTGCATTGTGAAGCCATCGAAGTAAGGTGGATGCTGGATGTACGTGGATGCTTCATCCCATGCATAGACCGTTCCATCCGGGCTTGGGATATTTTTCCACAGCGGATTTTGGTCACCGAGGTCTCCGTAGAGCTCACGGTAGACGGCAGGATCGGATGCTGTGTGAATCAGCGAAGCGACTTCTTCATCCGTTGGCCAAATGTCAGCAAGGTACACAGGCGTCCCATCCGAGCCGGTGCCGATAGGCTCGGTGGTGATGTCGACGCTGACCGACCCGGCAAGTGCGTATGCGACGACCAGTGGAGGCGACATCAGGAAGTTTGCCTTGACATTTGCATGCACACGGGCTTCAAAGTTCCGGTTTCCGGAGAGAACGGACACCGCCACAACCTGGTTGTCGACGATGGCCTTCTCAATCGCCGGGTGCAGGGGTCCGGAGTTACCGATACAGGTTGTACAGCCGTAGCCTACTGTTTGGAAGCCAAGCTGATCGAGGTAGGTTTGCAGACCGGTGTTCTCGAGGTAAGCGGTCACAACACGTGATCCAGGGCCAAGACTTGTCTTGACGGTCTCACGGATGCTAAGTCCACGCTCAACAGCCTTTTTCGCAACGAGTCCAGCCGCGAGCATCACGGATGGGTTCGATGTGTTTGTACAGCTGGTGATTGCTGCGATAACGATGTCGCCATCGGCGATGGTCGCAGCCTCAAGGGAGCGATCCACTTCTGCGGCGATGGAATCTGCCATCGGGAGGATGGTCGCCGCACCGGAAAGGGATGGCTTGTTGTAGGCAGTTGGGTCCGTGAGCATCGTTGTGAATGCAGACTTGACATCGGTGAGCTCGATGCGATCCTGTGGACGCTTAGGTCCAGCAACACTTGGCACTACGGTCGAGAGGTCAAGGTTGAGGACCTGCGAGTACTCAATCGTGCCTGCTTCAGGAATACCAAACATCCCCTGCGCCTTGTAATACTGGCGGAACGCATCCACCTGCTCATCCGTGCGTCCGGTGTTGGTCAGGTAGCGGCAACATTCTTCATCGACAGGGAAGAAGCCCATGGTCGCGCCGTATTCAGGGGCCATGTTCGCGATCGTTGCACGGTCGGTTAGGGACAGGCTGGCAGCACCTGTGCCGTGGAACTCTACGAACTTACCAACGACCTTGGCCTTGCGGAGCATTTCCGTGATGGTGAGAACGAGATCTGTTGCAGTGACACCCGGCTTTAGGGATCCCGTAAGGTTCACGCCGACCACATCAGGGGTTAGGAAGTATACGGGCTGCCCCAGCATCCCGGCCTCGGCTTCAATTCCGCCAACGCCCCAGCCAACAATTCCGATGCCATTGATCATGGTTGTGTGGGAGTCGGTTCCAACAAGGGTGTCCGGGTAGAACAAGCCATCTTCGGTCGCGAGCACGCCCTTGGCGAGGTACTCGAGGTTTACCTGATGAACGATTCCAACGCCTGGTGGGACGACACTGAACGTATCGAAGGCTTGCATCCCCCACTTCATGAACTGATAGCGTTGTGTATTGCGCTCGAACTCGATTTCCATGTTGCGGCGGAGGGCTTCCGGGCGCTCTGAGACATCGACTTGAACCGAGTGGTCCACGACGAGGTCAACGGGAACAAGGGGTTCAATAATGCCTGCGTTTTTGCCGAGCTTGTCCACTGCACTTCGCATCGCAGCCATATCTACGAGAAGAGGCACACCGGTAAAGTCCTGCAGTACAACGCGTGCAACCACAAAGGGAACTTCATCTGTGCGCTCTGCGGTGGCGCCCCAGTTTGCCAGCGTATGGACATCGGCTTCGGCAACGCGCTTGCCATCGCAGTTGCGAAGAACAGACTCAAGAACAATTCGGATTGAGACAGGGAGCTTTGAGACGGGTCCAATACCAGCTTCTTCAAGGGCAGGCAGGGAGTGGTAGGTCCCGGACTTGCCGGAGCCATACGTAAACGATCGAAGGGTTCCAAATGGGTTGTAGGCCATCAAATTCACTCGGTTCTGGTGGATACGAAGTGTATCCAGACGTTGCTTTCATTCTACCAAGTGGTTCTGTAAATCCCGGCAATTCCGGATGTGACATTATGGATGTGGTTTGATGCAGCTGTGGTGATTCGTGGGACGGTCAGCTTTCTTGTGCGATACATCCGTGCACGCCTGATTGGCCGGCGAGCCGAGCGTACGCCATCAGTCCTGGACGCTACCCCTGAGGTGACCTGGTTTTTGACGACCCGCGACTTGCCGGGACCGTTGCTTCACACGTTGGTAACCGGCATTGCGAAAACCAAGTATCCAAACCTACGAATCGTCGTGTTGGATTGTGGTCAAGTGCATTCTGCTCAGAAGGTCGCAGACAAAGTTTCCGATCCCAGAATTTCCGTTCTGACTGCGCCAAGAACGCAACCCGAGTGGTACGAATGGATTTGTCAGCATGTTGAAACTGACTACTTTGTTGTTACCCATGATGACTTGCACTTCGTCGGTCAGGGATGGCTTGAAGATCTTATTCAGCCGATGTTGTTGGACAAGACAATCGGCTGCGTTTGCGGGGAAGCGTTCCCCGTTCGCTTGAACACAGTGGAGCCCGGAGGAGAGCGCGTGGACCTCACGTTTGGGCTTTCGACGTGGATGTGGGCATCCCGCAGGAACGCAACAAATGGGCAGACGTGCGACTTTCGCTTTGCAAAACGTGGCCTTGGTACGCACGGCACGCTTGAGGTCTGGGATCAAGGTGGGCTGTGGCTTGAGCAGCTGAAGTGTGATGGTTGGCGAATCGCAATTGAAAGCCCGGATGCAGCACGCAAGTGGCAGCATTTTGAGAATTTTGATTGGACGCGTGATGCCGGTGACCGTAGATACGCGCGTTTGAAACATCACCAGCGAACCATCGTCAGCCTTTTCGCACAGCTACATCTGCTGTTGTGGAAAATCAAAAAACGGGCTTAGCGACAAGTCATCCGCTTAGACTACAGACGAAGCGTGATCGTCGTGTGAATTAGAATGTAGGGCTACTTGCGGTCTGTATCCGGGAGAGCACATTACCCGACCACTGGCAGAACACCACCGAACTCTGCCTCACGCTCAGGCGTTGTCCAGACGCCAAGTATTAGCCTTTGCTTTCGGTCAGCGGCGCGCCGTGTCCGATGAATGATGAAGGGATGGTAAATCATCACATCCCCGCTCGACAGATAGGGCCTTACTGCGGTCAATGGAACATACTGCTCCCCGCGGCGCCCATGATCAGCGAGGCGAATATCGTGCTCATCTTCATCATCCCAGCGGAGGTGACTTCCGGGACACAGATCGGTTTCCGTGCTGATGGTCAGCGTGTATTCCGCGACCACATAAGGCGGATTCTTGGCATACTTCTCGATCATCACCTGCTCTTCTTCATCTGTTCCGGTAATAGATTGCGTATCCCGATGCCAGTTACCATTACGGTTTTGCCCGGATGGGTTGAAGCGAAAGGTCACTTCGCGGAGGTATGCCGATGGTCCGAGAATTTCCTTAACAATACGAACGACATCCTGGTCCTGTAAGTAGTCATCCAGCGTTGCCCGAAGACCATTCGTGGACAGCAGAGCTGGGTGGTCCAAAAAATGAGTGATATAGCCATTTTGCCTCGGGTTGGGAGCACGTCCCGTTTGGGGATCATGTTCCATCCAGGCTTTCATGACAGGCTCAGCAGCGAGGGTGAGCGCTTGCCCCTGCTCAGGGAGGAGGACATCCCGAAAGACAAGCACACCCTCATCGAAAAAATCGGATGCCTTGGGTGTCCTGTCGAGACCATATGCATCGACCCCGGTGATCAATGTGCTGCTCATGGAATCTCGTTACCATAACGCATATCGGATTGCCAAGCCGTATGCGTTGAACATCCCACTTGCGGCTCAACTACCTGCGTAAGCATTGACGAGTTCGACTTCGTTTGTCAGTCATCAATGTTGGATGATAAACTGTGACCTGCCACGGCCCGTTCGTCTAGTGGCCCAGGATGCCTCCCTCTCACGGAGGAGATCAGGGGTTCGAATCCCCTACGGGCTATATGAAACCACTCAGTTGTTATTGAGTGGTTTTTTATTTGTCTGGTAATTGTCGCGTGGAATGTACACTGCGCGCAAAGGCGATAAAAGCTAACTACATCAATGTCAGTGCAAGCCCAGAATCGTTGGGAAGATGGTCAGAGGCTGAACGTTAGCCAGCAAATGCGCTGATTGCTGCATCCACATCTTTGTGGATACCAATAATCTTCGGCAGGCGCACCAGGTCAAACATCACCATCACACGCTGTTGAACCGAGCAAATCTTTAGGTCTCCACCGCTGGCGGTGAGGTCTCTTACGCAGGACAAAATGGCCCCAAGGCCGCTGGAATCAACGAATGCAACATTTGAAAGGTCCAGGATAACATTTTCCGCTTCTCCTATCGCAGCAGCAATCTGCTGTTTGAACAACGGAACTGTACTCAAATCGAGGCGCACAGTAACGTCTGCTGCATCGCTCCCCGCGATTACAACGGAACGAATACGTGGACCGCAATCCTGTGAAATCAGTTTCATTCTGTTACCTATATTCCCAAAATTCGACAGTCAAACACCTGCAGAATCCGCCTTGGTCTCCTGCCCGGTCTTGCGTTGCAATGTAAGGACATTGTAGCCAAGCGGATTTCTCACCAATGTCACCGTCTGGAAACACTTCCGCAAAATCATCCAACCGTAACCGCGATCCTTGCTTGCCCCTAAGTCAAGCTCAACGGAGGCAGGTTCTGTATACTCCCGGCCCCGGTCGCAAATCACAATTTCTATATCGGTCATCCGGACTTCAATTTCCACTTGAATTCGCTGATTCGTATGGAAGAGAAGCCCGTGTTCAACGATGTTATTGATGGCTTCTGTAACGCCAATAATCACCGCATGCCGGTCATATTCCGAGACACCCGGCACATCGTCAAGGTAGCTGTCGATGAAGTCAGCGAAGTTGTTCCGCTCTGATGTGTCCACGGCAAACTCACGGAACGCCCGTTCTTTGCGAACCACAATACAGCTGGGAGCCTCGTCGATTTTTACGACAACTATCGTGATGTCATCATCGATCCGCCCACCCGTCCAAGCCATTACCTCCGATGCCAGGTTGCTGGCAATCGCTTCCGAATCCGCCTGCGTACCGGCGAGTTGAATCGCTTTTCGTTCAACTCGGTCTTTGCCAAACGGCACATCCTCCTGGTTTGCGGCCTCTGTTACGCCATCAGAGAAGAAGATATAGAGATCTCCCGGTTCAACACGGTAGCTGTTCTGCAAGTAAAACTCACGGTCGGCCAAGCCAAGCGGCACATTTTCTCCAGAGAGCCAGTAAGCCTTGTTTCCATCCCGGATACGCAAAATAGGGGTATGTCCTGCATCCACAATCGTAATATCGGTGACGGAATCAGCGCCATCCCTACGCTCAAATGCGGTGTATGTCAGCGTCACAAAGCTATCGAGTGTCATCAGCTGCGGTGTTAGGACAGACTGCAGAGCACCGACAATTTCCTGTGGTTCAGGATGTCTGCCGAACAGCATTGTCCGTTCCTGTAATCGTCGTACAACCCGGTGCAGCTGTCCCTTTACAGCCGACCCAACCATCGCCGCCGTGACACCCTTGCCCATGACATCCCCAACAATGATGTCAAAGCGGTCATTGAATGTCACAAAGTCGCAGTAGTCCCCGGTGACAGCAGTGAACCCCATAATGCAAACACCGACATCCATGCCATGCGGAGTAAGGACCGGCCGGCGACGTAACAGTAAGCTGTTCTGGATCCCGGCACTGATTTCGGCTTCCCGACGGCGCGATTGTTCCAGAGCATCGTGTGCTGCCTTTCGCTCTGCCTCTGCCTGCTCTCGCGCCTTGTCCGCGCGCCACGTCACGATGATGTTTCCACAGGCAGCGAGAAACGGCTCAAGGAACTCGACGAGCTTTGTGTCGTAGCCTTGCGGGCGATTGGAAAGCCCGATCATGCCGACGAGTTCGCCACTGTGATGAATAGGGAGACCACAGAATCGGTCGAGCGGTGGGTGACCGGGAGGGAGACCACCCCTTCGCGGATCTGTAGACGGGTCATTGGATATGATGACATCGCCTGTAGTCAGGACCGCACCAAACAGGGTATTGAGGTTTTTGAATTCAAGGTTTGGCGCCATCGCATCGTAGATGGCCCGCATTTCGTCATTCCACGCTATATTCGTGAGGGCATACGTCCGAATATAGGGTTCCCCGGTTGGTTCATAAAGAACTTCACTGACGAAGCCGTATTCAGAGTTGGTTATATCCAGGACTTCGTTGAGGACGATTTCAAATGTCTCATCAACATTACCTTCGCGAATATACTGCTGACTTGCAGTGGAGATAGCCCGGAATAGGCGATCGGAGCGCTCAATCAACTGCTGCGCGTTGTTGCGATCTGTTAGATTGCGAATGGATGCTACGTAAATGGTGTCGCCATCCACAGCACTCACTGTCAGCTCGACAGGAAAAACGACACCAGAGCTGTTTTGAGCCAGAAGTTCGAGACGCTTACCAAAGATTGGCCCTTCACCGGTCTCACGCAAATGGGACATCCCCGCTGCATGGTCCTTCCGAAACTGTTCCGGAATGATTAGGTGTTCAAGGTGCTGTCCAACGGCATCAGCCCTGGACCATCCAAACATTTCCTCTGCAGAGCGATTGAACTCGATAACGGTGCTATCTCCGTCGATGGCGATGATGGCATCCATCGAGTGGTCAAGCACTGACCGCAGGAGCGTATGTTCCCGCTTGAGTAATATGTTTTTGAGAGGCATAAAACGCTCAGTCTTCCCAAATACCGACCAGCTGGCGTCCTTCCTTTCGCAACGTAGCGGCATAGGACTGCCATTTTTCTGCCCACTTGACACCATTTATGTCGCGTTCACCGCTACAGACATCTTTGCCTTCGCTAAGGAGTCTTGCGGCCGTACGCGGGTGTCCGAGCAGCGTATCAAGCACGCCCAGACGAACCATAATGCGACCTGTGGCTTCCTGTGGGTCCGTTTGAACCAGACGAGTGTACCGCTCCTGCTGCAAAATTGGTGTATTTGCATCTATTAGGGCGATTTCTTCCATCCCCCACTGCGCAAGCAGGACATCTCCAAATGACAGTGCCGCATCAACAAAGCGCGCTGCCGATTCGGCACGCCCGCGGGCATTCAGCTGCTTGTGGACGACAAGATCAGCGTATGCAAGGCGCAGACGCAGATCTGCCGAGATATTGGGATATAGATGATGTGCAGCAAGGGAGACCTCCTTCGCTTGCATCGGCTGATAGGTTCGCATTAACCACCACACGCGAACAAGATGTAACCGTGCTGCCACATCAACGGCTTTGTTTTCCAGGGTTTCCTCGGCAATGGTTAGTGCTTTAAGTGCACTGGTGATGTCGCCGTAAGCAAACATCCACTCAGCAACCCCCAATGCCGAGCGATGAAGACGTGGCGAGTCAAAACGTGCCTGCGCCTGTTCGAAGAACCAGGCAACAACTTCGTAGTCCAGTGATGAGAAACCTGCGCCGTGATAAACAACCAGCGCATCCCAGACGGCAGAGATGAGGCGGTCTTTTGCTTCTTCCACATAGGGCTGTAGATCATCCCCGACTAGGGCCGCGACAGGCGTATGCAGGCGGTAGAGAAGCCCTTGTGGTGTGGATGCACTGGCCATCGCACCGATTGAAACCAAGTTTGTAAGGCGTTCAATGGCATCCGCGCCGAGAAGAGCAAAGGCAAGTCTCTGAGGAACGAGTGCAGGAAGGATTGAGAGTCGGGCGACATCCCGCATATCGACTCCATCGAGCAATGCCCGCAAGGTATCTGTAACCGTTGCATTTTCAGGCGTGAGTGCTGCCAGTCTGTTGGCAACGGCTGCCGGTCCTTCAAATGAGATGCGTGCTGCAGCAACCTGCAGCAGAAGGGGGGATTTTGCACATACAGAGGTGACTTTAGCGATTGCAGCAACAGCAGTTGGTCGGATTACAAAGCCTGGGTCGACCAGCTGGATGCGGGCAAGCAGAAGATTGACGGAATCTGCGCGGACCAGCTCTGGTCCCTGCCAGTTCTCGTTAACCGCCGGCATCGGTGGCACATGGATATGCACGGCGGTCAGACCATGGATTGGCTCACGGGATGTAGCGAGGATGTGTAGCCCGGGGAGACCGCAGGCCTCGAGGATTCCCTTTGGATCTGGTGCACGGTCCAGTCCATCCAGCCATACGAGACGATAGGGCGGCATGTAGAGGATACGGTCCATCGGTCGGTCATTGGATGAACGTGGTCCCTCCAGCATCACCCGTATCCGTTGGTTGAAGCCTTCGGCGATAGTCTGGGATGTGATGTCTATGCGGACGATTTTGTGGTCCCAAAACGGCTCGATGCGTCGGCAGATCTCGAGTGCGAGGCGTGTCTTGCCGCAGCCTTCAGGACCAAACAGGATAGTGCACCCAATCATGTCAGGTGGTGTCAGTCGTGCTGAAATGGCTTTTAGGAGCTGCTCACGTCCAACGAATGGCCCCTGAGGACGCGGAACGTATGCCCGTTCATCCGTTGTAAGGCGCAGGTCTTCCGTGATGATTACATCGGCGCCCGAAACGGCTTCGATACGACTTTGCCAATACGCGCGCGTTTCTACGACCCATTCATCGTACCAACCTTCACAAAATGTGGTGTCAGCCAGCAGAGCGATTTGAGCATGGTCAAGGTTACGAAGCGCGTGATCCAGGGCATCGATATCGCTTGTTGCAGCATCCCGTTTGAACTTTACGGTCTGGCGAGTGACATCGAGAACCGTACCGGAATCGAGGTCAGATGGTTCAAGAAGCTTACGGGCCTGACTAAGGGCAACGCGAAAGCGGTTACGTTGCTCATCAAAATCGGCATTTGGCCAGAGCATTTCAGCCAATTTGTCACGCGAATGAACGCGGTCAGAGTGGTAAGCAAGGTATGCAACGAGAATCGCAGCATGTCGCGTTGGAAAGCGCTGTTGTATGCCAGCGCTGTCAGAGAGGGAAAAGACTCCCAAATACCTGAGGCGGATGCGCTGGCGAAGAGGCAAACTCTGCGCGCCATTCCTCTCAGTCAATGCTCACTCCAACCTTGGGACTGGTTTGAAGCCGGTTTAGGCGCTGTAAATCACCTTTGATCGAAACAGAACATCCGGGGTCAGCTGCCCCTGTGCGACGAGTAGCATTGCCGGAAGCCGGTCCAGATGTAAGAGGGTCAGGACACGCCCGATGACGGTGAGAGTCGGAATCAAAATGAGGCGTTCCGGTTTGCCCACGGTTGCCGGTAGCTTTCGTATATCCCACTTTTCCAAGTGAAGCGTTGCTACGCGAAAGGACGGGATAGGCAACGTCCCGGCCATGCATTCGAGGCGCGACCCGCTGAAGACCGGACCTCCGTCTTCCAACCAAATGAGCCCGGCAAAGAGAAGTCCAAGCGGAGTGAGCGCAGCAAGGAGCAAGAGTGACAAAATACGCATGGGAACGCTCACGACGGCCAGTGGGCGGCGCGTCAACGGCTTCGTTCGGTGTGCAGTTCGCATCATGGGAGTACCGGACAGGCAACGTTGCCTGCCACGATTTGATTGTTCCCATGGTTCGCAAAATTATCATTAATTAGTTACGCACTGGAAAAATTACCGAGATTATTTTCCTGATTGGATGTCAATCTCCCTGATTTAGTATGCTCGCATCAACGCAATTCGAAACGTGTGCATTGATACAGTTCCAGTTTGCGACAAAAAAGCAAATGCCCCCTGCAGCGGAGCTGCAGGGGGCATCGACTTATAACGAGCGTCGAACTACTTCAGGCGAAGCTCGACTGCTGTAAACACGCCGTTCACGTATGCGCCCTTTACGGTCACACGCGATGCGGTTGCCAGACCTGAGAAGAAGCCTGCACGGTCTGTGTCCTCACCACGATCATCCTCAAACTCCGCGCCAGCAGCAACGGTTACGTTGATACTGCTGGTCCCAGGTATGAAACCTTCATACTCAAAGATTGGAGTCAGAGTAAACGTGCCCAAAGTGGAGTCAATCGTCGTCGCTTTACCCTTGGCTTCTGCTTCATTGGAATCGTCATCACTTTCGGATTCTGACTCTGACTTCACCAAGGTAGCCGTGATTGTGTTCGTCGCAGCGTTGTAGGTGCCCTTGACTTCTGCAATAGATGCAGCACCCAGCGTCGCAAAGTACTCAGCTTCGGTCAGCAGTACACCGCGGTGAGCACGGAATACTGTGGTGTCCGTAACGACGACGTTAACCGTTGACTGTGTTGGGACAAAGTCATCAGATTCTGCGATAGCAACCGTGAAAGAACGGGTTCCAGCCGATGGCGCCGATACAAGACCCTTGACTTCAGGGATACCGCGTCCGTTAGATTGTCCGCCGGCTGACTTGTCTTCAATCTTGATCTTCGTCGCTTTGAGGACGCCAGTAACCGTATCGAACGTTCCGTTCACTTCGACGAACAAGTTGTTCGCAAGGGCTGGGCTTGACTGGCTCTTCTCGAAGAAGATCACCGTAGATGCATCAACTGAGACTTCCGTCTTCCATACGCCATTCGTTAATGTGAAGGACTGAACTGGCGCAGTACCGGTCAGGCCGGTGATTGTGCCATGGTAGTCCTCATCATGATGACGGGTTTTGTCAGACAAAGTAGAGTCGTCACCACGCTTGACCTTTGGCGTGATTTCTCCATTTACCAGAACAAAGTGTGGCAAGTCAAAGTCGATGACGAGCTTGCTGGTGACGCCCTCAGCAATAACGGTAGGGGTATCGAGTGTGCTCGTGTAGAGAACCTGTCCTGCCGCGTTACGTGTCAGGGATGCTGCAAGAGGCGTCTTGATACCGGTGGTGCTACCAACTGGGAATCGCGTGATCTCAGGACCCATCGTCAGGCGTACCTGCGAGTAGGTTCCGACCGCGATTGCCACATCGGAGAGGAATGCAAAGCGTGGACCAGCGTTGTCATGCAACAGCTGCAAGTCCATGCTCTTGCCTACAGCGTCTTCAAAGACAGTAACCGCCGCACCGCTGGCATCAAGAAGCTCAACTTTGTAAATCGTCGCCCAAATCTGTTGATGGTCCTCACGGAAGTCATCCGCTGCAAACGCTTGTAGACGACCGGTTCCGCCCGGTTGTGTACCGCCACCGCCGCCACCACAGCCCGCAATGGAAACCACTGCGGCGAGTGCGACTACTGCACCTAATCCAAATTGCTTCATTTCATAATCTCCTCAACCGTGCATCCGCTTATCCGGGACGTCAACAAATGCGTACGTTGTCTGTTAGACATGGCTTGTTATACGGACAGTTCCATGTGTTCCACAACCTGTCGAACATACGGTATTTAGTTGCGTGAGATATATTACATTCCTCGTTAACTTCGGTTAAACCTCGGGGTTGTCAAGCCAACCTGTGGACACAATCGAGGCCACCAGGTCGCTGTCTCCTGCAAAGGCAAGAGGAGACCGAACATCGCCTAAAGCAACACCCAATGATGCTAAAACACGCTTCTGCGTCGGGATTACTCCGCCCATCACCAACATCCGAATCAGCTGCTGAACATTCCCTGAAAGACGACGGGCCTCGCTGTGCTTACCAGCATCGATGGCCGTGTGCAGCCTGTGGTAAAGCTGGGCACTATGGTTGTAAGTGCTACCGACATAGCTAACAGCACCTGCCAGCGTCGCAGATAAATAATGCTCATCGCATCCCCATGGAAGGTCGATGTCAGCTCCAAACTCACTGACCAACCGGGCATATTCAAGCAAGTCAGGCTTGCTATACTTACATCCCGCGAAGTTAGGAATTATGGCAGCCTTACTGACAAAATCCATCATCGAAAAGTCAACCTGAGTGAGCCCCGGCAGGTGATAGTAATACGTCGGTTTACCATTGGCAGCATCCGCCAACAATGCAAGGCTGCTAACCGCAGCATCAACACCCGCAGGTCTGTGGTAAAAGCACGGCAGCGCTGCTACCGCATCCACGCCCGACGACACCGCGTGCTTTGTCAGCGCTATGGCATCCCGTTCTGCCGCTGCACCCACGTGGGCAATCACGAAAAATCCGGCAGGCTTTGCCGCAAGCCAGGCATCTAGAACTGCCATCCTCTCAGCGATGGTTAGCGAAAGCCCCTCCCCTGTTGTTCCACACACGAATGCCCCGGCAACGCCGTTTCGGACAAGGGCATCTACTTGCCGGGGGATAACCGCCAAGTTCACATCCCCTGCCTGATCAAACGGTGTGTGTGGTGCAGCAAGCAGTCCTCGCAGTCCTAGTTTCATCAGCATAATCCTCACTCAGTCTCAAGTAACAGGGTTTTAGATCCGGCGATTGGATGGACAGCAGCACCAGCACGGATAACGACAAACGACTAGCGGCGCATCACCTTGAGGCGTGCATCGGTTTCCGACAGCTTCAAGCGAACCGTCATGATGTAGGGCTGCTCACCTTTGCTCCAGTGACCGTAGGTTGTCGTGACAATGGTGCCATCTTTTTGCAGCAACACACCTGGGTAGGCGCAATCACCTGAGTACGTATTGTCCATCAGACGGATGCGGTACTGGCCCTCAGTGCCATCAAGGATGTCCTGATACGTACCAACCCATGCCACCCAGTCACCTGCGGTTTGACTTTCCAACGTTGTGTCGCGAAACGAAATAAACAAGCGACCATCCGGTGTGTAGACGCCGGTATGTCGATCACCTGTCAGTGCTCCGGGCAGCTCAACAGGCTCTGACCATGTAACGCCCTCATCTTCCGAATGAATCACCATCGAATTGAACTTACGGCTGTTCTCTCGGAGCAAAATCGTGATGCGCTTGCCATCCGGGGAGCGGAGAACGCCAGGCTCGCAAAGGTGGGCTTTAGGATGTGCTGCGATCACGGTCGGGTTGGACCAGGTCTGGCCACCATCCGCACTGCGAATCGAATAGACAGTAAACTTGGTAAATTTCTTACTGTTCTCGTAAAACCGGCCATCATCGTGGAAAAACGCGAGGTGATCGCCATTTTTGAGGCGAATCGTGCTACTCATCGGAACAATGCCACCGTAGTTGCCAATAGCCCGCAGCTCGGTAAACGAGCGGCCATCATCCTCCGAAACAGCAGACCGAACCGGGAAGAGCCCGCTGAACATCACGAGGCGCTTCTTGCCATCCGGGCCCGTAAGGCGAAACAACGTGGGACACTCCCCGCTTGTCGACCAGTTAGCAGGGGTTGGCAGACGCTGCGACCAGGTCTTACCGCCATCTGTGGAGCGCTTATAAACCACCGGTCCCTTACCATGGCCTTTTGGATAGACACAAAGAATCGTCTTGTTATCATCCAGCAACACTGTCGTTGGGTGCCCAAGATACTGACCAGCCTCACGGTCGACCAAAAACTGTCGATGCGTCTCACCTGCCAGATCAACTACAGGAATCTTATAACCACGGTCAGCTGCCATTTTGTACATAACCCTTTATCAATACTCATCGCCGGAACGCATCGAACATTCACAGAAATACAATATAAATCCTGCATTCACGCGTGTCGTTGTCGTCATCCCTTTGCACGTTTTAACGAAACATGGCGGATACCCCGGTAGAAAAACCGAACAAATGCAATACTGACCCCATCGCAGCGCCGCATTGAGGATTACCGAATGATTAAAGCCAACATCACCGTCGATAAAGACTACACCTTCTCCGCAATCGATCCACGTGTCTACGGTGGCTTCGCCGAGCACCTTGGACGGCACATTTACACGGGCATCTACGAGCCAGGGCACCCAACTGCGGATGCGCAAGGATGGCGCACGGATGTCATCGAATTGGTGAAGGCCCTTCAAATGCCCATCATCCGTTATCCAGGCGGAAACTTTGTGAGCGGATACAACTGGGAGGATGGCGTCGGCCCCAAGGCTAACCGTCCGCGCCGCCTTGAGCTTGCCTGGGGTGTAACCGAGACTAATGAAGTCGGCACAAATGAGTTTATGGATTGGGCTAAGAAGGTTGGCACCGAGCCGATGATGGCGGTGAACCTCGGTACACGCGGTCCGGCAGATGCGCAGAATCTGGTTGAGTACTGCAACCATCCCGGTGGCTCAAAGTACTCGGATCTCCGTAAATCTCACGGCTACGCGGATCCGCACAATGTCAAGGTTTGGTGTCTTGGCAATGAAATGGATGGCCCATGGCAGATGGGTGCGAAGACCGCCTACGAATACGGCCGTATCGCAAATGAGTCTGCCAAGCTGATGAAGTGGACCGACGCGCGCATTGAGACCATTCTCTGTGGCTCGAGTGGCCGGATGATGCCATCCTTTGGCAAGTGGGAGTGGGAGTCGCTTCACGAGTGCTACGACAATGTCGACTACGTTTCGCTGCACACCTACTACGCAAACCGCGAAAAGGACTTCGCCTCATTCTTTGCCGAGCCAGACAACATGAGCGACTTCATCGCTGAAACAGTTGCCCTTTGCGATGCGGTCAAGGCTGCGAAGAAGTCAAAGAAGACCATTAACCTCAGCTTTGATGAATGGAATGTCTGGTACCACTCCGGAGACTGGAACCAAAATGGCGAGCGCTGGGATGATGTCCGTCCGCAGCTCGAAGACATTTATGACATGGCGGATGTGCTGGTTGTGGGTGGGATGCTCCTCTCGATGCTTGAGCACGCTGACCGCTTGAAGATTGGGTGTATTGCTCAGATTGTCAATGTCATCGCACCAATCATGACAGTCCCTGCCGGCGGCGCGTGGCGACAGTCAACGTATTGGCCATTGATGCACGCAAGCGTTTACGGCCGTGGCACCGCGCTGCGCGCGGTCGTGGATGCGCCTCTCTACGATGCCAAGTCCCGTGAGCGTGTGCCGGCGATCAAACAGCAGGCAGTTCTCAGTGAAGATGGTACCGAGTTGACATTGTTTGTGATCAACCGCGAGCCCAGTGGCGAGGAATGTGAATTGACATTGGATCTCCGGTCATTTGGCAAGCTATCGCCGCTGAGCCATACGGTGATCGCTAACCCGGATATGAATGCTGTCAACTCGCTTGAGAATCCGAACAATGTAGCTCCATCGGATGTCACGCTTGGGCAGCCGGATGGTGGAAAGTTGAATGTAACCCTGGCGGGACGTTCATGGAATGTGATTCGCTTCAAGCTCGGTTAGGTTGCTTGTTAAAAATCTCCGCGTAGGGGCGGACCGCCGTGTCCGCCCGAGCCTTGCTATACGCGGAAGGTTGATGGATTACTCGATGATTGCGACTACGGTGGTGCGCTTGCGCGGTGGCTGTCTCACACTCGTGCCGAGGTCGCCGGATGTTACGCGAAATCCGATACCCAGCTGGTTCGGCTTGGCTTACCGGTACCGCTCTCTGGCCATGTGGGTCGACCATCCCCGATGGCAAATCTTTAGGTATCGACTTGCCCTGATGGAATTGGCCATCGTGGATGGTGCCCGCCCTGATAGCCGCCGAATGCATTGTGGTCTGC
>CAZSGJ010000041.1:0-13974 GCA_964606305.1 uncultured Armatimonadia bacterium
GGAGCAGTTGGTAGCTCGTTGGGCTCATAACCCAAAGGTCGGAGGTTCGAGTCCTTCCCCCGCACCCATAATACTGTCTCATACTAACATTTTGCCTGTGAGAGTTGGAGTTGCTGACAACGTAGCGACCACAGATGACTTGGAAGTGACTGATATGTGTTTCACGACAGCGCTCAACACAGTTGAGCGCTGTTTGTCATTTAAGCGTGGCCAAGCCTCTGTAGCCCTCCCCCAGTAACTCTGAACCATCTCTGCTGTGGGATGTTTTGATCGTGACCACATCCGTCGCATTGTCTGTCCCATTACATGTCGCTCACCAGAACCGGTAGCCAGGCGAGGTCGCAGTCACGGTAAACAGGCAGGGTGCTGTCAGATACCTCGACTGGTCGAGATCGTAGTGAGGGTAGACGCATCAACATGAATCGTTCGTTTGTCAGCAAACTAGGTACGAGTTACTGTAACTTATCGTGTGATAGGCCATAAAGTGCAGTGAGATTGTGGATACGTTAGAATCGTGAATATCCATAGCTTGTAAACGTTTCATGGTCATCCGCTGGTGGAAATGTCCAGTTAGAGGGTCTAAGTATGAAATACGTCGGGCCTTTCGTGGCGGCGGTCGCCACATTGTCGCCAATTGCGACTCTTGCATTAGTGTGCCCTGATGCATCTGCCTCTCAGGTTGCGAAAGCACAACAAAAGACGACAAGGAAACCGGTTGACACCACAGCGTTTACATCTACTGTCGTTCCATTTCTAAACAAGCATTGCGTTCCCTGTCATGGCCCCACGGCATCCAAAGGCGGCATAACACTCCATGACATTAGCCGTAACCTAGCTGTAGGCAAAGATATTGACCTTTGGAATTTGGTACTCAAGCAACTGGTATTGTCTGAAATGCCTCCATCGACGCAAAAGCAACCTTTGGTAAGTGATGTCAGCAAAGTCATCGACTGGATTAATGCTGAATTAAACAAATCCGGAAATACGGCTAGTCTCTATCAAAAGCTTGAGCATCCTGACTATGGCAATTTGGTGAGCCATGAGAAACTGTTCAGCGGAGAGATAAAGACGAAGCCATTTTCTCCCGCACGGTTATGGAGGACTAGTCCAAATGTCTTTGACAACATTAAGTCCAACTACGGTGGCGACGCTAGAAGTATCAGACAACCGTTCCTGGTAGAAGACAGGAAAGGTATCAAAGAGTACGCAAACCTGTTGTTTGCGGATTCAGCGGTTGTCGATGTACTGCTCACGAATGCCGGCTACTGTGCAGATCAGCTTATCCAAAAGGAACGGCTCTACAGAGACATCGCAGCGCAACATAATACACCCAATCAAGCACAGCTGGATGATGCCGCATCAATTCACTTCAAGAAGGTTGTCTTTCGTGATCCCACCAAAGATGAGTTGACAAAGTACGCAGATTTATTCAAATCGTCCGCTAAAGATGGTGACAACGCCGAAGCATTAAGAGTGATGCTAATGGCGATTATGTTACATCCCGAGTCGGTCTATAGAATTGAAATCGGCCTTGGGGAATTAGACGCATTTGGTCGCCGGATGCTGTCATCCACGGAATTAGCCTTTGCCATATCCTATGCCCTAACAGATCAACGTCCCGACCCTATTCTCCTTCAGGCCGCAGAGTCAGGGAAGCTAAGAACGAAAGAAGATGTCCGCGCTCAGATCTCTCGATTGCTCGAGGATGAATCACTGGAGAAGCCAAGAATACTGCGATTCTTTCAGGAATTCTTCGGATACAACCAAGCACATATTGTTTTCAAGGATGAAGCGCGATCAGGTGGCTTTAGATATTACGGTGAAGACTATCCTGTCATCTATGAGCGGGATGCTGATCTATTTGTGTTGAATATTCTCACAAAGGACAAAGATGTTTTTAGAAAACTGTTGACATCAGATGAGTACTTTATACTCAACCGACAGACCTTCCGAAACACTGTTTATGCTTTTTACGAACAGAATAAGGAGATGATCGATAAAGGTCAACTTACTGAAGCAAAGTCACAGGAACTGCTGAAAAGTCTTGGCCTGAAGGGCTGGAAAGAACTTAATTCTAAGTACTACTTACACCCTTTTGACAGGGGCTTTAATGGCAGTCCTACTGCGATCAAGAATATGGGGAGAGAGATTCCGACGGAAGGTCGGATCGGTCATCCTGATGAAGGCAAGACCTTTCAGGCGGTTAGCCAAGGCATGCATATCATCTACGAGAAATATCCCATGGCCTATGACCTTAAAGATGGTGAGCAGAATTTCCTATTACCGCAACCGTACAAAAGGCCAAACCGTGCCGGGATGCTTACTCATCCCGCTTGGCTGATCTCACACTCTCTCAATGACATTTCCGATCCCATTCGCCGCGGTAAGTGGATTAGACAACGCTTGCTGGCTGGTGTCGTTCTGGATGTACCCATTACTGTCGATGCCACCATCCCACAGGACCATCATAAGACCTTACGAGAGAGACTCTCCGTTACAGAAGCGAAAGCATGCTGGCGTTGTCACGAGCAGATGAACCCACTAGGTTACACATTTGAGATTTTCGATGACTTTGGCCGTTACCGTACTTCAGAGTCTCTGGATAAATTGCCAAAAGTAAACGGCATGTTTCCTATCAAGCCGATTAATTCTCGCGGTGCTTTAGTCGGCACAGGCGAAGTCGGTATTGATGGGAGTGTCAAAGATGCCTTGGAACTCATTCAAAAGCTCGCGAACTCGAAGAAGGTCAGACAATCAATCATTCGCCACGTGTTTCGCTATTACATGGGTCGAAATGAAATGCTCTCAGATTCGATGACTTTGGTAGCTGCAGACAAAGCGTATTTGGAAAGTGGCGGAAGCTTCAAGGCGCTTCTCGTATCATTACTTACCTCCGACTCATTCCTATACAGGAAAACACTTACTAAAGGCTAAGGTCCGAATCATGGCACATTCACGTCGCAGCATACTTAAAGGCATGTCACTTGGAGCCGGTAGCTTTCTTCTCGGGCCACTTTTGTCTCAGATCGAAGCCCATGCAGAGGGCAATGTCGGTGCCATGCCAAGCCGCTTTATTTTTGTTGTAAAGGACAGTGGTATCTGGCCATCGGCGATTACACCAGACGAGTTCAAAGCCAATGGTAATAAACCGATTAATGCATCGCTCGTTAACGCTACGCTACCGACATCCATGGCGCCCCTTAGACCTTTCCAGAACCAAGTGTCCATTGTGCAGGGCCTCTCCGGAAAAATGTGTCGCGGTGGCCATACAAGTCATTTCGGCATGATGGGCGTGTACATGGTTGGCAGTGAAGTCAATCCAGGTAATCCATTGCGGGCCACAGCAGATGCGGAGCTAGCCAAGCTCCACCCAGCCCCTTTTAATCACGTGGCGTTGGCTGTCCGAGGAGATTGGGGATCCAATAATTATGGTGGGGTCATGTATCCAGGAATCTCGGCAGTCGGCCCTGGAAAAGAACTTCCGTTTCAGGGCAGCCCCGATGTTGCATTTGAACAGCTGTTCGGATCGGCAGTTTCTGCTTCTAAGGAGGGCGAGAGACGATTCAAGCTGCAGAAAAACCTTTTAGACTTCATGGTCGACGACATCAAGAAAGTTGAAAAGGCTATTCCACCTGCAGAAAAGCTGAAAATGGATGCGTATCTCAATGCCTTTGAAGAGCTCCAGATGCGGCATAGCAAGCTCATCGGGATGAAAGACAATCTGAAGAGCAACGCCCCAAAGCTGACTGACAAGTTTACTTCAATGATAGAGGAAGTTCGTCAAGAAGCTCATTGCGACCTGGCTACAGCGGCATTGATAGCAGGGCTCACAAACTGCGTCACCATCCGTTTGGACAACGCCAACACGGTCTACAAGGCCTTGGGCTTGGCGCGAACTATCCACGGTATTGGACATGACGAAGGTGACAATGGTAGAGATCAGGCGCAATGCCGGGAAATCATCCAAAAGCATCACATGGAGTTGATCGCATCGATGGCCAAGAAATTAAAGGCTGTTCCGGAGGGGAACGGCAATATGCTGGACAATACGATGATCATCTACCTCAGCGACTCTTCAAACAAACATCATGGGGACTGCTTGGAATGGCCTTATGTGATTGTCGGTGGCTGTAGCGGTAAGCTCAAAATCCCTGGTCGTTATATTTGCTACCCCAAATACGGTGATGTAGGATGTCGCACAATCGGTGACTGGTGGACCACCTTGCTAAATGCACAGGGCAACCCGATTAAGTACTATGGCAACGAAGATCTTGAACTGAAACAAAACGGTTTGTCTCATGCTGGACCCCTGGTTGAACTTATCGCTTAATCACGTTCGAAATTTCGATGTGTGCGGAGCGGCCCACAACAACGACCTGCTCACCGCAACTCGCTTGCATATTGATTTGCGGCAAAAATGTGCGCGCTGAGGTGCCCGCAGACAATGCAGCATTGTATAACGCGGGCCAAAGAGTCCTATGGTCACCACTGAGAACCTTTACTACTTGGTTTTGTCGAAGTGGGTCCCTAGCTGACGTGCACGGCGCTGGCTGGTCTTCGCCGATCCGCTTACCTTTTGTCCACTGGTAGGTAGTCATATAACCATGTGTCCATTCGAAGCATACATTGTAATGGCTATCAGGAGAAAGTGAAGTTCAGGTCGCTGCTTCTGGTCGCCTGAGTCGCGAATTGCATCCCCAACTACGCCCATTGGCAGATACATAACATTTGTTATCCAAGGGCACATTACTTGCAGATAATCCGAGCGACTATGTTAGAAACACGCCGACCACCTGCACATCCATTACAATCACCGCACAAATCGTTGACAACATCCAAGCCTGGATTCAATTCTGCGCGATCCTTGGATACCTATGCTCTGCAGACATCCATCCGACTTGCGACCGAGCTTGCTGAAGATGGCAACTTTGTCGATGCAAGCCGCGTCGCCGAATGTTATCGACGCTCACCACGACAAAACCTTGAGATGGAGCGACGCATTGCAGATAAAATCATTCGTCGCCTCATCACTGCGTTCAGTGCTCCGGTAGGCGAAACGTTCGTTTCCCACCATAAATCAATTGGACAGGTCACACCGATTGTCGTCACCCGCACAGGTGTTGGCCATATCAAGTCGACATCAAAATCTATAGCCAACATCAGCGCAGACATTCTCGTTCCAGCACCGGATGGCAAGTCAATGCTTGTAACCACCGGTAAACAGCTCACGATACTACGGACCGAAGGTCAGGCCCCAATCCGAACCGATGGACATGACAAGGTGATCAGACTTGTCGCGACAAGTGATGATGGAAGTGTTGTTGCATCATATGGCGATGATATGACCCTGCGTATATGGGATGGACATACCGGTACGCCACTAACATCACTACCACTCACCGCTGTTGGCATTCCTTACCTTTCGGTATCACCGAACGGTTCGGTGGTCTGTCTGGCGGTTGGAAACGGTCCAGCCAAATACATCAACCTTAAAGGCGAAGGAGAAGGTCACGCACTCCGGCCGCGGGGAACGCACGCCACTGCTATCTGTCCGCTGCCAGATAGCCGTGCATTTATTGTCGGCTGCCAGGATGGCACAACCCGCATCATGGAAATGAAAATGGGACGTGAATCGGCCATCCTTGAAGGTGATGGAACCACCGTCGTACACGTTAATGTCTCTCCCGATGGACGGCGTATCCTTTCACAAACCAGAGGTGGTCGTATTTCTCTTTACTCAGCTGGAAATGCCGAGCGTACCCACACATGGCAGCTCCCAGCGGATGCTCGCAACATAATGGCGATCTTTACTGGCAATGACACCATCTCGATGGGAATCAACAAGACTAGCGTGCAAACAGTCGCCCTGAGTGAAAGTGAGATTTGGAAAAATATTTCACTGCCCAGAGTTGAAATAACGGATGCTCTTGTACCTCGGGATGCAAATGTCCTCCTCTGCGGAGACACGTCGGGACGTCTGACTAAGGTATCTACCGTCAATGGAAGTCCATCGGAAACGGTACAGTGCCACCGGCGGCGCATACAGAATATTCGGTCACATCCAACAAACAATCGTTGGGTAACATTGGCCAGCTGGGATTCGACGGCTTCAATCGTAGACATCACTTCACTGGAACCGGTCATAGTCTTTTCAGGACATGCAGATCGCGTTCAGGACGCCTTGGTGTCGCCCGATGGGCGTACGATGGCCACGATTTCAGATGACCGTACCGTTCGGTTCTGGGACTCCCGCACTGGGAAAGTATTGGGAGTTACACCCCTTTCGTTTCGACCAGTCGCAATCGAAGCATATTCGAAAGATACAGCTATCATTGTTGATATACACGCGAACCGATTGGCAATAAGGTGTGGTCAGACAAAGCCCGTTTTGCTCCAAGCGCAGCGCCTAAATGCTGACCTGAAATCTGTCCGCAGTGATGGATTGCATACCATTTATCTGGCTGGCAGCCAGGTTGTTGTCAGGTCGAACCGCAGCGGACTGGCTACCACAATGACCTCAAGCGACAGGGTCACTGCCAGCTTTATGCATTCCAATCATCAAACCCTTCTGCTGGGGACGAATACAGGTCATGTTCAGCTTTGGGATGCGACCGATATGACTGTAGTACTGAATATCAAGTGTATGAGCTGCGAAATCGCATCGGTTGGTTGCTCAACTTCCGGAAATTTTGTCTATGTCATCGGCGTTGATGGACACGCGAAATACATCAACCTTGGAGAATCTGAACGATGATTAGTCGCATTTGTACAGCAGCAGTGATTGGTATGGCCATTCCACTTGTATCGCTTGGCGCAACAGCACATCAGGCAGACAATCGCGTAATAAAGATAAATCCACTCCTTCGGTTGACGACAATGGCTGGAAACCGTGCCTTTAGTCAAGTGATGGGTGAGAAGGTCACAGTGGTTGCCTTCGTTGCCGTCAACTGTCCGATTGCAAATTCGTATGCGCCTGACTATACGGCACTGCAATCAGAGCTAAAAAAACAAGGGGGCAACCTCGTCCTCGTCTATTCTAATGCGGGCGATATCAGCGAGGCTGCCGAACATGTCCGGCAATACGGACTGTCAGAATGCACGATTGTCCTTGATCAGGATCAAGTGGTTGCGAGTGCATTCCATGCATCAATGACACCGGAAATGTATGTCGTGAGGGATTATCAGGTTGTCTACCAGGGACGCATGGATGACCGCTATCTGGGTCGTACTCGACCGACAGGAAGTGCTGCCAGAACCAGTGAATTGCGAAATGCAGTAACCTCGGTCCTCGCAGGTCACGAAGTAAAGCTGACGAAAACCAAAGTCTTCGGATGTGCGATCGAACGAACGCTGCCAAATGGTCAAAAAGGACCAAGCTACTACCCGCAAGTCAAAGGCGTACTTGATAAAAATTGTCTACGGTGCCATGATGCTGGCGGTGTTGCACCGATGTCATTCGCTACCTATGCAGGAGCACGACGCTATGCGAACAACATCGCATCGGTCGTGGCACAGCGCCAAATGCCCCCATGGAAAGCAGATCCAAGCGTGCATATGTACGCTAATCTACGCTCTCTTTCGGAAGAAGACCGAAAGACTTTAATGCAATGGTCCGCAACGGGCGCAGCGGCAGGTATTCAAACCGTAACACCGAAGTTTGATGAACGTCGCCCTTCTGTGACTTGGGATTCAGAGCTGATGCCGGCTGCGATGCATACGATTAAGGCCGGTGGCCCCGATGAGTACCGTACGTTTATCATCCCGACTAACTTCAACGAGGACAAGTGGATTGATGCCATCGACTTTAAGCCATCCAATCCAAAAGTAGTGCATCGGATTATTGGATTTGTGGATGCTAGCCACGGTGCGAGAAAGCACGCAGACACAAATTCATCACTTGGATATTCAAACTTTGGCGGGTTACTATCTCAACCCGATGCAGACCTGGGTGCGTGGTTTCCAGGAAATCCGCTTCAAGTGTTGCAGGATGGTGTAGCTTGGAAACTCCCTAAAGGTGCTGACATTCTTGTACAGGTTCACTATCACCCGACAGGAAAGGTCGAATCCGATGCACCAACGGTTCAAATGCACTTTGCGACGGGCCCTATCAAACGTGAGCGACGATTACTTTCACTGAGCCGAAGCGATCTGTATCTGCCAGCAGGTGCGATAAAGCCGATGAGTGTTGCCCACCGCGTTGACCAGGCAATTTCGATTCACAGCATCATGCCACATATGCACTTCGCAGGTAAATCGATTACCGTTACTGTAACAACACCTGATGGCAAGGTCACATCACTACTGGGTATCCGTGATTGGGACATCTATTGGCAGGAAGCCTACTTGTTTCAAAAACCCATCGATGTCCCTGTGGGATCCGTCATAGCAGTAAATGCCGTCTACGACAACAGCGTAGCTAACCCACGGCAACCAAATGTCCCGCCGAAAGACATTCATTTCGGCGAAACCTCGAAGGACGAAAAGCTCCTGGTTTACATTGGCTACACGGTGCAATAGCTCGCTTGCATTACAGGGCAAAGCCGCCACATAGTTTCACTGTGTGGCGACTTTGCATTTAACTACATTCACTGAGACTCGCCGGCAATTGCAACCGCACTTCATCAGGTAAAGAATCGACGCTTTCTAAACATAGATTGACAGCTGGTAAACAATCGAATTTACTTCACATCTGGATGCTCACCTTGAGCATCATTCCAAGTAATACGGCGTTCTTGAGCATTCTCTCCCGCGTCTCATAAATGCAACATCTGGCAATAAATTCATCATGAATGGCAAGCGTTCGACCGATGTGCGCTCACGCGCGGTGTTCAAGTCTCCCAATCTTGCGATGAGTCCATTTTCTGAATCTCATGGACTGGCAATCATTCGTACGGTCCCTCACACCCACCGAAGTTTATAGTAAGGCTGAGCCTACCGAGCAGGCGGCAACAAAACTCTAGCCACTGCAGTCGACATCCACTTTACCCATCATTGGCATAGTTGCAGCGATGACCGAGGCACCTGGTTGTCTATGTGTTCGCCATGACCACCAAGTGAATCCATTCAACCGCATGTCAAGCGATCATCAGGCAGAAAGAAACCCGCCTGCTGGAGCATCCAGCAAGCGGGTGAAGTGTCTGAACTCCAGATGGACTATGGAGTGATCGACAAGGTTGCCGTCAGTGCCGTTGCACCAGTCGTTCCCGTGATACGTGCGGTTCGGTTTCTGGTCGTTGCACGGGTTGTAATGACTTGCGTGGCGGATAGTTGTCCGGCAATCACCGTAACCGATGCTGGCACGACTGCAGTCGTACTGCTCGATGCCAGCGTAACGACCGTTCCGCCAGCTGGAGCTACACCATCCAACGTGACTGTCAACGTCGAGGTAGTCCCACCCTTGACAGTGAGAGGACTCAATCCGATGGCGGCTATGGCAGGTGCCGTAACAGATACATTCGCTTTTACAGACGCACCACCAGCAGTCGCCGTAATCGTCAATGCAGTCGTTGCCGCAACAGACACAGATGTCGCTACAAACGTTGCTGTTGTTGCGCCTGCAGCCACAGTGACGGTAGGCGGAACCACAATGGCAGCCTTTGATGATGCCAATGTCACAACAAATCCACCTGCAGGCGCCGGTCCACCAATCGTAACCGTTCCCGTGACGGACGCTCCACCAACAACAGCTATCGGCGTCACCGCGAGCGCTGTAACCCTTTGTGTTGTAACAACCAGCGTCGCGCTACGACTACGACCACCGCCGGCTGCCGTAATGACAACGTTTGTCGTGGTAGCAACAGCGGCAGTTGTGATTGAAAATGTTGCCGATGTTGCTCCCGCTGGAACAACAACCGTCGCTGGAACGGTTGCCCCTACGCCGGCAGTGACATTTACAACAAATCCACCGACCGGAGCCGGAGCAGTCAATCCTACGGTTGCCACACTCGCCGCACCGCCGACGACGGATGTCAACGAAAGTGACAAGCCGCTGACCTGAACTACCTTAACCCCTGGAGGGTTGATGGTGAGCGGCGCGGATCCGGAAACTGCACCTGATGTAACCTTGATATTGGCTACACCAGCCACCGTGACAGCTGCAGTTCTGATGGTAAACGTGGCAGTACTACGACCGGCACGTACCACCACCGTTGCTGGTGGCGTCGCGACAGGATTGTCACTCGCAATGGTCAATGTTTGACCAGCAGTCTGGGCAGCTGCAACAGCTCCTGTGAGTGTCACTTGACCAACAACGCTATTTCCACCTGTAATCGCCGCAGGAACGATTGCAACGGTCGATACGAGCGGTGCCAAGACTTGCAGTGACTGTGTTGCAGAAGCAGCACCAGTACTTGCGGTAATCGTACAGGAAGTGTTCGTTACGACAGGTACAGTCGAAATAGTAACAATTCCAGTTGTAGCACCAGATGCAATCACTAAACTGGCTGGAACCGTTGCGGCGGCATTATTGCTGGTCAACAGCACTGTCGTCCCACCCACTGGTGCAATCGCATCCAAAGTAACCGTCAACGTTGAGGCCAGACCACCAGTTACGGATGCCGAAGTCAAGCTCAGGGCGGTCACAACCGGCGGCGTGACCGTAAGTGTTGTGGATGCACCGACTCCATTGAGGATTCCCGAGATTGTTGATGTAGCGGCCGAAGAAACCGGGGTGGTAGTCACCGTAACTGACCCAGTCTGCTGGCCCGCCGGGATTGTGACAGATGCCGCGGACAGCGCCGCAATTGAAGGATTGCTGGATGACAAAGTAACCGTCACTCCCCCATTAGGAGCCCGCCCGGTGAGCGTGACTGTTGCCGTCACTGATCCTGAACCAGTCACTGATGCGGCACTGAGGTCAACCGAACGTACTCCCGCCTGAACCTCATATCGCACCATCATCTCATTGTCTTCATGCTCAAGAATATGACAATGAACAGGATATGGTCCTGAGAAGTCGCCAAATTTGGTGATGACGGTGGTCACCTGCCCTGGATATGCAATCACAGTATCTTTCCAACCTGACTCCCAAGGATACGCGGATGCCCGCTGTAGTAGCCCGTGAGCCACTGTCGGTTTGATAGGATCAGGTCCCATACCCGGAGTCATCATCCCTGTACCAAGGAGTGCAGCTTCGTAGAGAAGCGGATCAAAGTCTGCACGCCCCAATAGTTGCATTTCAACAAGATGCATATGAACGGGGTGTGCATCACCAGTCAAATTGACAAAGTTCCAAATCTCTGTCGAGCCAACAACAGGTTTCAACGTAGGGTCAATTCCATAGTTGACATCGGTAGGTGCCAGAGTGTCATTGACGTGGTACTTACGGTTATTAAACATCGCCGTGACTGGACCAAGATCGCTCGCATCCACGAATTCGACAATCGTGATGTTTCGCTCTGCAGCAGCGGTTGCTTCGATAAGAGGAGTAATTGGCCTTAGTGATGGTGGCGTGGCAGCATTGACGTCCAGACTCGTATCAGTGCCCTGTAGAGGAAGCGTTACACGGAACTGCATAATGAGGTCATCGATTCCCGGTATCACAGGATCACCAAATGGATATGGACTATTGGCATCGTTTGCTAGGACCAACGTCTTACCCGAATGATTAGAAAAGTCGATAATGATGTCGTATCGCTCACCGCTGGCTTGGGTAAGCACATTTGTTTGCGTGGTAATGGTTCCGTTGATGTCTGTGGTTACCTGAACGCCCGGAGTTCCTAGCTGTGCTGGGTAAGGAAGAAGTCCTTGGTCAGACCCGATCACTGTGATCTGCGGTCCGGGAGTTCCGCCAATGTTCGATGTTTGGTCGGTTGTGTTCTCCCAGAGCGCCATACTCAACACACGGGCATTACACCCATTTAGGATGCGGAATCGATACCGACGTGGTTCAACCTCAAGGTACGGCCATAGACGACCGTTCACCAGCATCATATTTCCGTAAAACTCTGGAACCCACGGACCTGGATGCTCTATAGCCTGACTAATCGGATCCGTTGTTCCCATCAAGATGTTTGTCGGATAGAACAACGATCCATCATCGTTGAACATGCGGTCCTGTATACACAGACCAAGGTCGTATGCACCAGATGGAAGATTCAATGAGGCTTCTGCGGGATCAGTCAGAATATAGTAACCGGCCATTCCAGCATATACATTGAGACGGGTAATCCCCAACGTGTGGTCGTGATACCAATATGTTCCCGCATTGTTCAAATTCGGATACTTGTATTCATTGGTAACAAATGTCGGACCTGTTTTTGTAGGAACACCATTAGTACCCGTATGCGTGAACCATGCTTCAGGATCACCATCGTATTCGGGTTGGACGTGTGCTCCATGCAGATGGACCGTCATCCGGGCATGTGGCTCATTGTTGTTGGCGCCGGCAAAGTTGGTATCGTAAACGCTTGACAAAAGGTGCGGCGTTGTATCGGGAATCTGATTAAGCCACTTAATAGTAACTGGCTTGTTTACTTCAGCGACAATAGTTGGTCCAGGAAACGACGGTGCACTGTTATTTTGTCCATATGCCCACATCGCAGTAGGTGTCCAGTTGGGATAGACCTGATGAGACGTCTCCATCAATGCTACTTCGTAGTAGTCAGACCCATCCGCTGATGTCCCAGGAGTTAAGATTGGGGGTTGTAGGACTGGCCATACAAATTTTGTCAATGCGAGTGCCGCGGCATTATCCAATGGAGTGGCGGCGGGCTTTGGGGCACCTGCTCCACTACGTGCCAAGCGACTTCGGTCAGCCTTCGAACCATTCTTGGTTACACCGGCAACTGCAGGCACACTCGCAACAGCTGCTGCTGCAACACCCACGGTTGCCCCAGCCTTGAGCAAATTGCGTCGCGTGATCTTCTTTTCGTCCATTAATATTCCATCCATCTATCCAAGTTCTTACAACTCGCTCTCGGATGATTTATATTAATGAACTATTACTCTTTTATAACTAGTCAAAATACCGGGTTTTCACCCAATTACAGCAATTATTACGGTAATGAAACAGCGATTTGAGGCACTAGAAACACCAGATTGATTTAGTAAACAAAACATATTCAAGATAATCACGATTATGAACCGGACTGTCCCAACAGTTGTTTCATTAGTGCATCGTCATAAACATGACCATACTATCGACTCACTTGCCTCCCGGAGAACCAATGTCTACTCTAAGCGAAAATCACATGTTTCTTAGTTGAATACATACTTATAGCTCGTACGCGATTGGAAGGGCTGAAGTACCGCCTGACTAGATGAGAATATAGGCTAAGCAAATCCGAATCTTAGTTGGAAAATCTACATTGGTATCTTCAAAAACGTCGCTGTATGGACTTGCACGTAACCTCGCGTGATCGCGTAGAACGAATTTTATGACCGGACTGCCCCATCTGCATCGTTCGGTCTATAAAAATGATCACGTCGGTTTATGAGTACAAAATACTCTAGACAAAAAAGCCCCCCATTCCTGGGAGGCTTGGTCAGAAGATCAGACCTTATGGCCGTACTGAAACACTCACCGTCTTTGCCCCCAGCACACGATGCCATTGGCAGATCGGGAGAAGCCCGTCAACTAAATGCACACTGAGAATTAGAAGATCGAAATCCCATACGCATCGTAGTACTCGGTTACACAGATAGACATTGGAAACAGTCACACAAAACGGTGCGTGACTACGGACATCCAATTTTATGACCGGACTGCTCCAAGTAGATCGTTCGGTAAATAAAGACCATCACGTCGGTTTGTGAGTACAAAAAACTCTAGACAAAAAAAGCCCCCCATTCCTGGGGGGCTCGGTCAGAATATCAGACCTTACGGCCGTACTGAAACACTCACCGTCTTTGCCAATCCACCAGTAGTCGCTGTGACGACTACAGTGGTTGCTGCAGCAGGCTTGGTCGTTGTAACGGTAAACGTTGCCTGAAGGGCTCCCTTTGCAACCGTAACTGTTGCCGGAACCGACAGGA
>CAZSGJ010000041.1:14074-21038 GCA_964606305.1 uncultured Armatimonadia bacterium
AACGTTGCCTGAAGGGCTCCCTTTGCAACCGTAACTGTTGCCGGAACCGACAGGACTCCAGGGTTGGCGGACGTCAGTGTGACAACCGTATCGACCGCTGGTGCAGCCGTCAGCTTCACAACACCCGTTCCATTCGCACCACCGATGATTGTCGTAGGTGCTACCGTAACCGATGCCACATTCAGCGGCGTAACCGTTACCTTGCCGGAACCAGTCTCACCATTCAGTGCACCGGTTATTGTGGCAACCGCAGAAACGCCAACTACCTTAGTGGTAATCGGGAATGTTGCAATCGCCTTACCAACCGGTACTACGACCGTGGCAGGTACGACAACATTCGCATTGTCACTAGTCAGCGTTACAGTAGTCGCAGCCGTAACGACATCAGTGAGCGTTACTGTACCAACAGAAGCAACTCCTCCGACAACCGGTGATGGTGCAGCAGTGATACTTCCAACGGTCAGAATACGAACCGCTAGGGTTCCTGTCGCTGTAGTGCCATTCGCTCTCGCCGAAATGTCCACATTTCGGGTCGCCGTGACAGCCGATGTGCTAACGGTAAACGTTGCAAATGTCTTACCACTTGGCACGATCACCGATGCTGGAACAGTTGCGGCCGCATTTGAAGAAGTCAACTGCACCGTGATACCAGCTGCTGGTGCAGCACCGGTCAATGTAACGGTACCGATGGAAGCCTTCCCTCCGCGGACTGCCGCTGGTGAGAACGTCACCGTCGACGGACGTGCCGCCTGAACGGTCAGAACTCCGGTAGCCGATGCTCCATTGGCCGTCGCAGTAAACGTTACCGGAGTATCGACTCCAACAATCGTCGTTGCAACAGCAAATGTTGCCGTCGTGGCCCCAGGCAGAACCTTTACAGTCGCAGCAGCAGCCTTGGCAACGATTGCATTGCTGCTAGCCAGAGTTACCACCAAACCAGCCGCAGGAGCTGGCGTTGCCAACGTCACCGTTCCAGTCGATGCGACCTTTCCAGCCACAACAGCAGGAGAGAACGTCACCGTAGAAGGTTGTGAAAGGCGGACATTGACAGTTCCAGTAACGGATGTTCCGTTTGCCGTTGCTGTAACGGTCACGGACGTATTCGATGTCACAGCAGTTGACGTCGCCTGGAATGTGGCACTTGTTTGACCAGCCGCCACATTTACACTTGCAGGTACACCCAACGCGTTCCCGGATGATGCAAGCGTAACAACCTGACCACCCACTGGAGCAGGATCAGCCAATGTGACCGTTCCAGTTGTTCCAAAGCCTCCCGTGATACTGGATGGATTGAACGTAACCGTCGCAGGAACGACAGGGCGAACATTGAGAGTTCCCGTGACAGAAACTGCATTTGCCGACGCTGTAATCGTCGCCGTTCTCGATGCTGTCGCAATCGTCGTTGTGACGGTAAACGTCGCCGATGTAGCACCGGATGCAACCGTAACCGTTGCCGGTACTGAGACTCCCGTAGTGTTACTCGACAACGTAACGGACAATCCACCAGCTGGAGCGGGACCAACAAGTGTCACAGTAGCCGTAGCGTTTTGTCCACCAACAACATTTGTCGGAGCAATAGAAACAGACGCTGGCACCGTCCGCTGAACAGTTAGTACTGCGGAACGGCTCGTACCATTGGCTGTCGCCGTAACGGTCGAGTCAGAGTCAGAACCTACAGCGGTAGTTGTCACTGTGAATGAAGCAGCTGTCTGTCCTGCTGCAACCGTTACTGTCGCTGGAACAGACACTGCAGTTCCGGTCCTAGCAATAGCAACCACCAAGCCACCAGCAGGAGCTGGACCGCTGATCGTTACAGTCGCTGTACTGGAACTTCCTCCAATCACCGATGTTGGTGAAAGCGAAATCGCATCCACCGTCGTCCGGTTGACGTTAAGCGTAGCTGTCTTCGTTACTCCATTCGCGGATGCACTCAGAGTAGCAGTGACGTTGGCAGCCACCGGACTAGTGGCAGCGGAGGCGACAGCACTCGTCGCTCCCTCAGGAACAGTGATTGTTGCAGGAAGCGTAACTGCACCATTGTTAGATGACAAAGCGACCGCAAATCCACCTGTTGGTGCTGGTCCCGAGAGTGTCACAGTGACATCTGAAGAAGAGCCACCAATGACAGAACCAGGATTGACCGTTACGGAATCAACCGCACTTCGTTGAACAGTGAGCTGAGCCGTTTTCGTCGTTGCGTTAGCAGAAGCCGCTACAACAACTGTGCTATCCGAAACAACAGCAGACGTGACGACATCGAATGTCGCCGATGTTGCATTTCTAGGAACCGTCACCGTAGCTGGAACACTGGCGGCATTGGAGTCGGAAGACAGTGTAACGGTTAGACCGCCATCAGGTGCAGGACCGGTCAATGTCACTGTTCCAGATGCACCTGCACCACCGATGACACTGGATGGCGTTATTGCTACCGACGCTACTCCACTCCGTGTGATTGCGAATGTTCCTGATTTGCTGGAGCCGTTTGCAGTGGCAGTAACAGATACTGATGCATCTGATGCTACTGCGGTTGTTCCAACAGTAAACGTTGCTGATGTCTGACCAGCAGCGACCGTCACCGAGGAAGGCGCGGATGCAGCGGAGCTGTTCCACGACAGCGCAACAACCACACCACCAGCAGGTGCAGCACTCGAGAGAGTCACTGTACCAGTGGTTTGTGAGCCACCAATAACGGATGTTGGATTGAACGAGACGGAGGTTGGAGCAATCGCCTTGATGTTCAATCCGTTTGAAACGGTAGTCCCAGAGGCAACACCGCTGATTGTCGCGGTTGTATCAGTTGATACACCCGTTGTAGTTACATTGAACGTTGCTGAGGTCTGACCCGCCGCAACCGTTACCGAAGTCGGAACAGTAGCGCTGACGGAGTCTGATGACAGATTTACAACCAATCCACCTGTCGGCGCAGCGGAGGAAAGAGTAACCCTTCCTGTACTTGGAGAACCTCCAACGACCGATGCCGGCGTGAACCCAATAGAAACAGGAACCACAGGTCGGATCGTGAGGGATGCCTCAGAGGATTGATCTGCTGTGGAGACGCTGATGTATGCAACGTTTTCCACCGTCACTGCTGCTGTCGTAACAGTGAATGTCTGCGATGTCTGTCCTGCAGCAACAACCACCGATGCAGGGACGGTAGCATTCGCATTGTCCGACGCGATGGCCACCGTGTAACCGCCAACCGGAGCCGCTACATCGAGCGTAACTGTTCCAGTAGCACTTGTACCACCGGAAACAGAGGACGGAACTACGCGAACACGGGCACTAGGAGGAACAACATCAAGTTGAACGGTCCTCGTGATTCCGTTATTGGTTGCGGTAAGCGTTGCAGACGTATAGGTTGCAACAGACGTCGTCGTAACAGTTGCATTCACTTGGTCAGCCCCGGCAGGAACCGTAACGGTAGCCGGAACGGATGCAACAGGGTTATCCGATGCAAGATTGACAACCAACCCGCCCGTCGGTGCTTTACCGTCAAGAATCACACGGAGCACTCTGGATGTGCCTCCGACTGTCCAAGACCTATTGAGCAAGATTACCCTTAGGTTAGGTCGGAGAACAGTGATACCACCGGATTGCGTCGTACCATTCGCCGAAGCCGTGACGGATACATTCGTATCAGCTGCAACAGCGGTGGTTGCAACAGCAAAGTTTGCTGATGACTGTCCAGCAGCAACGGTAACTGTAGCCGGTACAGTCACCGCAGGGTTACCGCTGGCCAGAGTGATGACAAGACCGCCAGTCGGTGCCGGTCCGTTTGTTGTTACCGTACCAACTGCACCGATCCCGCCGATGACGCTATTCGGGTTGATGGTCACCGATGTTGGCGTCGTTCGGACAACGGAAACCGTAACATTCCTGGATATTGCAGCAGCAGTCGCCGTGATTGTAGCGGAAACATCTGCAACGACAGCCGTTGTGGTGACATTGAACGAAACTGAAACAGCACCGTTCGGCACAACAACCGTCGCCGGCACAGTAACCCCTGCCCTATTGGATGACAACGTAACCGTGACACCACCTGGACCAGCCGCCGAAGCAAGGTTTACGGTTCCAACCGCTGTAGAACCACCGACAATAGTTGTCGGATCTATTGTTACCGAAACAAGATCTGGACGAATCGTCAGCGTCTTTTGAGCTTCCTGGTTACCTGCAAGATCCGTTGAGAAGTAGCGAATCGTATGAGGACCCGCTGAAACCGTAAATGGAGCGCTGTAAGTCTGTTGCGCTCCGCCATCAACCGTATACGTAGTCGTTGCAACACCTGACCGGTCATCCGTCGGCGTCAGAGTGACCAATGTACCGGTTGCATTCGCAGAGGCTGTAGTCACTGGCACCGTACGGTCGATCCGGACAAAGCTGTTCTGGACTGCTTCGACATTACCTGCGTTATCGACCGCAAAGAAGTCAAGCGTATGAACCGCTTCGCCGGTTACAGGTACAACAACGGAGTTACCAACAACGACGACTTCTGTTCCACCATTAAGGCGGTAGTGGATTTCCTTAACTCCCCAGCCATCGGCATTGTCAACCGCCGAGAGAGTCACGTTGACATCAGCACTGTTCCACCCATTAACATTTGCCAATGGACTGAGAACTCTGGTTGATACCGGAGCGACAACATCCTTAATTCCCCAAACAGAAATCCGGTTGTTGTCAGCATCTGCTACGAAGACGTTACCGATCGAGTCGATAGCAAGTCCCGATGGATACTGCAGCTGATCAACCGCTGTCCCAGGAACACCCAATGATGTCAGATACGAGCCAGTGTTCGAAAACAGCTGAACGCGTCGATTTCCAGAGTCTGATACGTAGACAGTCCCGGATGCAGAAACAACGACCCCATTAGGGCTTTGAAATTCTCCAGTTAATGTACCGACTGACCCCCACTTTGCAGTGAACGTACCGGTGCTTGTAAATTTTTGAACTCTGTTGTTACCAGTATCAGCAACATAGATGTTACCGGTAGTATCTACACCTACAGAACCAGGGCTTGTAAACTCGCCATCTCCAGTACCAGTCGCACCGAAAGCTGTTGTGAACGCCAATGCAGTGGTAAGTACCTGAATGCGGTTGTTTCCTGTATCTGCAACGATTACAGCGCCAGCTGACGAAACAGCTACCGATGCAGGATTTGAGAATTGTAAATTTCCAGAACCATTCGTTCCAACCGCGGACACGAATGTCCCGGCTGAGTTGAACTTCTGGATACGATGATTCAACGTGTCTGCAACGTATACATTGCCCGCAGAGTCAACAGCGACACCGGATGGGAACGAGAACTGTCCGTTTGCAGAACCTTCTGAGCCGAACTTCCCGACGTACGTGCCATCAACCTTGAACTTCTGGATTCTGTGGTTAAGCGTGTCCGCAACGTAAAGGTTTCCGCTTGAATCAAGTGCCGTAGCATATGGACTAAAGAACTGACCATCACCATTTGTGGTCGCTCCCCACTCTGTAAGGAACAAACCACTCGCATTCAGTTTCTGAACACGATTATTATCGGTGTCAGCAATGTAGATGTTTCCGGATGCATCTACCGTCAGACCGGATGGATATTGAAACTCAACATTTCCAGCACCAAATGTGCCCCAGGTCCGACTGTGAACGCCTGCTGCCGTGAATTTCTGTATGCGATGATTCCACGTGTCAGTAACGTAAATGTTTCCGCTGACGTCAATCGCAACACCTTCCGGCGAGTCAAATTGACCATTCGCGATGCCATTGGTACCGAACTTTGAGGAGTAAACACCCGATGATGTGAACTTCTGAATGCGATGATTACCGGTATCCGCCACGACGACATTACCGGACGAATCGATCGCCAATGTACCAGGAGCCAACAACTTGCCGTCCCCTGCACCCAGTCCACCAAACTTCAACACAAATTGACCGGTATTCGTAAACTTTTGAATGCGATCGTTACCCTTATCAGCAACAAAGATCGATCCATCAGATGCAGCAACTACACCGGCGGGGAGGTTAAACTGACCATCACCGTTGCCGGCTGTTCCCCACTGCAGAACGAACTTTCCTGCAGCCGTAAACTTCTGCACTCGACTGTTGTTTGTATCAACAACGTACACAAAGCCAGATGCATCAGCTGCGATTCCGGATGGAAAGGCAAACTGACCTTCACCAGTCCCAGTGTAGCCCCATTGCGTTACAAACAACCCGGCACTCGTGAACTTTAGCACGGTGTCATTGTTTGAGTCAGCTATGTATACATTTCCACTCGAATCCCTGGCAATGCCGTAAGGAGCACTCATTGGTCCACGACCGAGTGCATAGCGGAATTTATAATCTTGCGAGAAGGATGGTGAACCCAGCGAAATAAGCAGAACTAACATCAACGATGCAAGCAATCGTTGAAGGCGGTCTGTTATCACGCGCGAACCGGCAGTCATCATTACAGTTCTCCACACAGTGTCTGTGTTGCCAAATATCGGCTAATACTCAATATACAACAATACCTAATCAGTCTATTAACGGGAGTGATGTTTGCCACAGTATGTTGTGTTCAACACACCGAAAAATAAGTCACTTTCCTAAATGTTTAGCAACAGATAATGCATAGAGTCTGCAAGTAACCACATATTCTCTGACGATTGTTGCAGCTTTTGATTTCTTCACTCACTTCGGCTACTTGCAGGATGTAGAGCATGTACGTTTCAGCAATGTCATCGCACTTAGGCAACCACTGAGTCGAAGTCCAAGTATTCGTTGCTGAACGTACCTTTGGCCAAAATTGCGTCATGAATCCTGGAGTAAGGTAAGCGGGCAACAAAAAACCCGCGGATGAAACCATCCGCGGGTCATTGTTAGGTCAGAACGATTATGGATTAACCGTAACCGTTACAGACCGTGTTGTGGTGCCGGTTGTTGCCGAGACGGCACCGGATGTAGCAGTCGTTACACCAGATGTTGTTCCCGTGAAGACAACAGA
>CAZSGJ010000042.1:0-20911 GCA_964606305.1 uncultured Armatimonadia bacterium
CCAAAGTGATGTACCCACGCTGCCTTACGGGATGCTACTGAGTATTCGTCCACATCACGGGTGTCCGGGTGGTTCGCTATAAACCGAATCTCACCCTGCCTCGACATCTCCATAATCATCCGACGGGCCTCGTCATCGAAGTGCACACCCGAAACCCGGAGCTCGGTAACACGCCAGAGGCGGCTGATCACAGAAATGAAGACAATCCCTGCGATAAAGAGACTTGCGATACGGAGGCCTTCGGGGTGCTCGATGATATTGGCAATGAGGGTATAGACAAAGATCACCGTGACGACAGCAAAGCCAATAAACGCGATGTTTTCTTTTCGCCGCCAGGCACTTATCGTGACGGCCACCGTTGCCGAGAGCATCAACGCCAGAACACCCGTAGCATACGCCCCTGCCTGCGCTTCGACATCGGCTTTGAAAGCGACCGTTACGAGGAAACAAATACCCGTAAAGATCATCACCAATGGACGAACGGCGCGCGTCCACTCCGGTGCCATCCCGTAGCGGGGCAGATACCGGGGAACGATATTGAGGAGGCCTGCCATCGCGGATGCACCTGCAAACCAGAGAATCAACACCGTGATGATGTCGTAGGCGGTTCCAAACTTGTCACCAAGATATGTGTGGGCCATGTAGGCGAGCGCGCGACCGTATGCCTCATTGCCCTTCTGGAAGAGCTCGGGCTTGATCAGCATCGTCGTAACGGTTGAGCTACCGATCAACAGAACACTCATGAGGGTTGCTGCTGCGGTCAGTAACTTCCCAGCATTACGGATGCGCCCGGCAGGTTCTTCTTTGTCATCGTTTGCATCGCCCTTGACAAGCGGCATCACGACAACACCGGTCTCAAACCCGGATAGACCTAGTGCAAGCTGCGGGAAGACAATCACCGCTGCGATTGCCATTTTGTCGATACTCGGGAATGTCTGGAACAGACGTGTCTGCCATCCTGAAATTAGGTCTGGATGCTGAACGAGCTGCATGATGCCCTGTCCGACGACAATACAGTTCATCCCGATGTAAATGGCAACCAGCGCTACGGCGATCCCGATAGCTTCATTGAAGCCCTTGAGGAAGACGGCGCCGAGAAGTCCAATCAGTACCAGAGTAATCGGTACCGTCCAGTGTTCCATCCCGTGAGGCAACATCGGGTTTTCAACGATGTGCGCTGTGGCATCTGCGGCAGAGAGCGTGATCGTGATGATAAATCCGGTCGCGGCAAAGCCAATCAACGAGAGCACAAAGAGCTTGCCATACCAGTATGGCAGCAATCCGGCGAGCATCGAGATGGAACCATCCCCGTGTGGGCTGGCCTTTGCAACCCGCTTGTACATCGGGAGCGCGCCGAAAAGTGTTAGCAGAACGAGGACAAGTGTCGCGATAGGTGAGAGCGCACCGGCGGCAATCGCAGCAATGCCCGGCTGGTACCCAAGCGTCGAGAAATAGTCAACGCCCGTTAGACACATCACCTTCCACCATGAGTGTGTATGGTGATGTGCTTCCGCTACCTTTTCGGTTTCGTAAAAGCCTTCTGGCTCCTCGTAACCGGCGAGAATCCACTGTCGCAGCTTTTTACTAATGCTCATTTTGACTCACTGCAGGCAGCCCGCCATGCATCCACACATTCCCTTGCCAGGTCGGCATCCACTTCGCAGGTAACATCTCCACCGGGTTTGGCCCCAGTACCAACGATCACCGCAGTTGCTCCCGCTGCTGCAAGTGCCGCCGCTGATGATGGCGTGTAACCACTGCCGACAGCAACCAGAGCTCCCGGCACCGCTGCACGTACACGCACAAGGTCAGCCGTATCCACGCAAAAGCCTGTCCCCGTCCCGCTGACAATCAGGCCATCCGAGAGGCCGCGGTAGACCGCATCCTTTGCATGGTCCTCGATACGTATATCTGAACCGCCAAGCTGGCTTGCGTGCTTTACAAAGACATCCGTCCAGACCCGAATATTCGCTCCCAGCTGGGACTTGAGCAGCTGCACGGCGCGAGCCTGCCCCTGGACGATTCCCTGGTCTGTTACCGCCGCGCCAACATAGACATTAATGCGTACAAACTGGGCATCAACGGCATGGGCAATGGCTACAGCGGATGGACCATCGTTGCGAAGGCAGTTGATACCAAGAGGCATCTCCGGATACGCAGCAAGCAATGCAGCAGCGCAGCGCGTCAGGCAGGCAACGGTGATGGGCGGGACACTCTCCAGCGCAAATGGAGCATCAAAGAAATTCTCAACCATGATGGCATCCGCGCCAGCATCCACCCAGCGACCAGCCTCGCGGATCGCACGCTCGATGGTGACACTAAGGGGCTGGTCATACCGAACGCTCCCGGGGAGTGCGGCGAGATGCACCATTCCAACAATGGGTCTGGTGGGGTTCCAGAGCGCGGGGGCCTGCTGTGGGTTGTTCACGAAATACCACGGTACACGATGAACCCCTATTCGTCCAACGTAGACATCGGTCGTAGCGCTGAAGTGAAGCACCAAGGTAAACAAAATGGCCCCCAGAGGAATCCCTGAAGGCCATTTACGAATAAAATCCTCGCTCTAGTTCATGCGAACAGGACGTCCACCATCCGCGGCGCTCTTCCAAGCCGCTTCCGTGAGCTCAATCGTGCGCAAACCGCAGATTGGAGGTGCTGCCGGGGTCTCGCGCTCGCCACGGATGACCTGCACGAAGTCTTCATCGATGTTGCGGGTTCCCGGAATCGTCGCGCCATCCAATGTCGTACGGACATTGTTTTGATCAACAAACGAGAGGTTGCCATTGCGGTAGAAGAAGGCTCCGCGCTCGCAGTAAATCGTGATGTCTTCATGCCATCCAACAACGGTGTCACCAATGACCGAAATGTTTCCAATGGCACCATTCGTAAAGGTCAGCGACAAAGCGGAATCGATGTCAACCGGGGTTCCGCGGTTATCCATAAATGCAGCCACCTGCGCGACGGTGAGGCCCGTTACCCAGAGGATGATATCGACGAGGTGCGACCCGGAGTCGTTGATTTGACCACCACCTGACAGGGCTGGGTCCTGACGCCAGGTGCCGGCGACGGCTGTTTTCCAGTGCTGACATTGCATCGCGGTGACGTAGGTAACGGCACCAAGCTCACCCGATGCGATTTTGTCTTTGATGATAGCAAACTGACCAAAAGCATGACGCTGGTATGCGAGGGCAAAAACCTTGTCGTACGACTTGTTACGCTCGAGCAGCGCGTGAGCTTCCGTGACGCTTGAGACCATCGGCTTTTCGCAGAGAATATGCTTACCGGCATCCATGGATGCATTCACCTGATCAAAGTGCTGTGTGTGCGGGGTGATGATCTGGACAGCATCGACATCCTCGCGGGCCAACAGCTCTTTGTAGTCTGCCGTCTCAAACGCATCTTTGAGATACGGATAGGTCTCTTTTGCGAGTGCGATCTGTTTTGGATTGATGTCGCAGAGGGCTGTGACTTGCACACCCTCAATGTTCTTCAGCTGCCCCATGTGGTGACGTGCCATCCCACCGGAGCCAATGATGCCAATGCGTACCTGTTTGCTCATGGTTTTCCTCGTGCAGCGCAGCGGGCAGCGGAGCCCGGATACGCCAGCGGTAATTTCTGGGGAGAACCGTTACTTTTCCTGCACGGAGCGACCGATTATTTGCTATTCGATTCCAGCAAAGCGCCCCATAAGACGTGCTACCGCTTCTCTCGGTGGAACACCTTCATAACAGACCGCGTAAACGGCTTCAGAAACGGGCATTTCCACCCCCAGCTGTTGTGACAGCTTTCGGAGTGCTTTGGATGACTCGACTCCCTCAGCGACTTGCCCAAGGGATGAGACAGCAGCGGAAAGCGACATCCCCTGCGCCAGTGCATGACCCACACGCCAGTTCCGGCTGAGGCGGCTTCCCGCCGTTGCAAGCAGGTCACCGACGCCGGAGAGACCGTAAAATGTGTCCTTCGTGGCGCCCATCGCGACACCAAGGCGGGCCATTTCTACCAGCCCCCGCGTCAGTAATGCTGCCTTTGTGTTGTCGCCAAAGCCAAGGCCATCCGAAATTCCAGCGGCAACCGCGAGGACATTCTTGACGGCGCCGCCAACTTCGACACCAATGCGATCTGTGGATGCGTACACGCGGAAACGCTCCGTACAGAACCAGCGCTGAACGGCGGCCGCTGTTTCGACATCGATGCAGGCAGCAACCGCAGCGGCGGGGATATCCTGCGCCACTTCCGTCGCGAGGTTAGGACCACTAAGAACCACACTGCGCCCTGTCCAACCAGCCATCTCCATAACCGCCGTTGGCAGAAGCAGGCTATCGACCTTGATGCCTTTGCTGACAATCACCGCTATCGGTCCGGCGTGCGGCCCAAGGGCATCACTCAGAATCTCAACCACCTGTGCGGTCACATCACCAAGGGCGCCCGCAGGGACGGCGAAAACAATGCCATCGACGGCATCCAATGTCGCACTTAGGTCAGCACAAATCCCAATCGTTTCCGGGAGCGGACACCCGGCAAGATACTGGCGGTTCTCGCGATGTTCAAGCAGCTTGGCCACCTGATCAGGCGAGCGGTCCCAGAGTCGTACATTTACACCTGCCCGGGAGAGAAGAAGTGCAAGCGCGGTTCCCCAGCTTCCGGCTCCAAGAACGGCAACAGTTTCCTGCATCGGTTTATCCTAGTCCCAGCGAATTAGCGGAAGCTCAATCGGTGATTCTGCCTTTGCATGGCTGGGGTCCATCCGGAAACGGGCACCCGTTGGCCCAGCCAGTGTCCAGGCGTGCTGCCCGGTCCAGCGATACCAGCCATTCCCCGTTGAAACCAGCTCGCCAGCATCGGAGCGAACCGCATCTGTGCCAAGATTGCCATCCAATTCGCTTCCAATAATCACTGAAACAGTGACATCTTCAGGAGCTAACGTGATGCCTAAGTGGACATCCACGGATGCTTCAAGCAGTCCGGCTGCGCGCTCGGCAAGGCGGCCATTTACCAATTTGACATCTGGCCACGCGGCACGAACGCGTCTTTTCCAATCGAGAAATGCACGTCCCTCTGCACCATTGTCCGCCACGAGCTTTAGGTACCGCTGACCATTTGGAATGTACGCGCGCTCCGTGTATTCGCGGACCATCCGGTCCGTCGAGAAATATGGTCCAAGCACCGCGATGCTTTCCCGGACCATCTTCAGCCAAGCTTCCGGGATGCCGTCTTCGCCGCGGTCATAGAACATCGGGATGATGTCGCGCTCAAGCAGTGTGTAGAGGTCTTCGGCCTCACGGCGGTCTGCCAGCTCATGGTCTTCCGGCATATCTCCCACACCAATCGAAAACCCGAGATCCGGGTGGTACGCTTCGGCCCACCAGCCATCGAGGACAGAGCAGTGGAGTGCACCATTAATGACAGCCTTCATTCCACTGGTCCCGGATGCTTCCATCGGGCGACGGGGAGTATTAAGCCAAACGTCCACTCCTTGAACCAGATAGCGTGCCATTTCAAGGTCATAATCCTCAAGGAAAACGACTTTCCCACGAACGCCAGGCTCTTGGGTGAACCGGACAATTTCCTGAAGGATGCGCTTTCCATTGTCATCCTTTGGGTGGGACTTGCCGGCAAAAACTACCTGCACCGGATTGGGACCGGCGAGCAGGCGCTTGATACGGTCCCGGTCACGTAGCAGGAGGTCGCCACGCTTATAGGTGGCGAAGCGACGGGCAAACCCGATGGTAAGGACATCCGGGTCGAGCGCGTGGCGTGCCGCTGCGATGTCATCGGCTTCGCGGCGCATCGCGCGCTTCGTCAAACGTAACCGCGTCCAGTCGACAAGCCGCCTTCGGGTCGCATTTCGGACACGCCAGATTTCTCCGAGATCGAGACGCTGCAGCCCTTCAGGGTCATTGAAAGCATCAACGGAATTCCACAGCGCCAGCATTTCCTCCGAGAGGAACGTACGCGTATGGATGCCATTGGTGACACTTGTGATTGGGATTTCATCCACGGGATGTTCCGGCCAACCCGGCCTTGCCATTTCCCGTGAGACCTCACCGTGGAGCTTCGCAACGCCATTAACAAATCCGGCATTGCGAATCGCGAACACCGCCATGTTAAAGCGTTCATCCGTTTCGCCGGGGTGATGTCCACGGCCGCGCACATAGTCCAGATCAAAGCCTGCCTGCCCTGCGGCATCCGCAAGGTAGTGATCGAAGAGCGAGCGTGGAAAGACATCGAATCCCGCAGGAACCGGCGTATGGGTTGTGAAGACATTTCCTGCTTTGGAAATGGTCGCGGAGAGGTCGGATGGCCATTGATGCTCCTGAACCCCCTGGCGGATACGTTCAAGGGCGAGGAACGCGCTGTGGCCTTCATTCATATGGCAGACGGTCGGGCGAAGACCAAGGACATCGAGGGCACGCAGACCACCGACGCCAAGGAGAAGCTCCTGCTGGATACGGGTTTCCTGATTGCCACCGTAGAGATTTCCAGCAATCCACTTATCTGACTCGTTGTTTTCTGGGACAAACGTATCGAGGAGCACGAGCTGCATCCGGCCGACAGTGGCTATCCAAACCCGGCAGCGGACACTGCGGTACGGGAGGGTGACATCGATTGTGTGGCCGGTGTCACGCAGCGGGAGGTCTTCCGGGTGCACGGGTGGATAGTTTTCAACCTGCCAGCCATTATTGTCGATGCCTTGGCGGAAGTACCCTTTTCGATACAGAAAGCCTACAGCGGTGAGAGGGATGCCGAGGTCGCTGGATGCTTTGCAGTGATCGCCTGAGAGAACTCCGAGGCCGCCACTATAAATGGGGAGGCACTCGGCAATACCAAACTCAGCTGAGAAGTACGCGATGCGATAGTCCTCCGGCAAGTCCTGTGGCTTGTGGGAATCCCACCAGGTTTCGGCAGCAAGATAGGCATCGAGCTCCGCAGAAGCGGTATCAAGTCGCTTCAGGAATGTGGCGTCGGAGGCAAGTTCCTCCCAGCGGACTGTCGGAGTCGCTCTCAGCAACCTAACCGGATTGTGTCCACTTTCCTGCCATGCGGCGTGTCCACCGATACGCTCCCAAAGAGAGCGAACCGTCGGCGACCAGGACCAATAAAGGTTGTATGCCAGCTTAGGAAGGGCACTTAGTCGCTCAGGAAGGCGAAGCGGAATATCGACACGCGAGGATGTGGACAACATACATCAAGTATATCTGCCGGATGCGTTCTGCTAGGTCCACCAGTGACAGCCACTGCGTTAGTAGCGAATATGTGAACTCCGAAACTACAGTCGCTTCAACAACAAAAAAACCACACTCACGGGAGTGTGGTTTTGCATTGTTCCTGCCGTCGGACAGACAGACTAATCGTCCCAGGGGCTTTTGGTATTCAACAGGATGACCGGTGAACCAAAGGCCATGAACCATCCTGTCATAATTCCAAGACTCTCCTGCCACGAATGGCTGACAGCCCAATCTGCACGGCTGCAATAGAAGCAGAGGCCTATACCAGCCAGCGTGCCACACCACATCAGCAGTGCGCGCAGCGGCCAAGGAATTCGTTCCAGCAATCCAATCATGACATTCTCCATCTACAGTAAACCGCCCGGACCCCGGGTTTGTCAATTCTCAGCGACAACGAATCCGTCAATTGACAGTGATATTCAGCCCGCAAATTTAGGGCGTAATGGTTACGATGACACTCCGCGATGTCCCGGCGGTGGTCGCCGTCAGCGTCACCGAAGTACTAACCGTCACAGCGTTTGTCGGGATCGAAAAGCCTATTGTTTTGGTCCCTTCGGGGACGGTCACAGTTGACGGTGGCGAGACGCTGTTATTCGAGCTTGTCACGACCACAGTGATCCCACCCGCCGGTGCGACTCCCGAAATGTTTACGCGTCCGGAGAGTGTCCTCCCACCTTGCAGCGTTGAGCTGGATGTCACAAACGCGGTCACGACCGGTGACAGCAAACGTACGGTTCCCACTCTGCTGATCGCTCCTGTTGTCGCCGTGATGCTTACATTTGTGTCCGTTCCCACAGGGACCGTCGTAACCGGGAAGGACACATTCGTCGCTCCTGCTGGCACGACAACAGATGCTGGAATATTGGCGATGGTCGGCATCGCGCTGACAAGGCTGACTTCCAACCCACCATCCGGTGCCTGACCAGTCAGCGTAACCTTGCCCGTCATCGGGGCTCCTCCGGCAGCACTTAGCGGGCTGAAGGTCACAGCGAGCACCGATGCAGGCTTTATTGTCATCGTAAAGGTTTTGAATGCCCCGTTCAGGCTGGCTTTCCACGGCACCGCTGTGTCAACCGCCACTACGGGAAGCGTTGCCGTAAACGTCGCAGTATCAAGGCCCGCATCTATGGAGACACTCGACGGTGCAATGACGCCTGGATGACCTACTGTGAGGCTGACAACGCATCCTCCCGCAGGAGCCTTACCCGTAAGTTTGATGGTTCCCGTTACCGTCGTTCCACCGACCGGAGTACTGCTTGGGAAGCTTAAAGTCTGGACACGTGGTGCCAGGACCTTCAACGTACCAACCACTGAAAGCGAACCTGTTGTTGCCGTAATCACAACACTTGTATCTGTTCCTGTTACTAGCGTCGTGGCGGTAAAGAAAGCCGTCGTGGCATTTGCGGGGACAGTGACCGTAGATGGAACACTGACGAGCGGGTTTGCACTGACCAATGTAACCACTGTGCCGCCTGCCGGAGCCGCGGACTGCAATGTGACCATCCCTGGAGTTGTCAAGCCCCCCGTCACACTGGATGGTGAAAAAGTCACCGAACGTACCACTGGCGCGGCAATGACAAGCGTGCCCGTTCTGGTTGTTCCGTTGACCGTCGCGCGGATGGAAGCGCTGACATTGGCACTGACAGCCCGCGTCGTCACGATCACCGATGCCTTGACTGCACCCGCAGGAATTGTCACATTCGCAGGAACAGTGGCATCTGCAATGGAAGAGCTCAGGTCAACCACGACTCCACCCGACGGTGCAGCGGCCTCAAGAGTAATTGTTGCCGTGGACGTTCTTCCTCCGGCAACCGATGTCGGCGAGAGCGTGACAGTCGTAGGCGCTGGACCACGCACCGTCATTGATGTCGTCACTGTTACGCCATTGTTAGATGCACTTAGCGTTGCAGCTGCGCTGTAAGCAATGGACGTGGTGGTTATTGTAAAGGTTGCCGTTGATGCCCCCGCAGCGACCGTAACACTGGAAGGAACCGATGCTGCCGTGAGGTTGGATGACAACGTAACAACACGCCCGCCAGCCGGTGCAGGTCCGGAAAGAGTTACGGTACCAGTGGCAGATGTTCCGCCGAGAACCGATGTCGGAGTCACCGAGATCGCTGATGCAACAGGAGCGGCGACTGTCAATGTTACTGACTTGCTGACCGTGCCAAGCGTTGCCGTGATGGCAACATCCGTGTCGGAAGCAACTGCCGTTGTCACCGCATCCACATTCACACTCGTGGCACCCGCTGGGACCGTTGCCTGAAGCGGCAGGCTGACAATCGCAGAGTTTGCGCTCGACAGAGTCACAGTGGTTCCCCCTGTTGGCGCTTCGCCATCGAGCTGAACGCGCACGGAAACACTGGAACCACCGGTTAGGACGGTCTTTGCCGGCACGATTGATGTCAGTGAAGCCGCTTTGACAACAACAACCGCTGTTTTGGAAACCGAACCAAGCGTAGCCGTGGCGGTTACACTTGTATCGACAGCAACGACACCGGTGGTGATCAGCGTGTCACCGGTCGTTGCTCCAGCAGGAATATTGATGGTGGTTGGGACTGGTAAGGCAGCTGCGTTGGTGGATGTAAGTGCAACTGTTGTTCCTCCCGTCGGGGCTACTGAGCCCAGATTTGCCGTTAGGCGAACTTGTTTGCCTCCGATGACATTTGCCGCGCTGGCCACAAGCGTAGAAAGTACAGGCGGATTCACCGTGAGAGTCGCAGACTTACTGGATGCTCCTAGCGTGGCCGTAATGACGGGCGAGACGACGCTTGCGACGGCAGCTGTGGTTACAGTGAATGTCGCCGAAGTCGCTCCTTGCGCAACGGTCACCGATGATGGAACTGTGGCAACAGCATTATTGGATGCCAGTGTCACGACACTTCCCCCAGCTGGCGCGGGACCTGTAAGCGTAACGGTCCCCGTAGATGTCGCACCACCAGCAACGGTGGAAGGGTTTAAGGCTACATTGCTGACCGCAAGTGTTGTGCTTAGCCGGAAGCTCTCAATATGGGTTCGCCACTGGTTGTTGGAGGCTATCGTCATCCCGACGACCCAGAAAAGGCCGTCATCGGATGGATCAGCATCAATACCGAAGTAGTCTCCCCAGCGGTAGAGCGAATAATTGTTTCCAGCGCTCGTCGCAAGTGTGGATGGCGTACCAACCGTACCCGCTGCATCTGTGGGTACACGCCCGGCGACCATCATCGAACCGGCATTCGTAGAGCTTAAATGGCTGAAGGTCAGACCGATTTCACCCGCACCATTTCGCGTAATCATTCCGTAGGTGTAATCCCTTGTGGAATCCGCGATGTTGCCCGTTTGCGTCACTGCCGGGTTTGTACCGGATGTGGGCCAACCATTTGTGGCGATGTCGTACCAGCGCACAGCGACGCGGCTGTTGATACCGACGGCATGAGCTGTAACGAGCTGTCCACTGCGCCAGACGGCACCATAGAGGCGCCCATCTCCACCATCCACTGTTTGCCCACTCGTGCTTGCTGCCGTAGCGGGAGGATCTGTCCACGCAGCTACGGACTGAAGACGTGTGACCATTGTTGGAGTCGTGGTGATATTCCGAATGGCCACCATTTTGTGAAAGTTATTATTGAACGAACCAATTCCGTAGAGAACGGATGTCGTCTCCCCCAGCATTTCCGCATACTGAATCGTGATGATCTGGTTGTCCTGAAACGTGGTGGTGTTTGCGGTGCCGCCTGAGAGAACTGCGGCGGATGGAAGAACAATGCTCGCTGTTGTCCGCCACGCGTTATCCGCAAAGCCAAACATATTGCCACTGATGACATAGCCATCCTGGTTGTAGCCAAATCCAGGGTAGTCCAACCAGCAGTCCACACCACCAACGGTTAGCTTTCCCTCAAGGCGGTAGCGGAACCAGGTCCCGTTCGGGTCACCATCATCCGATATCGCAACCAAGACCTTGCTAATCTGGGGACTGGTACTCTTTTCGAGTACGACCATCACGTAGCGGTCGTTGAAGCGATCATAAATCACCTTCGGATCAAACAATGTTGTTGCAACAGCGACTCCGTTGAACAATGTTTGAAACGTCTGTTCGAGCTGCTTTGTGCCTGTTTTGGAATAGATGGCAAAGGAGCTGTTTACAACCTGAACAATGTGGGATGGTCCAACGGCGATATCCGCATCCGGGGGATACCAACCATTCATCGTCATCCCGGCAAACTGTGGACCAGGCTTCACCGTGGCGGAGAGCTTATCGATCGCTCCAACGGGAAGATTGGATTTCTCACCACCGGGGAGCGGTTTGCGAACGGGGTTTTCGGGCGGGGTCTGAAGGGGTATTGGTCGGTTATCGATCGCTGGAAAGAGGGTGCGTGTATCGATGGTGGATGACTGAAGCCCCTGCTCGGTCCTGACAGGTTGGATGACGGTGTCTTGGGCATTAAGCTGCGCAGCCGCGGGCCTGATAGCGAGGCTGATTAGCATCCCAACAACGATGACGGTTTTCCAAGTCAACATAAGCATCCCCTGTTGTGAAAGACGCCAGTGGTTCCAGCGAACTTTCATGCCGTTGCAAATATCTTACCTATGAATCGTATGTTCGGTAAACACGGTGCTTGACAACAGTCAGGTGTGTCAGAGATGTCAAATGTAGTGATGTCTGTAGCAGGGACTGGTATTGACAGGGTGATACGTTGACCTGTCATGGGAGCGCCAAAAGCCTCTGCATGAATCAAATCACGGCTTGCTCGGACCGGTGCAAAGGTCCCCTGAAAAGAGAAAATCACCCCTTACAGCGTCGAGGCATCATCGATGTAGAACTCAAGCGCCAAGGCTTCGACTCCGATCAAATCACTCTGCGTTTGGCGGAGGGCAATGTTTCCCAAAAAGTGAAAAAACCTTACAGCGTCGAGCCGTCATCGATATCGAATTCGTGCTCAACAGCTTCTGAGTCAATCACTTCACCCCGTGCTGGGCCGAGGGCAATATTTCCCCAACAAGAGAAAAAACCTTACAGTGTCGAGCCGTCATCGATATCGAACTCAAGCGCCAAGGCTTCGGCATCAATCAAATCATCAAACTCATTTGGATCGGATTCGGGTTCCAGCTGCTTTGCCATCGCCTCATTGACCTGCGTCGCAATCGTCGGCATTTCCGTCAAAAAGGGACTTGGTCCCAGCGCCTTGTCGTTGTGATACGTCGGCCAGGACATCGCCAGCCATTCCTTCGCACGCGTAACCGCAACATACGCCACACGGCGCTCTTCATCGAAGGATTCCGCCGTGCACTCTCCATCGATATAGCGCATACAGCGGTGATGCGGCAGGATCAAAAACGCGAAGCCAATCACATGTACCAGACGCCACTCAAGTCCCTTTGACTTGTGGATGGTCATGATCTGCACAGCATCCATGGCACGCGCAGACTCTCCAAATTTTCGGAGCTGCCCCCCACAGAAGCTCAATAATGCCTCAACGGAGTGAAAGCGACTGGCAAACTTTAAGAGCTCATCAAGGTTTTCCATCCGGCTTGAGCCTTCGCCGTCATCCTCAAGGTCGCCATCCTCAAGCTCAACATAAAGGTCATAACCGCTTTGACGAGCAGCCATGATCCGGACTTGCGCCGTGACACCGCTTGCCTTGATTTCCTTGAGCTGGTCACGGAAGTCCTTGACGGCGATGTCCTGAGCAGTCGTAAATCCACCGCGGCAGAGTGCCTCGTAGAAGGACCACTGTTTGCGTTCCGCCAGCTCTTCAACCTGCTTTACAAATCCCGGGCCAAGACCACGCGTACGCGCTGCGTGTCGCTTGGATGCCACATTAAGCAGACGCTTTGCCGCCTCCGTACCTGCCGCACAGTGTGGATCCACCGTCAGCTGCAGGTAGCCAATCATGTCACGGACTTCTTTGCGGTTGTAAAAGCTGGTCCCACCCGTGATGTGATACGGGACGCCGCTAGCTATCAGGGCATCCTCAATCCCGCGGGAATACGCATTGGTGCGGTAGAGAATGGCGATATCCCGATAGTCCAGCGAATTATTCTGCCGGCGCTCAATCAATGAACGGACAACATGGGCGGCTTCGGCATCTTGGTCGACGTGACGCGTCACCTCAGGAGCAGGCCCCGCTTTCCGTACGGGCTGCATTTCGAGGCGATACCGCTCATCGAGGTCGGCGTGTGCAATCAGCTCATTTGCGAGCACCACCAATGTCTCATGTGCCCGATAGTTGGCCGGCAGACGGTGGATTTCGCCCATCGGAAATGCCTTCCGAAACGCCATCACCGTGCGGCGCGGATCGCACCCCCGGAACCCATAAATACTCTGGCCGACATCCCCGACGAGAAACAGATTCCCGCTCCGCTTCGCAAATGCACGGGCAATTTCCCACTGGACATCGGATGTATCCTGCGTCTCATCCACCAGCACATAGTCAAACGCAACCTCGTACTTGGTGCGGATACTGGCATTGTCGCGCAGCAGCAGCCAGCACTCGAGCAGGAGGTCATCAAAATCCAATCGACGGGCTGGCACCTTCGAAAGAACATCATATTCCTTCGTCTTCGCCATTTCATAACAGCGCCAAAAGCGCGCCGTATCGACAATCGCTGGTTTATCCCAATCCGGATAGAGATAGGACAAGGCAGTCTCCGCCTCTTCGGCATACTTGCCCATGTTCTTACACGCGGAGACGGCAAGCAGGGCCGTCTTGCGGTCCATTTTGATGTTCTGGCAATACGGCGGGGATGGAAGCTTGTCGTTGACGCCTGGTTTACCTAGAATCGCCCGGACAACACGTTGTTGCCAGTACTCATCGGCGATTTCAAACTTGCCCTCTTTGCCATAAATATCGGCCCACTCCCGCTTGACGATACGTAGCGCGTGGGAGTGAAACGTGCCAATCCAGATTCCATCAAGGACTTCGGGGCCGACGAGGGCCAAAAGGCGGTCCGCCATGTCATCCGCCGCACGACGGGTAAAGGTAGCGACCAGAATCCGCTTGGCAGGGACACCTTCTGCGAGGAGGCGCGCAATCCGCCGGATGAGAACGGTGGTTTTGCCGGAGCCGGCACCTGCAAGTACGAGCGCAGCACCTTTGTCAAAACGGAACGCGGTTTCCTGACTGGGATTCAGACCTTTGGCAAGGCCATCTATGTCAATATGACTGACATCTATGGGTGTTTCAGAAGGCGAATCGGAGACCATGCGAGCACGCAGAATACCGCATCCTGCGTGCCCGTGCGGTGTCAATTGTTACATCAGTTGGATGCTGGCGGTGGAAAGACACAATCTGGTGCGAGACGGGCGATGATGACATCCGCATCAAAGCTGCCATCCGCTGACAGCACTCCGCGTGCTGACAATGCATCGCCGACCGAAATACCGCTCAGCGTCCCGGGTTTTGGTCGCCCGCCCTGCCCGAGGAGGACTTTGTCCGTGCCCGAAACACTGATCTTGACGAGGTTGCCGGATGTGGCATGATTGGCTTCCCGCGGCTTGACCGTCACGATGCCGGTTTCTTCATCGATGGCTATGACAATGCCACCGATGTGGTCACCTGCGACGGATGTGTCATCTCCAGGGCGGATTCCCGGATGTCCACCAGGGTTGGGTCCGCCGCTAGGAATAATGTTAATTTCTGTTGCTGTCAGCGTCTTGGATGCGTCATCGTAACTTCCTCGAACAACAACCTTTTGACCATTGGCGAGCGTTGCACCGGGACCATCCGCCCCAAGGACAACTGTGTTACTGTCAAAGGCCACGGTGATGCTTGAACGGATCCCCGGCATCGGAGCAGGAGGCATCGGATAGGGCTGGATTTGTACTGGCGGGCGACTGTCACCACCGGTCATCACAAACGATGTCTCTGTGAGGCCTGAGACCACACCGCTGTTTGCAAAGCGCTTGAATTTGCCATCGAAGCCAACCGGAGGTTCAGGAACGATTCCAACCTTTAGTTTGCCACCGGAAATTTCGAAGGATGCGAGATTAAAGTCGACCACGAGCTGACGGTTTGTGGATGCCTTGAATGGGACTTTGGTTACCGATGTATGAATCGCGAATCCACCTTCTACGGTCGTGGTTGGAGTTGGCGCGACTTTGATTGTGGAGCTCGTGCCGGATGCATCCACGAGAGTTACCGTATCGGAATACGTGACCCGTATGTGGGTGTAGCGATTATCTGGCAGCTGTATAGAGCTGAGGAGCTCAGCGGTGTCTTTGAGCGAGACGATGTCAATGGTTTTGCCAGCTGCTGCGGAGTAGACATTGGTGAAGGACTTGCCATCCCCGACCGCTATACTCTGCAGCGTCACCCAAACATGGGAGTATTGGTCAGCGAATTGGTCGGTGACATAGATGTCAACGCCTCGTGTCGTCGCAGATGTCGATCCACCGCCGCAGCCGGCGAGGATACCGAGGGTCAAAACAGATGCAACAGCGAGTGCTGGAGTCCAAAGCGAAACCTTCATACTAAGTGCCTCCCAAGCGTGGTGATTGCATGACTGATGCAGATTACATCCACGACTACATTATTCCAGATGAATATGAAGGCCTTATGAATATTGTAGGTGATGAAAATGACACTTAGCGTTGCTTGGCACTGCGGTCCAGTATCCGTACTTCCATTGCATACAGCCGGTCATTTGGGTCTGGGTTGGCAAGAAGGGTGACCCAGATTTGACGCCCGATGCTCAAATCATCAAACGTGGCGGACACGGGGTTCCTGCTACCCGTGAGTGCGTATGATACACGGTCATCAACGCGAAAAAACAGCGTTCCATATGGCTGGCCATTGGATGTATCACTAACCCGTAACTGAAACGTTTTCTTTGCGACATCAAGACGAACCACGGTTCCGCCGATGGCGATGCGCTCCGGTTCTGCAGCATCGAACATGACCATCGGGGAGAATGCCTTGGAATCGGGATCAATCGTGCCCTTGAGCAAATTGGGCATTTGCACCAGATCTGGTTGCCACAGTAATCCGTATGGCAACCGTCTCGACGTGGCATCACCTGAAGGTGTGGGTGATATCCAGGGCGAAATGACTGCATCGAGACTCACCGGCAGCTGCCCGGAACTGGTCAGCGTGATCGGGATTAATGCCGTTGGTTGTTGTTTGTCCCGCTTCGCAGCGAGCTGAAGCACAAGCCTACCAGTTTCACGGTCACGACTCGGCAAGGTGTAGATCAGCGTTGCTTCATCTGAGGGTACCGCAGCGGATGAGTTGTTATTGATGGCAGTCGCTGACTCAAGGGTACAAGGGTGCAACGATGCATCCTCAGCTCCGGAGCACTGCCCGGACTTGTTGATTACAATCATTACTTCAGCTACAGCCGGGACCGGAAGATCAAGTGTCCCTATCAGCTGGGCATGGTTGTCATCCTGAACCAGCTCAAAGACTCCCGGTTTAAAGTCCCGGCACGGGATAATGGTGCCATCGGAGAGAACTGCGCTGAGTCGCTTGATGTTTATCCAAGTGTGTGGGAGGACGCGAATTGACCGTCGATTCGTTTCGCTAAATGCGGTAGGTGGAAGGTGCAGGTAGATATCTTTATGAAACATCGTCTGCTGCACTCCATGCCCAGAAGGCCGGCAACCGGGGAGTATCAGGTATGCCACAGCCGCTAGGACATACAAATACTTCATCGGGAACGAGTGTAGCCCACCGTGACCGGATCCCCCAACCGATGGAATAGGCAAACAGACAGCTTTTGTCGTCAAAGTGGTCAGAAATGTGCTTGAGTTGATCGCTTTTGTCACCGAAATTACCATAGGGACGTTTGCCCTGAGAAACATGACAGGGCTATACTTTACAAAGGTGTATCTGTGCAATGACGCAGGAGGGAAAACCATGAACAAGCTAATCGCCGGTGCGGTCGCATTACTGATCACAGCGAGCTCTGCCATTGCTGCGGGTCCAAAGAAGTTATTGGTGGTTACGGTGACCAAAGGCTTCCGCCATGCTGATTCGATTCCGGTTGCTGAGCGTGTTATCGCTGAACTTGGGAAGAAATCCGGCAAGTTCGAAGTGGACTACGTCCGCACGGATGCCGAGATGGCAGAGAAGATGACTGTCGAAGCGCTAAAGAAATACGATGGCGTATTCTTCGCATCCACAACTGGTTCCCTGCCCCTGCCGGATAAGGAAGGTTTCCTCGCATGGATACGTTCCGGTAAAGGGTACGCAGGCGCACATGCCGCATCTGACACATTCCACGACTTCGTTCCGTATTTGGAAATGGTGGGTGGTGAGTTCAAAACCCATGGCCCGCAGGTGGAAGTGGAGTGCATCGTCCAGGATGACAAGCATCCGGCGACGAAGCACATTGACAAAACGGTAAAGGTCTTTGACGAGATTTACCTCTTTGACCGCTACGACAGAAACAAAATTCACCTGCTTCTTGACTTGGATAAGCATCCAAACACCAAAGAGGCTGGCCACTATGGCATCGCCTGGTGCAAGTCCTACGGCAAGGGGAAGATGTTCTATACAGAGCTCGGACACCGTGTGGATGTGTGGGAAAAGCCTTGGTATCAGGAGCATGTCCTCGGCGGCATTTTGTGGAGTCTTGGATTGGCGAAGGGAAGCAGCGCTCTCCCAAAGGCAAAGTAGTTTTGGTAGTTCCCGGCAACCAAACCGGTGGATTGGATGGAAAGTGTAATGAGTGAAGAGTCAAATGTAAGCCGTCGCGAGATGTTTGGTGGCGCGTTGGCACTGGGTCTGCTTGTGGGTGGAGCATCCGCGGCAAATGCCGTCGAATTGATTCCTGAATCCCAACAAGGTAAGAAACCAGCGGTGAAGCCGGCACAAAAGCCTGCAGCAAAAGCATCCACGCCTGCTCCATCCGCGCCACCGGCTCCTCCTGCTGATCCTCCAAAGCCCACTGTCAGCTGTGCGGTCATCGGTCTTGGCGAACAGGGTCGCGAGATTCTCAAGGCACTGGATTACCTCGGCAATGCGGACATCAAGCACATTATCGATATCTACGAGCCAAGCCATCGCCGTGCAGGTGAGATTGCACCCAAGGCTGCAACAGGGACCGACTACAAGGTCGCTCTTGCCGATGCATCCGTAAAGACAATTTTCGTCGCCACCCCAACGCACCAGCACCGTGAGATCGTAGTTGCTGCGCTTGAAGCTGGCAAGCACGTGTTCTGTGAGGCGCCGATCGCAAATACGGTCGAGGATGCACGTGCAATCGCACAGGCCGCCAGGAAGGCCGCTGAGAAGGGTGTCATCTTCCATACCGGCTTGCAGGAGCGTACAAACCCACAGCACCACCACGTCTGGAAGTTTGTTACGACAGGTGTGCTAGGACCAAACCTGACGACGTGTAAAGCGCAATGGAACAAGAAGACATCCTGGCGAAAGACTGCGCCCAATGGTGCCCGCGAAGCAGCGCTCAACTGGCGTCTCAACAAGTCGCTCAGCCTTGGTCTTGCGGGTGAGATCGGTATCCATCCTTTGGACACAGCGGCGTGGTTTGTCAAGAGCGAACCGGTTGCCGTTACAGGCTTTGGTTCTTTGACCAACTGGAAAGATGGCCGTGATGTCGCCGATTCGGTTACCGCGGTTCTTGAGTTCGCAAATGGCGTCCGTATGGTCTTTGATGCCACATTGTCAAATTCCTTCGCAGGCAATTACGAGCAGTTCCAGGGCTCCGATGCAGCCATTATGCTCAAGGATCCGATCGACAAGAACACCCGTGCCTGGATGATTAAGGAAGCGGATGCCACAGCACTGGGCTGGGAAGTGTATGCTTACCGTGAGGCAGTCGGCGATGACACGGGTATTGCACTGGTTGCGGATGCATCCAAGCTGTTGAAGCGTGGTCTTGAGCCAGGAAAGAACCGCAATGTCGATCCGAAGAAGACCCCTGTGTATTACGCATGTGATGCGTTCCTTGATGGCGTGCGTGCAGGTAAGCAAACTGAGTCAGATGCCATTGTTGGCTATCGTGCAACGGTTGTAGCGATCCGTGCAAATGAAGCGGTGCTGAACGGCGGCCGTGTCAGTATCACGAAGGAAGACCTCACTATCTAAATAACAGGTCAGTTTTAGTATAAGCTCCGGAAACTTCCGGAGCCTCCATGTGAAATCGGTGTATTACGCTTAATCTGGATACACCAAGTTTGAAGGCCTCGTCATCCGAAGAGAAGGTCAGTTGGACAATGTTCTCAGGCCACACCCTGGGTACATGTTTAGAGGAATAGGAATAATTATGGAAAGTGGAACCAACGGCGCATCCCGTCGTGATTTTCTTAAAGTAGCCACCGGCGCAGCCGGCGCAGTTGTTACAGGCGTCGCTGTCGCGCCGGCAACCGCACAAACACCAGTCGCAAAGGGCCAGACAACTGTCACAACCAGTGGTATCCAGCATCCGGTTGCCGATGCCGTCAACCTTAAGGGTGGACTGTTCCCGAAGGGAACCGTGATGGCGACCGGTCGTGCGATCGGCGCAAATGACCGTATCATCCTTGGCTTCGTCGGCCTGGGTGGACAGGGCACCAATGGTCACCTCCGTGGCTTTGTGGATGATGGTCTGAACCGCAACACCAAGGTTGTTGCTGCATGTGATGTCTACGATGCGTACAATGTCCGCGCCGCTGACATCATTAAGAAGGCTGCAGACAAGGGCGGTGATGCCAACCCATTCACCACACGTGATTACACCAAGATCCTTTCCCGCAAGGACATTGATGCAATCATGATCTCCACCCCTGAGCATTGGCACTCGCAGATCGCAATCCATGCGATGCAGGCTGGTAAGCACGTCTACATCGAAAAGCCACTTAGCCGCTACTTGGATGAAGCCTTCCAGGTTCATGACACCGCTGTTGCAACCAAGCGTGTTGTGCAGGTTGGTTCGCAGGGCTGTTCCGATGTCCGCTGGCATGCAGCGGCTAAGGCCATCAAGGATGGACGTATCGGTACCCTCGTGATGGGTCAGGGCTCCTACTGCCGCAACAACCCTAAGGGTGAGTGGAACTACGAAATCCATGAAGGCATCGGACCAGCAAACTTTGACTGGAACCTCTGGCTTGGATCTGCACCACGCCGTGCATGGACATTCGAAGGCTACGCAAAGGATGGCGACCAGTTCGCACGTACCGACTCCGGTGCACGCTTCCGCCGCTACCGCAAGTACACGGACTACTCGGCGGGAATCATGGGCGACCTAATGCCACACAAGCTCCACCCATTCCTTATCGCATCCGGTAACCCAGAGTACCCAACCCGCGTTACTGCACTTGGAACCAACACCGTTCACGGCCCTGGCACCAAGCACAATGACCGTGAAGTCTCCGACACCATCCAGGTGCTCGCAGAGTTCCCAAGCGGCTGGTCGATGCTCTTTGTTGGCTCCACGGTCAACGAGCAAGGCCTCCAGGACATGATCCGTGGCGACAAGGGAACGGTTTACTTTGGTAATGGCGTCGAAGTCAAGATTGAGCGCCCATATGCTGAAGACTACGAAGGCGGCAAGGTTGACACCAACGATGCAGCACTCGCGAAGTATGCTCCATTTGAGAACATCCCAGCACACGAAAAGAACTGGCTTGACTGTATCCGCAAGGGTGATGTTATGACGAACTGTAACATCGACCTCGCAACCAAGGTCCAGACCATCATTTCGTTGGCTGAAATGTCCGAGCGCAAGGGTAAGGCAGTTTCGTTTGATGCCAAGACCCGCAAGGT
>CAZSGJ010000043.1:0-20669 GCA_964606305.1 uncultured Armatimonadia bacterium
GTCCGGTACTCAAACAAGGCATTGGTTAGCGGTTGGCAGTGTGGCCAGCCTGTTGCGGAAAACCCCAACAGACACCAGTACACACTCCGGGCAGCCAGAACTTTTCTGGAAGTGCTTCCCCCTCCTCAGCGCGGTTCATCGGTGGTGGATGTGTCAGCTTTTGGAGTCAGCCACTGCGGAATAGCCCTGCAGTGGACACATGGGCCTGGATTGCACCCTGATACAGCTCAGCCGAAGGAGCCAGCCTCCCGGGTCAATGGCGCCCCGGGAGGTCAGTAACACCTGCTGTGTTACGGCGATACGGGTAACGGTGCCCGTATCAATGAGATCGGAACAGTGATGGAGGCAACGATGACATACCAGTTTAACGAAGAGGTCGGGATGGTCAGAGTGATGGATACAGCGGCACCGGTAAGCCCGGTTTGGCAGCCACAAGCTCCCACTCTTGACACGACAACATCATCAAACCCATACGGTGACACTCTGGCGGCGATTGCAGCGATGCTTCGCTTTCACTTGGTGGCACTCCTTTGGGGAATTGCAGTCGTGATGATTAATCTCGTAGCGCTGATCTGGTTTACAGGCGTTGTTGTCTATCAAACAGTCGCCCACCCGATCAACTGGATGATTGCAAATGTCCAGGCAGCTCCAGGGTGTATGGACTACACAGCAGACAGCTGGACAGTGCGGTGAAAGGAGTCTCTACGGAAATGGAAGCCATTATTGGAATTGCCGGAACAAACGGACCCACGACGACAGACAGCATCGATATGCTGCGCGCCCTCGCGATTCCCTGTGTCCGCTATCACCTCCTCCACGTCGTCTCCCCCTACCTTGTCGCCGGTTACCCCAATGACATCGTCAGTGGAAATGACTTCATGGCCTGGCAGGCAGATACCGAAGTCGAAAGAGCGAAAGAGTACCTCCCCAAAGTCAAACAACATATCGAAGAAACCGGCGTGGATAAACACTACATCAGCACCGATGTCACCATTGGCAATCCCCGGTACGAGCTTGTGAACCTTGCAGACAGCCGGGATGCGACGCTGGTCTGTGTGGATGCAAACATCGCGCGGCCAATCGAGCGCTTTGTCCTCGGCAGCACAGCAGCGACCGTAGTATCCGGAACGAAAGCAAGCGTGCTTGTCAGCCGTAAGCGCACGAGGACCGGCGATCTCCGTGTCGTTATTGGAGTCGACCACTCAAACTATTGCAATGCTGCGTTGCACAAATTCGCGGGCTGGATGCCTCGGGGTATTGCCCACATTGACCTCGTTACAGTGTTCAACCCGGATGATGCCAGAGGCATAGATGTAGGTGTCGACAGCTTTGACACCATCGGAGCCATCCGTGAACGCCTTCATGATCACCTCGCGCAGACGGAGCGCTTCATGAAGCAGCTAACACCGGATATTCACCTGCACGTGATGCAGGGAAGACCGGCTACGACTCTCCTGGAAGCCGCAAAGCGCTTTGATGCAGATTTGTTGGTGGTCTGCGCAAAGGGATACGGACTGCTTGAGCGGATTAGCCTCGGCTCGACGAGCACAGAAGTGATAGATAACCCAACCGTTTCGGTTCTGGTGCTCCGCAATGGCTGATCGACTAATCCCTGAATCTCCCGGATTCTCGCAGCAAAATGCGCTGAACCGGCCACGGTCGCGGGAGCCGCCTCTGGATGGACATATTTCGAAACCAGAACAATGCAAATCCGCTAATCTGCACCGTCCAATACTGGTACTCATTTGAGCCATTACGATGATTTTGAGTGACAATTTACATAATTACATCCAGTAACATAGAATTCATGCGGCCCGTACTAAAACTCATAGGGCGTGGAGAAATACACGCTGCTGGCACTGTTGCAGAAGTAAAACTCACCCGCAAAATTTGGTACGTTTTGGCCCTTTTGGCCACGGCACCAGATACCGAAATGCTTCGGTCAGAGCTGACAGAAATCGCTTGGCCCCTTAGTGACGACCGTAGCCGCGATGTCCTGATGCACAAATGGCGCAAGACGGTCGTGGATGCGTTTGCCCAGCTCGGGGCACACCCTGTCATTGTCATTTCAGAACGAGTCGTAAAACTGGATACAACCTTAATCAAGGTTGATTATCTTGAATGCCTGCGCCTCGGAAACATCATTTTGTCGTCTGTTCAAAACGCAGAAACATTGCAATACGCCCTTGAGTTCGATGATTTGGCTACAGACCAGATTCTCATAGCCGGGCACCCTGATGCATTTGAGACACAGCGGGAAGCCTTTGATGCGTTACGCATCCAATCTCTTGAACGCGGCTGGCAGGCTGCAGTCGCCTGCAGGAATGATGAAGCTGCCGCACGATTCTCTGAGCGACTCAGGACGCTGGGATTTACAGGATCGTTGACCGCAGAGCAGCTTGATGCTCCCCAGCTTCAGACGGAGACAACACGTCAATTTGACTCCTCTCGACCAATCGCTGCGATACTGCTCGCAGGACTTCTCTGTACCCCCTTTGTCTTGGGCAAGCTAAGTCAGCCACCGGCTAAGCAGAACATGACCGGTAGTCCGATTCCGGACCAACCACCAACGTATATCGGACGGTTCATCCAATACGAATTTCAGCCAAGAGCGGATGATGATGTTGTGCTCTCTGAAGCCGTTTCGACCGTCCAAACACAAAATGGGGATGCAATCACCACCGGAGTGATTCGATATAAAAATCGTGAACAACAAATCCTAACCGTAAAAACATCGCGTAATCGAAAGTTGCTCTGGTCATCGGTCACACCGCGGGACCCTGGAAGACAGTACATTCCAGAACACATCACGACGGACAAATTTGGAAATATCTTCGTCGGTGCCCATGTCTACTTCAATAAGCACGAGTCACAGCAAAAACATCGTGGACATCACCTCGCATTGCTCAAATACAGCGCTGATGGCAAACGGGTCTCTACGCACATCTCGAAAACAGCCGATGACAAGGTTCTCCATAAGGTCCGCGTAGCCAGTGACTTGGATGGCGGTGCATGGCTGTTCACGACCGGCAGCGCAGAAAAGAAGTCGGTTATCCTGCGCGGGATGCATTTGATGGCATCTGGAAAGCTCGAAGACAAAGTAACATTCGGTACCAATACATCAGAGTTCACATCTCTTGCTCAGGGACCAAAGGGTGAAATCTACCTGGCGAGCACCGTTTATAACTTTAAAAACCCGAACAATACATCCGACTGGCAGGTACAAAAGCTCGCGCGCAACGGCCATCTCGAATGGACCAGGACAATCGACAGCCCTGCGCATCTCAATGACTTCGGATGCGAGCTCAGCTTGTCCCTCTCAGGCGATGTTCTTGTAAATGGACCTCTGGCTACTGAGACACTCGATGGGGTTATACGCAATCTTCCAACCGTCATTCGCCTGGATCCAACAACCGGACGCACCAGAAGACTGGACCAGACGCAGACACATTTCCTAAATTCACACGTGATGCTGGCTCCGTTGCCATCCATAGATATGTACGTCCTCGGAATCTATGACTTGGCACAACAGGGGTCGAATTCGGTGTACTTCTATCGCTCCCGACCATCTGATGACTTCTCGTCTCTCGCATTGTCGATTGGTCTACCGAAGAGAATGAAGGCAAAGCGAATCATCGGAATGTACTTCCGAGGCACGAACGGTTCATTCAGTGCGTTGCTTCAGCCCGTACAAAGTCCGGGGCAGAACCTCGCGCTGATCTACCTTAACAAATACAGTGGAACTGACATCACAACCGGGATGCTGACGACAGACAAAGCGATTAACTACAACCAGTCAAATGCCAATATTGTCGCGGGTCGCTTCGGGAAAAATTTCACCGTATTTGACTTCAGCGGGCTACCATAACCGACCGTGGCCAAACGGACGGATACGTCGCTACGATGTTGCAACCAGTCCTTGTGTCATGTGCACTCGTAAGTTTGCAAATGCTCTGTCAGCCTCACGGAACGGAAGCCCATCCGCACGGAAGGATCCCGTAAAGGTAACGCCATCAAGACAAGACTCTGCACCGGGAGCACCAAACACAAAATTGGACTGTATTTCCACCACCAGCGTGTCTCCGCTGACGACATCGATGGCATTCTTCAACGCTATCCACCGCCACGCATGGTCATTATCAAACGAAAACTCACTCTGAATCTTGAGATCTTTCGCTGAAACGATTTCTGCTCCATTTTTGTGAATGGTAATCCTGGTTTCCGTACCAAGCCCGGCAGTCAGACAACCGATGCTCTCAATGCTGTATGCGTAATGAAAAGTAAACGCTGTTCGCAGAGGGGAAAAGTAAAGGGCATGGTCCGTTGGTGGTTGGGTAATGACCTGCACGGATGCATCCTTAGTCGCAAAACGCTGACTCACTAATGATCGCATCCGCTCAACATAAATCCGCTTCCAGCTTGTCATTAGGCCTCCGACTACGTACATCCCATGCGCTTATACACGGGGATGCATCAATCGTATCAGCGCACATACCAGCTAAAATCGATTGGAAAATTCCAGCTGGCACATACGCAACTGAACATACTAAATGGGTTGAATATGCTTCAGGTCGATGAGCATTTTGAACAGTGCAGAGAGAACGCACAGCTATGTGCTTCATCATTAGCACTGTCGGATAATCGCCGTCCATACGTCAAGTGTAATTGCTTCTAACTTTTTCTAACTTTTCGCCAGAGGCATTCATTACGTAAGTTTATGGACACTTTCATAGGCTAAACGGTAGGAGTCGATCCTTAGTGGTTATGTTACGAACGAGGAAACGCCTTCGTAATCCAGCAGCTGCGGTGCCTAGCAATCCAATGGAAATGAACGCCAGTGATGACGGCTCAGGGGCAACATGTGAGCCCGGATTGGTGGTTGAGACTTTGATGTTTGGAGTCACTACAAAAGCTTTACGTTGCCGGACACTACAACAACACGTTTTGCGTTTACAACTTTAGCCAGCTGCCATAAAAAACCCTGACAGTGAAAGGAAAGCTGCCAAGGGTGTAACCTGAATAAGTGTCAAGGGACATCCCGCTCTTCGATGGACACCGGTTGCCACCTGCCCATCGAAGAGCGGATATCAGGTGTTCAGGCACCCGATTGGTAACTTGCGAAGGACTCGCCAAGCCACGCTCTATGGTTCATTCTGTCAGGCAAAATTGCACTCATCTTGGGCTCTAAACATTCCTAAACTTCTGCTGAAGGAATCCTTTAGGAACATTTTCGGCACAATCCATCCATGTTTGTGTATCCATTCATAGAGAGGCAGCGAAAGAATCGGTGTGAGAAACCCGGATCCCTGCAGATCAGCGTCAGCGAATGCCCGTTTGTACATTCCGGCTGATCACACTCAGCGCATTCTCCGCGCGGGCACACGCTTTACTGCCATCACACTCAACCTGCGCCCTGATAATCACAACCGGTGGGGTCGCACTGAGTTGCCCAAGCCCTTTCAGGATCCTGTTTGGAAGATGCTTAAGCCGCCCCATTTTGGCCGCCGTCTCGATGCCGCCATCCCTGTCCTGCTCCCAGTAATCCAAGATGAGCCGATGACTCGGCTTGCTCTGGCTGGCAAACTCAAGGCGTCGAACCAGTAAACCAGGAGGAGGCTTGAGCAGACCTTTATAGACAAAGTCTCCCTGTGCCATACAAATGGTCGGGTCATGGTACGCATCCAAATGAGCACCATTCACTACCGTCATCACAATGTCCGGTGCTCCGGGAGATTTGTACTCATATAGCTTTGCCTTCGGCTTACCCACAAGTGACAAAAACGCAGCATCGACATCGACCAACCGGGTCTTGTAACGTCCGATCTGCAGTGGAGCAATAGGCATCCACGCCGACTGTACCTGCACTTGCTGGTGCTGTCTGTAACCGGAAACACATATCGCAATGAACATGATTCCAGACGCGAGGACCGCATAGTCAAATGTCCCACCCTGCGATTGAAGCGGTTGCTTTCTCCGTCGATGTTCAGCAAACCAAACCGCGAAGATAATTCCCACAAGAATATCGATAGCGGCTGCGATAAAGCCTAGTTTGCCTATCGGGGGGATTCCAATGCATCCCTGCACAGCGGCGAGGATGGACTCGGGCAGCGGAACAGACAGTAAAACGACAACACTTGTGACCAGCCATCGCATACGCACGGGCACCGAAAGAGTGGGTAGCAATAAGCAGCCAAGGACGATGGATAAGCCAAGTATCCCAACGGATGTCGCATGCCCCATAAGGCCAAAAAACAGAATCAACGCCCCAATAAGCAAGCCAACCAGCTGTTTGATAGTCGGGAGTTGTGGGCTTGCCGGTCCGCGTAGCCATCCATAGATCACGGCCGCAAACAAGGCACTCGATGACATCAGCTGCCAAGGCGTGACGACTGCCGATGTGAGCCAAAAGCTAACCGGGACATCCATGGTAATGGACATCGGGCGAAGAAAAGCCTCGCGGAGGTCACTGCGCACCCATGCGATATCCACGCGGAGTAATAGTAAGCTCGTCAACACAAAGATAACGCGGAGGATGACTGACACAACTTTATTAATGCTGGCCAGCCGAATCATTTGTGGATCTGTCGCCAAATATATGGGCCGGCCGCTAGCATCGAAGCCGCTAATCTGCCGCGATGCGGCATAGCCTTGCAATGCACGTCGCCTTAGCTTTTCAGCAGCAGCCTTTTTTGCCTGAATATCCCAGAACCAACCGAGTCCAATCAACGCAACGAGTCCAACACCACCGGCAATCAAGAGAATCGGAAGCGGGATCTCTTCGCTGCCTTCCCCTGTTGGCTCGTAGCCTTTGATTCTCCCAACAAAGGTGTATGTCCGATTTCCAGCGGTGCCCACCAGCGTTGCCTTATCACCAGCCATCCGAAGATCCCATTGGTTAACAGAGATCTCTGACTTCCGAGCCAGTGTAAAGAGTAAGTGCGATGGCTGCCCGGTAACCCCGGATAGATCAAGTGTCCCTGGGCTCATTGACTGGTCAAGCGCATACTGAGACAATGGGCCAAAGAGCTCCGTCACCTCCGGGGTTGCATCCACCAGCGCGAGCTCTCCGATGTAAATAGTCAAGACTCCCTGAGGACTTGCAAATCCCGTAAGTTCAAAGACCAGTGTAAGCGGACGCGCGTCATTCCCTGTTCCCGTGGATGCGCCATCAAACTGGATTGCAAATCGGTCAATCGCAGCTGCCATCCGGGCAGGCGCGCACAGGCTTATCACCAGCGTGATGAGGATTACAACCGTACGTAGTGGCTTTAGGATTTGCAATTGCATGGATGAGCTGGGACGGAGGGGGAACCGCTCCAAACAAGCTTTCTTGAAACAGACATCCGTCCCAGCTTCATCATCCGGAATTGGATTCCAATTGACACGCACTTACCGGTCTAAAGATTTGTAAACTTTTGTCTAAGCACCCGCGAATGGTTGAATCCTCATTCACAGGCTAGTGGATTTGGGTGTTATGAACCATACGTATCGCAACCATTCAGCGCTTTTTTGCATCGGTATGCAAGCGTGCCACCAACTGCAGTGCATCCATGGGGGACAAGCGGTTGGGATCAATCGCCTGGAGCTCTTCAACCACCGGGTGGATCGCCGCTTCAAAAAGAGTCATTTGCATGGTCGCCGCTGTCGTCTCAATACGCGGGGCTCCCCCCGCCTTCTCCAGCTGCATCAGGATTCGCTTTGCACGCTCAACAACGCTCGGAGGCAATCCCGCCATCCGGGCAACCTGCACGCCATACGACTTGTCCGTCCCTCCAGGGAGAACTTTGCGTAACCACAAAATCCGGTCATCCGTTTCACGAACGGCAATGCGGTAGTTCCGTACATTTGGCCGCTGCTTTTCAAGATCATTCAACAGGTGATAGTGCGTCGCGAACAGCGTCTTCGCGCCAAGCTCACTCAGGTGCTCCGCGACCGCCCACGCAATGCTAAGGCCATCGTATGTGGATGTCCCACGCCCGATTTCATCCAAAATCACCAGGCTGCGCTCGGTCGCATGGTTGAGAATCTCAGCCGTCTCAGTCATCTCGACCATAAATGTGGATTGACCGCTGGACAGATCATCATGTGCGCCAACGCGTGTAAAGATGCGATCTACAATCCCAATATGCGCGGAATCAGCAGGAACAAATGAACCAATCTGCGCAAGGAGCACAATCAGTGCAACCTGCCTGAGGACGGTGGACTTACCTGCGGCATTTGGGCCAGTGATGACATGGACGGTTTGCTCGGTATCGAGAATGGTGTCATTTGGGATGAACCTTTGGATTCCACCGGCGAGCTTTTCAACCACCGGGTGGCGCCCGGCAGAGATAGAAATGACATCTCCGTCATCCACAACCGGACGGCACCAGCGGTGATTGACGGCAAGCTCAGCGAGTGCTGCTGCGACATCAAGCTGTGCAACAACGCGTGCCCGGTCAAGCACACTTCCCGCCCAGTCACGCGCAATCATCTCGCGCAAGGCGATAAACAGCTCACCCTCCCGGGCAATCTGCCGGTCCTGAGCCCCCATCACCTTTGCTTCCATTTCCTTCAGCTCGGGCGTGAAATAGCGCTCGCCGGCTGCCGTCGTCTGCTTGCGGATGTAATTCTCCGGGACGAGTTCCAGCTGTGAACGTGGGACTTCGAGGTAATAACCAAACACACTTGTGTAGCCGACTTTGAGATTCTTGATGCCGGTGCGTTCCCGCTCGGATGTCTCGAGTTCGGCAATCCACGCAGCCCCGCCTTGGCGAAGCGAACGCAGCTCATCCAACTCAGTGTCGAAGCCTTGCTTGAAGATTCCGCCATCACGAATCAACAAGGGAGGCTCATCCACGATTGCATTGTCGATGTCATCCGCGAGCGTCCCGACCGGATACAGCTGAGCGACAAGGACATCGATTGCCGGATCGGTCACCTGCGCTGCGACTGCTGATAGGACATCGAGTTTTTTGAGACTCGTTCCGAGGGCCTTAATGTCACGTGGACTTGCGGCTCCGGTACAAATGCGGGCGATGAGGCGTTCGAGGTCGCCGATTTCGCGGAGCGTGTCGCGCAGCTCGGCGCGAGGCAGACTGGCTTTGCAAAAAGCAGCGATGCCTTCCTGGCGCTCAGTGATGGCACCGACAGACAAGAGTGGCGCATCCAGCCAGCGACGAAGGAGACGGCCGCCCATTGCCGTGCGTGTCTGATCAATCACCGCCAGCAGCGATTTTCCTTTTGCCTGATCCAATAGGCCGGCGGTGAGCTCGAGGTTTCGACGCGTGGATGCATCGAGGGTCATCGTGTCGTCAATCGACCAAATGGCAAGTGTCCGGATGTGCGGAACCGCTCCCTGCTGAGTTTCCTCAACATAGTCAAGCAACGTTGCGGCCGCTTCGATGCCAGTGCTGTAGTGATCACAGCCAAAGCCGCGCAGTGTCGTGACGCCAAAGTGTCTCAAAAGGTCTTCCCGTGGCGTCTTTGGGAGCTTGCGCGTTGCGATGCGTGTTAGTGTTGCCGGGCACTTTGCTGCGATGGCATCCGCGAGGGCATCCTGATCTTCAGGAACCAGACATTCCGCCGGTGCGATACGGGCAACTTCGGCGGCGATGGCATCTTCGGTTGCGCCAGCCGGAAGTTCGCAGACCAGGAATTCGCCGGTGGAGACATCGACAACCCCGATTCCAGCGACAGGCGTCCGCAATATGGCCGCGACGAGGAAGTTATTTGAACGGGCATCCAGGAGCGCATCTTCGACGAGCGTGCCAGGCGTGACAACGCGTGTGATGGCGCGGCGGACGAGGCCCTTTGCCTGCTTTGGGTCTTCAATCTGGTCGCAAATGGCGACTTTATGCCCCTGTTGGACGAGGCGTGCGAGATAACGGTCAAGCGCGTGATATGGAACACCCGCCATTGGTAAGCGCTCTTCCATGCCATTCACATCACGGCCGGTAAGCGTGATCTCCAATGCCTCTGCGATGCGTGTGGCATCTTCACCGTAAGCCTCGAAAAAGTCTCCAACCCGGATCAGGAGAATGACCTCAGGACGTTCAGCCTTGAGCTCCATATACTGCCTTAGCATCGGGGAAAGCTTTTCGATAGGGAAATCAGCCATATGAGGTAGTGTAGTGTACGTATCGGTGGTCTGCGAGACCGTCACTGCAGGAGGTGGGTGAGCACCATGGCTGTCGGAACTGAAGTTTATCGTCTGCAACCGATTGCGGTCGGGTCCTGCGTACCGGACATTGCGCTCCCGGAAATGGGGACATCGATCTTGCGGTCACTTTCCGACTGTTTCAGCACAAACGGACTCCTGCTGATTCTGGTTCGACATTGGAATTGCATTTTCTGCCGCGGGCAGCTTGCTGAGCTGCATACGCTTCTGCCGTTGCTTGAGCAGAAGACACGGGTGGTGGTCGTCATGCCACATCGGGCAGACTATTTACGTTCCCGTCTAACTGGTCGCTATTCTCTCTCGTGCACCGTGCTGTGTGATCCTGAATACGCGCTTTATAGGGCGCTTGGGTATGGCCATATGCGCGCATCGGAAGCGATTTCGCCAAAGGCCATTATGGATGGAGCAAAGCTGTTCTTTGGCGGGCACATTGTGGGAATGCCAGACGGTGATGTTGAACAGCTTCCGGGCGTCGTCGCAGTGCGGTCATCCGGTCTGGTCGTAGCAAGACATCAACATGCTTTTGCGAGTGATTATTTGACATCGGATGAACTTCTCGAGTTCGCAGGTCTCGCAGGGCAATAATCGAACGATGTAATTCGGTTTATGGGACAGACGACCCGCATGCTAAAATCAGTGCATGTCATACATCGTCAGTGTTGGAATGGAGTGCCATGCGGAGCTGCTGACTCACAGCAAGATGTTCTGCGGGTGTGAGAATGCCTTTGGTGGCGAACCAAATACGCGTTGCTGTCCCGTTTGCCTTGGCCTCCCGGGTGCACTTCCTGTCTTTAACAAGGAAGCCGTAAAGCATGTTTTGCGAACATCCCTTGCGCTCGGCTGCACCATTTCACGGCGCACGATATTCCACCGAAAGAACTACTTCTACCCTGACTTGCCAAAGGGGTATCAGATTAGCCAGTACGGTCAGACCCCGATTGGTATCGATGGCTTTCTCGAAATCGAAACCCCTGAAGGTGACCTCAAGAAGATTCATATCACCCGCGTGCATCTCGAGGAAGACACGGGCAAATCGCTTCACTCGGATGGCCTAGGTTACTCCGTAGTCGACTACAACCGTAGCTCGGTGCCTCTGATGGAAATCGTGACGGCATTCCCGCCAGATATTGCCAGTGGTGAGGAAGCCCGTCAATATGCGGAGAACCTGCGTCTCGTCTTGCTTTACCTTGGCGTCTCAGATGGCAAGATGGAGCAGGGTTCTCTCCGCGCAGAGCCAAACCCGAGTATTCGTAAAGAAGGCTCCCAGACGTACGGGACAAAGACAGAGCTTAAGAACCTGAACTCCTTCCGTGCGGTCCAGCTTGGCGTCGAGTACGAGGCACGCCGCCAGCAAGCCGAGCTTGAGGCCGGGAAGCAGGTATTGCAGGCAACGTATGGCTGGGATGCTGAAAAAGGCGTGACCGTTTTGCAACGCCTCAAAGAAGGTGAGCAGGAGTATCGCTACTTCCCTGAGCCGGATTTGATACCTATTGAGTTCACGGAAGAAGAGATTGCAGAAGCGCTTGCAAGTCTTCCCGAGCTTCCACTGGCGAAGAAGCGTCGCCTCATTGCTGAGTATGGCGTTTCCCAAGGGGATGCCCTGCAGCTGATTCAGGATCAGGCACTGGCAAACTACTTTGAAGCAGCCGCAACCGGTGCAAAGGATGCAAAGGGTGTAGCGAACTGGATTCTCGGTGATGTTGCGCGCCTCTCCAATGCAGCAAATATCGCTCCGTATGCTAGCAAGATTACGCCTGACATTCTTCGCGGTCTTGTGGATGCGATTTCTGCCGGGACGATCACCGGAAAGATTGCAAAAGAGCTCATCGAGGAAATGTTTACGACCGGTAAGTCCGTACAAACATTGATTGATGAAAAGGACATCAAGGTTGTGGATGCAAGCGTTGTCATCGATATGGTGAACCGCGCGATCGCAGCCAACCCGGATGTCGTCGCCAAGATCAAGGGCGGGCAGGAAAAAGCGATGGGCTTCCTTGTTGGACAGGTGATGAAGGAAGCAAAGGGACAGGCGCGGCCGGATGATGTCAACCGACTCTTGCTTGATGCGCTCGCAAAGCTCCCCTAAAGCGTCAAAATAATCATTTAGAATTTTTGATAACGGCAAAAAACATCTAATTTGCCGTTATTTTTTATGATTTTGTAATAATGCCGAGATGATATGCGTAGTGTAACTACAGAGCAGTCAACCTTGTCTGATGCTAAACGCGGTGACTATGAAATTTGGCATCGGATGGATTCTGAATCCAACAGATTGGTTGTAGCCAGGGGAAAACTCTGAGTACATTCAGGTCGTCAAACAGGTAAGTACGGGATGATTGCATATCCTGACTGAGGTAAAGAAACATGTTGCATCCCACGTTGTATACACATCAACCGCCTGCGGTTACACAACAAAAGCCGCCTGTAGGGGATTCTGCAAGTAAGGCAGCAGACGGTCTCACCGCAGCCCAGATAGAAGTATTGCTGAAGGCTGTGCCTGTTTTTTCGCTTACGGATGCGGGTGGTCAACCGATTATCAGTAAAGTTCCGGATGCGACAAAAGGTGTCACTGCGATTTTCATCTCCCCGGGGACAGCCGCTGCGGCATTGGCACAGATAAAGACAAAGAATGCGGAGCTTGCTACTAAGCTCAAAATCAATGCGGTGTCACTTTGGGACATTTACAAGCTCGCTACCAGCGAGTCATCACCGTTTCTTATCCAGTTTGTTGCGGATCCTGCAGAGATGGACGCCGCAAAGCCACTCATTAAGGAGGGACGCACCGTACGTGTGCCGCTGTTTGTCGCTAAGAACAAGAAAGACAATGGTCTTCTGACGATAAATCAAAAGGGAATGGAAGCGATTCCGATGTTTCTTAGTAAGAAAGATCTGGATTCTGTTCTCAAGAAGTTTGCCAAGCCAGAGCTGTTGAACGAAATCGCTACCGATATCGTCGATCTCGAACAGCTACTCGGATCCCTGAATCGTATCAAGGACCCAAACATCGCCAAGGCTACACTGGTACCGCCAACAGAATCTCTCGAATTCCTGAAGACACAGCCCGCACCCAATAAAAACGCAAATGAATCGCAAAATTTAAAGCCATCATCAGGTCCGGAGCGGCCATCTTCCCCGATAGCAGGTGGAGGTAAGGTCAACGCAGCGGGTACAGTGAAGACGCCACCAAAGGCGCCGGTCAAAACGCCAGCAAAACCGGCGAAACCAAACAAGAAACAGCCGTAAAAAGTTGAATACTCAACTACACTTTCCTAGTGCGTTGTTACGTGCATTACGATAGAACAAAATTATGCTAAAACCATTATCCGTACAGTTCGGCATTACGGTTCGACGCCTTCGCCAAGAGAAGGGGTTTGCGCAGGAAGAATTTGCTTACCACTGCGGGATTAACCGTACCTACATGACTGATGTAGAGCTTGGACGACGCTCACCAACAATCGATATCTGCCGCAGAATCTGCCGCGGACTCAATATCGAGCTAAGCGCATTTTTTATCGCCCTCGAAGCGGATGGCTATACCGCTCTTCAGGACGATGGAACATCCAGCGAATAAGTCGAACTCCAAGGTGATGCCCACTCGCCATGTAGCCTGAATTAGGCACATGGCTGTGGGCATCGTTTATCACTGACCTGACTCCTTCAAGCATTACACCTGAGTCTTGTTTCGCTTGTTCATAAGCGGATGACTGCCTGTTATTGCTTCGTAATGCCCTGTCAAATTGGAGTTACTCTGACGTTGCCTGACCTCGATGTGACACCGGTAATGCCTGAAACAGTCACCGTTACTGACTTGGCAACCTGATTAGCACTGCCGCTTACCGTCACAGACGTTTGTCCCGCGGGGACTGTGACGCTTGGCGGAACACTGAGAGCGATGTTTGACGATTTAAGTGTAACCAACGTCCCGCCAGCAGGTGCAGCGCCAGTCAGGTTGATCGTCAGCCCAACACTTTCGCCACTGATTACGGTCCCGCTGCTTGCAACGACGGAACTGATCACCGGTGGAACCACACTAATCGTTGCCGTCTTTTTCAGTGCTCCCAGCTGGGCAATCACCTGACCGGATACGCGGCTCGCCACGGGCACCGAATGCACATCAATCACTCCACTCACCGCACCGGCGGAAATCGTTAACGTATTCGGCACCCGAACCGCTCCATTTGATGTCGAGAGTGTTACGACCAGCCCGCCATCCGGTGCGGGACCAGAAAGCATGACAACGGCCTGCTGGGACGCCCCACCTGTCATCGAAGACCGCTGTAACTTCACGGATAGCACCGATGCGGGATTTACCGTTATTGAGTTTGACACTGATGACGTACTGGTTGAGACCATGATGTCAGTGATGACTCTGGTAAGGACTGGTGCTGTACTGATGGCAAACGTTGCCTGTGTAGCTCCTGCAGGAATATAGAGGCTCGTTGGAACACTCACAGCGCTGTTGCCACTGGAAATCGAAACATTCACTCCAGAACCAGGCGCAGTGGCGGCAAGCTTGATCGTACCGACCGCACCGGTACCACCAGCAACCGAAGTTTTACTGAGCGACAAAAGTGCAATAGTTACAGGAGACACGGTCATCGGAACTGAAAGCTCAACAATGCCATCCGATGCAAGCAACACCACGCTTGATTGCATACTGACATTTGCAGCCCGTACGAGTACAACCGTCGATGACTGTCCAGCAACAATGTGAACCTTACTTGGGAATGAAAGTTTCCCCGAGTCTTCTGAGAGCTGAACGTCATGACCACCGGGGCCGGCGGGTGCTGCCAAACGGATTTCCACCGCCGTCACGGACCCAGCCGCTACATCGGTAAACGTAGGAACGACAGCCGACAGCATAGTAGGAACAACCAGTACACTCGCGTCGCTAGCGGTTCCGTAGAATCCCGCCGTGACCGTTATTGGTGTGTTGCTTGTTACCGCTGGCGCTACGAAATGAACATCCACATGCTTCTCACCTGCCGGAATGACCACCTCAGCAGGTATCGGTAATACGCTACTGGTCGCTCGCAATGTCGCCACTAAGCCTCCGACGGGTGCCGGAGCACTGATCCCGACACGCAGTGACATCGACTGCCCCGAAACGACCACATTAGGTGTGAAACCAACATTCTGAAGCACTGCAGCAAGCACCGTGATGTCAACGCAGACGCAATCAGCATCGGTCGATGCCTTGATCTGATAACGACCAGGAAGACATCCATTCACCACCCTGACATCAAATCCAGCTTCCGTATTGCCAGCATCAATATGCACGCTTGGCGGTACGACAACGGAAGGGTCATCTGATGTCAAAGCAATGTCCAGACCACCATCCCCTGCCGCATGCTCAATCGAAACCAAACCTTGTGTTGAGCCACCAGGTGCAATCACTGGAAGACCAATATGGACCGCAGACAAAACCGGGGGCTTTACGGTGATGGGAACACTCAGTGTTCGTCCCTGAACCGTCGCGGAAACTTCGCCGGTCGCCGTAGTCCCGACAGCCTTTACGACACCAGAGACGGTGACCGCTGAATGCCCACCAGGAATACGCACACTCGCGGGAAAACTCAGAGCAGGAAGGTTGGATGACAGATTTACATCAACACCACCGGCCGGCGCAACACGATCAAGTGTCACCTCGGCGGTCACCGTGTCCCCGCCGCGAAGCACGGTGCGTGAGAGTTGTAACCCAACCAGCTCCACTTGATTCGACAACAACATCGCCTGATGGGCATTGACCAAGCCACCGGATGCCACACGCCCAGACAGACTATTAAGTCGTGTCACAGATGCCAGCAATGTCTGTTTGATCTCGGCATACCCCCATTCAGGACGGTTTTCATGCAGCAAACCAGCCACTGCGGTGACCATCGGCGCTGCCATTGATGTACCGGAAAGGGTTATGTATCCACTCGCAGACTTTGATACCGGGTAGGTTGATGTAATCGATGAACCAGGAGCCGCAATATCAACGCTTGTTAACCCGCGGTTGGAAAACGAGGAAACCGCTCCACTCGAAGTCGTACTTGCCACAGAAATGATGTTGGGACAGTCATATGAAGCTGGATAGAACGGCGTCGAATCATTGTCCGTGCCGTTGTTTCCTGCAGACGCAACATAAAGGAGATTTCCTTGTGTGCCTGCAGCATCGATGGCAGCCTTGCAGAAACCACTAAAGTTAGGCCCGCCAATAGACGCGTTCGCAACCGATATGTTATTGCGGACACAATACTCAACCGCCGCAATCATCCAGCTCGTAAGGCCGCTACCATCATCCCCAACTACCTTCAGCGGTACTATCGCCGCATCCCAGCAGATTCCCGCAACACCGGTCGCGTTGTTCCCTTGGGCAGCAATGATGCCGGACACATGTGTTCCGTGTCCATGACCATCGGTAGGATTGTTATCGCCATTGGAACGCACCGTTCCCGGAGCACTACAAGTAAAATCCCAGCCGCTGATGTCATCAATATAGCCATTTGCATCGTTATCAATGCCATCCCCAGCGACCTCAAGCGGATTGCTCCAGATATTGTCCGCGAATTCAGGATGCGTTCGGTCAATGCCGGTATCGAGCACAGCCAGCTTAAGCGTGTGATTTCCCTTACGCAGAGCCCATGCCCCAGTCGCATTGATGTGTACCGCCGTAGCAGATTCGAGGGACCATTGCTTCGAAAAATTCGGGTCATTCGGGATATCGGAAACCGTCAGTCTGTAGTTCGGCTCGGCGGCAATGACCTTTATTGATGACTTTAAGACGCTTAGTGCGTGCCCGACGTTTGTTCCGACACGTACTTCGGCGAGTCCGGGGACAAGTGTAAATGTTCGCTGAACAACACCACCAAAATCGGCAATAATCCGTCCGCGGTCACTATCGGATACACCCGATTTGAACTGAACCAATACTGTGGATGAATCGTAATCGGAGACAGGCTCAGCCTGCTGCCGTGTAGTCTTTATATCGCTGGCTTTCGTTGACCCGGTTTCGGCCTGTGTCCCAGTGATGAAGCTCATGAGCAGTGCTGAAAAGCAACAGGCGATGATGTAGTTTTTGTTAGTGAGTGAAAACGTGAACATATGTGGTGCTATCCGCGGTCACATAAGGCAATTAACGTTCCACGTATGTCGTTTGACGTAATTCAGAATTAATAAAATTCACGTGTGCAGAGTGCGTTACATGAAAGTTCAACGGGATTTAGGTATGCAACCGGCTAGTCAGCGAGCGCGGATGCGTACCAGGAGACAGTGTCAGGTAGCGATTCAGCAATCCCAACAGGCTCCCAGTGACCGAGTAGCTTACGTATTCGTTCCGTCTCAGTCGTTTGATCACGTGGTTCGAATGCACCCGCTGGAGAGGCTGCGATGTGCGGTTCTGGCGTTTCGATACCCAGTGTATCCAGAACAGCAGTACGAACCAGCGCAACAATATCTGATGCCGTGTGGCGGTGTGTACTTCCGATGTTATAGGCAACCGGAACCAGCATCCCACTGGGAGATGCCTCTAAGTCAGATGGTCGCGTGCTTGCAATGGCATCATCAGCAAGGGCAATCAGAGCCCTGCATACATCTGAGATGTGGATATACTCCCGCACCGCAGCACCGGCGGGTCCGGCGGTGATACGGGCTGGGGTTCCTTCAAGACACCGCTTTATCGTCCCCGGGATAATCCGTGAAAAGTTTAGGTCGCGTGGACCGTGGACATTGACAAGGCGTGCAACCCGGATGGACATGTCATCCGAAACGCCGGCAAGTAACCGGGCCAGCTGGTCACCCCAGGCCTTGGTCATTTCATAGAGTCCGCCATTGGAAAAAGTATCATCCGATGTATCTTGCACGGGCAGGGAAGCGTGGGTTCCGTATTGCTTATCGGATGAAACAAACACAAAGGCCCTGACACCACTCCGCCGCGCTGCCATCAACATATTCAGCGTTCCGATGACATTGATCTGAACCATCTCTTCGATGTTTCTAATGTCCCTCGGATCTTTCAATGTGGAGAGTGCTGCGCAGTGATAAATGATGTCCGGACGTGCTTGTGCGATGCAGGCATCCACAGCACGGGAATCCCGGATATCAAGGCCATCCAGCTGCATCGGGCCTAAGACACCACTCCGCGTTGCGATTCCCGTCGGATAGTCACCGCGAAGGTCGTGCGCTGCTCCGAGGGCATTTCCGATAAACCCGGTTGCACCGGAAATGACAACGCGCATCGTTGTTGACTAATGCCCGGGTGCGTTTGCAGGTGGGAGAGCAGCCAGCTCATCCTTTGCAAAAACGCGGTCAAGCACAGGGCCATCCTCGACAATTTCACCATCCCGGAAACGAATAATGCGCGTGGCATGTCGTGCGATGTCATTTTCGTGAGTCACCATGATGACCGTCTTTCCTTCGGCATTCAGCTCCTGGAAAATGTTCATGATTTCAAACGATGTACGGGTGTCGAGAGCACCAGTCGGTTCATCCGCAAAGACGATAACCGGGTCATTGACAAGACTGCGGGCGATGGAGACACGCTGTTGCTGACCACCTGAAAGTTGGTTCGGCTTGTGGTCCATACGATCTGCGAGGCCAACCCGGTTGAGAGCCCACTTAGCACGCTCTTCACGATTGGATGCACCGGCATACAACATCGGGAGCTCGACCTGGCGCAGCGCCGTTGTTCTTGGCAGGAGGTTGAAGCTCTGAAAAACGAATCCGAACTTGCGGTTACGAACTTCCGCAAGACGGTCATCTGAGAGGCGTGAGACATCTTCGCCTTCCAGGTAATACTTACCCGTCGTTGGTCTGTCGAGGCATCCAAGGATGTTCATATAGGTCGACTTCCCGGATCCGGATGGCCCCATAATCGCAACAAACTCCCCAGCGTGAATCTGCAGGGTGATGCCTTTTAAGACGGTCAGGTCAAAGTTACCCGTTTTATAGGTTTTGGTGACATCGGTTGTTTCGAGTACGACTGGCATATTTATCTCCGTATACAGTAACGGTTTCAGCGCTTCCTGGTTCCCGGTGGACACATCAGGTTGGCATCTGAGCATCGGACGAATCTCCGGGGTTAAGGTTCACACCTCGGTCGCCACCACGTCTGGCATTCTACAGGAGAATGCATGGAACAAACGTGTGTGTCAAGATACGCATCCGCCAACATAATTCACGAATACCAACCATGGTTGTGTGTTAGCATAGTCATCGTGCGCATCGTAGTCTCAACATGGGGCACGTTTGGCGACCTTCACCCAGTGCTGGCACTGTGCGCAGGTCTTCGCCAGCGTGGCCATCACCTCGCAATCGCGACATGCCCTCTCTATCGTGAACGCGTCGAGGCACTGGGTTACGAGTTTCATCCGCTTCGGCCGGACCTCCCTGACCCCAAGGAAATCCATGATCTTGCAAGGAGAGTCATGGACCCAAGGACAGGGACCAAGACGATGCTCACCGATGTCTTGCTGCCTAGTTTGCGCGACATGGATGATGATCTCCACGCAGCCTGCAAAAACGCGGATTTGCTGATTTCGCACTCTCTTGTCTTCCCAAGTCCAATCGTTGCGGAGCGTCTCGGGATTCCGTTCTACTCAATGGTTTTGCAGCCGATTGTGTTCTGTAGTGCCTACGATCCACCGATTCCACCCGGGGTTACAAAGCTGATTGGCAAGCCGATGCCTCCTCCGGGCGTGATGGCGCCGCTCCTAAAACTTGCCAAGTACCAAACGCGGCGCTGGGTAAAGGCCGTTGACCGCCTGCGAAGCGAGTACCACTTGCAAAAAGGTGGACATCCGCTGTTTGATGGACAGTTTTCACCAGACCTGACGCTGGCGTTGTTTTCACCGCAGCTCGGAGCCCCGCAACCTGATTGGCCGGCGAATGTCGTGCAGCCTGGTTTTCTGTTTCATGACCATCTGGAAGGCGGGGAAGCAGCTGGCTGGAGTGCGGATGTTCAGGAATTCCTTGATGCCGGTCCTGCACCGATTCTCTTCACGCTAGGGACGAGCGCAGTTTTCGCAGCAGGTGATTTCTTCAAGCAATCGGCATGGGCTGCGCACAGAGCTGGTCATCGGTCTGTCTTGCTGGTTGGCCGTTTACCGGATGGCCAGACGGAGCTTGAAGGCCTACCACCCGGTGCACTGGCAGTGCCGTATGCTCCCCACTCGATGATTATGCCGAAGTGTTCCTTAGTGGTGCATCAGGGTGGTGCAGGGACGACGGCACAGGCGATGCGCGCTGGCAAGCCTCAGCTTGTGGTGCCATTTGCACACGACCAACCGGATAATGCCCATCGCATTGTAAAGGCCGGGCTTGGCGCCTGGCGTCCGAGGCGGCGCTGCAAAGGCATGGGGTATACGCGGTTGCTGCGTTCATTAATGAGTGATGATTTGATTAAGGCAACGGCGTATCGTACAGGGGAACTCGTTGCATCGGAGAATGGAGTCGGCGGTGCCTGCGATGCAATAGAAAAAACGTGGGCGCGGCATCAGGCAAAGTCAAAGAAATGAACTGTTAGCCGTAG
>CAZSGJ010000044.1:0-15272 GCA_964606305.1 uncultured Armatimonadia bacterium
ATATCTGGGGCACTGGCCAGATTGACACGTTTACACATGCCAAATCTGACTTACTAATAGGCTTGAATTACTAACAACTATGACCTAGGTCAAAACATTCGCACAGCCAAATGGTAGCGTGACATTAATCGACAGATTTCGGTACATCGTCCAATCGTAATACACAATACGATATCCGTTGATCAGATATCACTTCGACTGGCAGTCCTCGTAATGCGTCTAACGCAAGACTAACCATTTCACTAATGGACCGCACCAACCGTCGATGATGGGTCAGGCAAACTCCACCACCATGTCAATCTCGACCGGGATGTTTCCCGGGAGGCTGCCGGCTCCCACTGATGTCCGGGCATGGCGACCATTCTCGCCAAAGACAGCTTCGAGCAGATCTGAACAGCCATTCATCACTTTTGGATGCTCTGTAAAGTCCTCCGTGGCATTCACTAAACCGAAAACCTTCACAATCTGTGTGACGCGGTCGATACTTCCAAGCTCGTGCGCAATCACGCCAAGGAGCTGAATCCCCGTCTGACGCGCATAGGCATAGGCTTCATCAATCGTCACATCACGGCCGACTTTGCCGATATAGGGGCCATCCGCTTTGCCCGCAAGAAACAACAAGTTTCCCGTCTTTACCGCATGGATGTAGTTACCGGCTGGCTCAGGCGGCGGCGGAAGTGTGATTCCAAGCTCAATAAGACGCTGGCTGGGGGGTGTTTTCATGGCGACAATTCCTCGTGTCAGCCAGCGTACAACACACGCAGAACCTCTTCCAATGTCGTCTGCCCCAAAATAACCTTTGACATGGCATCATCCCGGAGGCTGCGCATCCCGGATGCAGTTCCTGCATCACGAATCGCATCCGCCGAGTCATTTGCAAGGATTCGTGCGCGCACACTGTCTGTTATAGGCAGCAGCTCGTAGCACCCAAGGCGCCCCCGATACCCGGAGCGGTTGCAGTGCTCACACCCCGCGCCTCGAAACAATGGCGCCGGCTCATTCACATGATCCAGTGGCAAACCATACCGCTCCACCGCATCCCGGGGTGGCACATACGCCTCCCGGCAACGGTCGCAAATACGTCGGACAAGGCGCTGTGCCATGACACCAACCGTTGCACTCGCGATCAGAAATGGCTCCACTCCCATGTCAACAAGACGCGTAATCGCTCCGGGAGCATCATTTGTATGGAGCGTTGAGAACACCAAATGGCCTGTCAGCGCCGCCTCAATCGCTATCATCGCCGTCTCACGGTCGCGCATTTCACCAACCATAATAATGTCCGGATCCTGACGAAGCATCGCCCGCAGACCCGCGGCAAATGACATCCCGGCGCGGTTGTTGACCCCCACCTGCGTGATTCCCGGGAGGTCATACTCAACGGGATCCTCTATCGTCAGGATGTTCTTTTCCCCGGAGTTCACCGTATTCAGACTGGCGTACAGCGTTGTCGACTTTCCGGACCCCGTCGGACCCGTGACAAGCACAATGCCGTGGCTGCGCTTGAGGAGCTGCTCGTACATCGCTGCAACCTGATCCTGAAGCCCCAGCTTGCCAAGTCCAAGCTGCAGGCTGGATTTGTCCAGAATGCGCAGCACGACTTTTTCTCCGTAATGCGCCGGGAGCGTCGAGACACGAAAATCAAAGACCTGTCCGTGGACCCGCAGCGACATCCTGCCATCCTGCGGCGCACGCTTCTCGGCGATATCCAAGTCGGACATAATCTTGATACGGCTGATCAGCGCAGGTTGGACATTCTTAGGGACGCTTGGACCATCCGACAAAATGCCATCAATGCGATAGCGCACCCGAACGCCTTCTTTGTTCGGCTCGATGTGAATATCGCTGGCCTTTTCGGCAATCCCACGCTGCAAAATCGCATTCGCCAGCTGAATAATTGGCTGCGCAGTAGCATCGGATTCAACAGCCTCCTGTGTGACCTGCGCCTCTGGAGGAAGCCATCCACCGTTGATATCGGTGACCTCGGTGCTATTGAATGCCTTTAGAACATTTTCTACCGATGTACCACCAGAGCGCCGATAGACGGTATCGATTGCCGTTCGTATCTCATCCTCGGGGGCAATCCCGGGCAAAATGTCACGTCCAGTGACCAAGCGAAGCTCATCGATTGCGCGGACATTCAGTGGATCCTGCATCGCCACAATCAAACGCGGCCCCGCGAACTCAATCGGAAGCAGGGTGTAGCGCCGTGCCAACTCCTGCGACACCAGCTGCACGGCATCGCCATTAATGTTTATGCGCTGGAGGTCAACAACGGGAATTCCCCACTGCTCACCAATGACCTGTACACGCTGACGGTCGGTGATCAAGCCCATCGCGACTAGAATCTCGCCGAGTGGTCGCGACCCGCCAAGCTGGCGTTGACGCTCCAGCGCCTGCTCAACCTGCTGCGCAGTGACCATCCCGTTGCGCAAAAACAATGTCCCAAGCCGTGTAAGCTGCGGGTGCTGGTTTACGGTTGGAGCCGTTGCTGTCATGGATTAATCTTTCAGCTGACGCGCGGTCAGGAGCACAATCACTTCTGAATTGCGGCGCTGCTTGGAATCCGACTGAAACAGCGCTCCAATCACCGGGAGGCGGCTAAGAAACGGCACCATTTGCCGGTTCCGAAACTCCTCTGAACGGACCAGACCACCAATTGCAATTTGCTCGCCATCTTTAACGCGGAGAACGGTGTCGACAAAGCGGGTGGATGTCTGCGGAAGCGCAAACGTGCCCACCGTTAAAAAGGATGTAATTGTCGAGACCTCGGGGTGCACCGCCAGCGTAATCAAGCCATCCCCGTTTGATTGGCCCGTCACCTTGAGCGTGATTCCGACCGTCGCGGTGTTGGTGACGACATTCTGACCCTGCGGCGTCTGGTTAATGTTCACCACGTAGTTAAACTGATCGCCGATAAAGGCGATAGCGCCCTGGCCATCCTGTCCGGAGAGCCGTGGCCGCGCAAGGACCTTTGCCCGGTCACGCTTTGCGAGTGCCTGTAGCTGCGCACCGATAAGGACAGGCGTTCGGAAAAGTCCTCCAAAGTTGATGTTTTTTGCAGCCAGGTTGTCCGCACCAATTGTCGGGGAACCAGCCGCCGGATTGGCCTCACCCATTTTCACGACCTGACTAAAGTCATACGTCAGGCCAAGCTTGTCCACTTCATCCGAGTTAACATCATAGATTTCCGCTTCATACACAAACTGCACCGGACGTACATCCAGCTTGTCGCGAAGAGCTTTTGCCTTGGCGATATCTTCATCCGGACCTAGGATAACAACCACATTTGGATCAACGCTCTGGCTCGCGCCGCCATTTGTTCCCGTGGATGTCGACTCTCCGGATGGTGCTCCCGTTTGCGTGGATGCTTGTGTCCCGGTTTGCGATGGCATCCCGAACGTAACGCTCTGCCCGTTATTACTCCCGACAGTGCGGTTTCGGGGTCCGATATGCACGAGCAGGCTGGGGAGCTGTTCTTTGATGAGGTCGGCAAGCTGCTGAGCATTGATAAAGCGGGTTTCAAGGATTGCGGATGCCTGCCGTGTGACCCGGTCAACGCGTCGGATCCGATCGGCTTCCGTTGCTTTGAGGAGGTTGTCATCCGTGGATGAAACCAGCTGCCGGGCTTTTGCGACATCATCCTCAGGACCAACAATATAGATCACACCTCCCCGAACGGGCAGCTCATTTGTCCCGCCGGCGGCGAGCTGGTCAGGGGTGATTTGTTGACCGCTGCCACCAGCTGAACCGGATCCGGATGCACCGAGACCCGCTGCCCCCGCGCCGGCTCCTCCTCCGCCACCCGCCTTGGCACCACCCGCCGTGATCAGCGCAGCCGTCACCGCTGGGAAGTGAAGCTTAATGGCATCCACCAACGACTGGCCATCCGCGTAGACAAACGACTCCGTCGCACTCGTGATCACTCCCGGAGTGTTTACCCGCGTTAATGCGGCAAGCTCTTTGCCATTTCCGACGACATAGGTCTCGCCAACCTGTGCATACCGAAGCCCGGAGAGGCGTGTGACCCAGTCGAGGGCATCGGTGACCGACACCCCGCGCAGCGTAACGGTCACTTTTCCGCTGGCGCCTGCGCCGGCAACGATGTTGATGCCGCTCTGAAGACTAAGAGCTTTGAGGATATCGGCGACCTCGGTTGCGGTGAAGTCGAGCGAAACGGTGCCGGGTCGCTTTAATGTTAATGGCTTAGCAGCGGGAGCCGCAGGGAGTGCCGGTGCATCAAGGGTTGCGAGCTGCATCGGGCTCCTACGCGGAAGAATGGTTGGTGTTTGCGCCTCCGCTAACGTTGGAGGAGCAGCTTGTTTTGCCTGAAAGGCGATGGTCCACGTTTGCTTTTTTGCATCCGGGGTGATTTTCCAAACGAGGGTCCCTGGAGCATTGATGGTCAGTGCCATCCCGGACTTGCCACGCGCTGCGGTATCAATGCGGGTGATTTCCGGGGATGCGACAGGGATGCTGTTCGCGGCGGCTTTTGTGCGAACAAGGGGCACTAGAACGACCGGCTTTTTTCCAGGCTTTGCACTGACGCGTGGCACAAAGCTTGCAGTTCCCACTAATGTAATCGTGGTTGTTCCATCAGCTGCCGCAACATTTATAGATGTAAGCTTAGGCGGCACGAGAGCGACACAAGGCGTTGCGGTAATGGCTAACGCAATTGTCAACGCAGGGATAGGCGAAAAAACGATCATTTGGTCTGCTCCGCGGAGCCGCTTTGCGGCATATAAGGCTTGCCATTTCGCAAGCGAATCAATAGAGTTTGCGTTGTGCGGTGCGCTACTGTGATGCCATCCAGACGGATGGACTTGACATAAAACCGGTCAGCCAGCGCATCCCCGATGTGTAAAAACCGCCGCTCGCTCCCGATTTCCAATATGGCAACGGGGTTATCGCCATCCACCAGAGTTCCTTTAAGTGTGCAGGCAGGCAGGTCTGGAATGGTGTCTGCTTGGTGGGGCTTTATGATTTGATTCCCGGATGTAAGATTGCTTGGCGCAGGTTTCGCTGGAGGTGTCAGTGCAACCGGCGGGTTCCAGGCAAGAGTTTCGACTTCACTTTGACGGTTCTTGGTTTTCGCTAATGCATTTGATGTCGGCTTATCGGGGCCGGGATGTGGTTGTGCAACGCTTGGCGTGGCGGAGGTCAGTGCACTGTCAGCGACAAATGGATCGCGCCCTTGTCCCGGATTTGGCACCGCACTTGCGAGAAGCTGCTTCTCAGAGAGATCAAGCTCTGAGTTTTCGGAATTCGTGGGTATCACAGCAGCTCTCACAACAGGTTTTGCAGCGTGCGCCTTTTGTCCACCGCCAGTTGCGATTCGGGTTATGCCATAACCAAAAACAACAACCGCAAGGCAACTAACCAAGATGAGCTTCGGTTTGTCATCCGCATTGACAGGTTTGTAAGCCATTACGATTTCCCTCCAGTGGTTTTGATGCGTTGGCTATGTTGTTGAATAGGCTGAAACACAAATCCCGTCATCCGAATCGTTGCGATAATCCGACCACTTTGCGGCGTTGTCTGTTCGGCGGGTCGCTCCGTCACGGTTTCCACTGCCAGAATTTTTGGAAAGGTCGTGAGCCGGTACAAAAAGCGGGCGACTCCCCAGTAAGTGCCACGAACCTCCAGGTCGATATGATCGCGGTCGTACGGAAGCGGGCGGAATGCTTTCTTTTCTTCATCCGATGCACCTGCATCCGGCACCTGCGGAGACACTTCCAAGGTGTGCTTCAATGCCATCACCTCGAGTCCGTTTTGCTTCGCAAGCGCATCCACCTGGCGTAGCAATGTTGGCAAAAACAGCTCAGGCACGACCTGCGCTTCGAGGTCTCTTAACTCACGGGTGACGGTTTCGGCATCCAAGCGGGCGGATGCAAGCCGCTTCGCTGTGGAGCGACCCGTAAATGCTTCCTGTTCAAACTGATGCGTTTGCACTTGGAGCTGGCGAACGCTCTGTGCGTGATACATCCAGATTCCACCGGTGATGGTAAGGATAATCAAAGAGAGGCCAGCCAGCTTTACGGTTGGATTGAGAATCAAACCCAAGTGTGGCTTTGTCGCGACCGGCATTTCGGTTGGATCAAGCACGGCCATTTTCAGGACCTCCGATCTTGCGCTTTCCACCACCACCTTTTCCGGATGCCTTAATTGGCGCGGTCAGGTCTGTGTTGCCGCGTAGTGTCACAGCGAGCTCCAGCTTGACTTTTGGCGCGGTGTCGACTGTATCGGATGCCTGTGTACTGCGGATATCGACCTGCGTGAATATCGGGTGTGCTGCGAGCTCAGTCGCGACTTTTGCCGCGAGCGTCTGAGATGTTGTTTCAACGCGCAGCGTCAGCTGTGTCGATTCACCACCCGTGGCTTCCATTTGGTCCAGCCGCGTTCCAGCAGGGAGGCGACTCGCGATGGCATTCATGACCACACACCAGCGCAGCGTCATTTTGCGGGCATCAGCCAGGAGCTGTACGCGGGGTCTCTGACCAGCGGTAGCAGCCTGGATAGCTTCCATTTCTCCGATGGCTGGCTGGTGGAGACGCATTTGCTTTTCTGCCATCTCCATTTCACGCCGGGCCTGCGATTGTTGAAAGCCACAGAGAAATATTGTTCCCATCAGACAAACTGTGCTGGATAGAAGTGAGAGTTTTGCGATGCGCTGGAATGCAAGCTTTTTGCGCCGCTTGTCTGCGATGTCCGCGACGAAGTTGATGTCACTACTTTGCATTTAGGCGGCCTTTCCTCGTGGCGTTGACCGCGACTTTGCCGGCTGCAATCCAAGAGCAAGTCCAAGGGCGAGGGCCCATGCGGGTTCATCGGATGCAATCGTTGTCTGGATATCAAGTGGAACATCGATATCGGATGCACGAAAAGGATCGGCTACATAGACAGGGGTTGAGAGCTCATGTTTGATGGTGGCTGACAGGCGTGGGTGCAGAGCACGACCACCCGTGAGGACGATTCCAGCAAGCGTGAGCTCGGGTAAGTTCGCATCTTGAGTTTGGTAGAAGTGCAGTGTGCGTCGGACTTCCTGGCAGAGGTTGTCAATCCACGCATCCGGGTTTGATGTTTCCGTAGCTGGCCCAAAGCCAAATGGTCGGGACACTTCAGCAACGATTTGAATGGGCAGTGCGCGTGTAAACCGCCAGCTGCCGGACTCGAAAATGGAGAGCATTGCGGTCGCTGCACCGACATCGATGGTGACGATATTCCCGGGAACATCGGGGCTGATGAAGGTTGGGAGTGCGCGTCGGATGGCGACAGGGTGGATGTCAACGCGTTCGGGGTGGATGCCAATCATGCGGCAGAGCTCTGTCCGTTCGGCGATAGCCGTCCTTGGCGCGGCGGCGGCGAGAACATCACTTGCACTTCCCGGGATGGCATCGGGTGTTTCGACTTGTGCTGCGATGGCAAAGTGGTGGTGTGGATCGGACTGGTTGGGTACAAGACGGGGAAGCTCATAGGAAATTGCTTTGGCCAGAGCGGGGATGGGTAGCGCTGGCATCCGAACCGAACGCATCACCACGCCAGCCCCTGGGATACACCAGGCAGAACGATCCGCTTGTATTCCGCGACTCAGAAAATGGGTTTGCAACAAGGATGCAATGAGGTTTGTGTCGCCGATAGAGCTGTCGGAAACGGTACCCGGTGGGGTTGGAATTTTGATGGCATGGATGAGCGTTGCCCGCCCTCGAACGAGCCCAAGCTGGATGATTCGGATGTTTGTATGGCCGGTGTCTATACCGATTCCAGTTTCATTTCCTGGCTTAAAGAGTGCGCTAAGGTGCATCCACCATCCCCCAAACATCGCATTGCATCCACATGTGAAACTGCCGGTTACAAACGTGGTGCTTCTGCGATTGTCGGGTGCCATCGATTTATTCGTTTACCCCTGTTTGCCAAATCACTCGGCTTCAGGGCCGTCACGTCAGGAGTCGCATTCGCATCTGGCTGCTGCCCGAAATATGTCAAGATTTGAACGATGGAACAGCTGATGTTCCTACAGAACAAATGTGTGTATGCCGTGATGTTGTTGCACGTGGGAATGACTCTGGGAAACATTCCAATTATGTGTGACTAATTGTAACAAATAGACTAGTTGTACAAGCCATTTGTATAGGTTTTGCGGAAGGGATTCTGACCTACGTTAAGGTATGCGTGGCGTTGTCAGTTAAAAATCTTATTGATATTTATTGATGAATATACATACTCCTGAAAGGACAATAAGCAGGTATGAACGCTTAAAAAACCTTTGCCTTTGGGACAAATTCAGGGTGAAATCTGCCATCAGAACCTCCCCTCCCCCACCGTGTGGTGGACCCCCGAAAAGTGAAACGTGAACGATCAGCTCTCCATCTCCCAGACCGAAATCCCAGTATCTCTACAGGAGGCTTGGAACACTGCATTCCAGGATCTATTAGAGCGTCTGGAGAGCAGCGTTACGCTTAATAAGTTCCGGGATGCCCGTTTGGTGAACTGGTCATCCGATAGCGATGACGTCGTTTCCCTTAATGTTGAAGTGCAGGGTGAGTTTATTGCACAGTGGGTCCGTGTCCGTCATTTGGATTTATTGACCAAGCTCGTTGCAGACAACCTCGACACAAACGTCGCCAACATCCGCATCAATCTTGTCGTCCGCACCGCCGAGCCAACCAGCACCCGCCAGACTCCAACACGCATCCAAGCCCGGCGTCCGGCACCTGAAATGACATCCGGCGATGTTCGTGCAAACGGCACTGGTTCGACATCCAAGTCGGTTTACATTAAGCCAAACCTGAACCGTGCGTTCACGTTTGAGACACTTGTCCGTGGCAAAGCAAATCAGCTTGCAGCATCTTGTGCGGCGGCGATTTGCGAAACGCCGGGTGAGATTTACAACCCGATGTTTATCTATGGTCCAAGTGGCAATGGCAAGACACATACCTTGCATGCGATTGGCCATGCGGTCCAGCAGCGCCACCCGGAGCTGCGTGTTGGTTACGTTTCCGGTGAGGCATTCCTGACGGAGTTTCTGGAATCGCTTCGGGAAAACCGCACAGCACAGTTCCGTAAGAAGTACCGTCAGCTCGATGTTCTGCTCGTCGATGACATCCAGTTCCTCGGTGGCCGTGAGGCGACTGTCGAAGAGTTCTTCCACACATTCAATACGTTGCAACAATCCGGTCGTGCGTTGGTGATTGCAAGCGACCGTGCGCCGCGTGATTTGCCAGGCATGGATGAGCGCATTCGTACACGGTTAGCTGCCGGGATGGTGGCTCAGCTTGCATCCCCGGAGCTTGAGTTACGAATCGCGATTTTGCAGTCCAAACTTCTGCGTGATCAGGCCGGGCATATGGTGCCATTGAATGTCCTTGAGTACATCGCCCAGTGTGTGACCAGCTCGGTGCGTGCACTTGAGGGTGCATTGGTTCGCTTGCTTGCGATGGCGGGAGTTTCCGGTGAGCCAATCACGATTGACCTTGCAAAGGATGCACTGATTGATATCGCCGATAATGCGCCGGTTGCACCGCTTGCGGTTTACGGACACACGATTCGTCCGATTCCTCCGCACAAGCTGGTGGGCATCCTCCAGGATGTTTTGGAAGAGACGCTTCACATTGACCGTGTGGCACTTGTCGGTTCGCGGCGAGATCGTCCGACGGTGCAGGCTCGGCATATTGCGATGTATTTGATGCGCGATATGACGGGCGCGAGTCTGGCAGCGATTGGGGATGTCTTTGGTGGCAAGGACCATACAAGTGTGCGTCATGCGTGTGAGAAGGTTCAACTCGCGATGAATACAGAGACAGCGTACATGCAGCAGGTTCAGCAGCTGCGCAATAAGGTAACGCTTCGCCTGACATCAAAGAGCATGGAGTAAGCCATCGGGCACCCGCCACACAAGCCTGCATCGGTACGCTGATGTGGGTTTTTCTTTTTGTGGATGGACGTTGTCTTGATATATGTTTCGCCCCTGGAATGCGTCTGTTAGGTAACGCGGCACCTGACATCAAAGAGCATGGAGTAAGCCCTCGGGCACCCTCATGCGTAACGAAAATACAATGTCTCTTATGCGATTTCTGATCACAGAATTTCTAAACAATTGTCCTCACGTACCCGTGTCGCATGTCGGTTTCGATGTGAAATGTGGGCCGCGATCAAACTATTTTTCCCGGGAAAGTCTGGGGATAACCTGTGGAAAACACTGGTCCAAATGTGTGGATAAAACTGGCATTACATCAGGATGTGAATTCACTGGTTGTCTACTGCAACGCGATGTTTGTAATCAGACATCGAATGTGGAAATCTGCCCGATTTTATCCACACTGTGAAAATTACCAGTTTGTCAATTTCATGCCATTTTTAATGTCAAAGCTAACCTTTAGCGGATATCCGTAAGCAAATTCTGCAATGAACAGCCGATTTGAATTGAGGATCAAAAAGTTATCCCCAATGTCCACATCTCTATTACTTCTTCTACTGTAAATATATACATATATCTCTGTTAGTAATTCGGAATGTGGATGGGCAAAACGCAGGGTGAATTTTCCAAAGAATGATATTCATTACGTGGGATACACTTACAACGAAAACCCGAAAAGGTGGATGGATTTTTGGCCAAAGTGACAATCACGATTACGATGAAACCTACATTGTTGGATGCTCAGGGCAGAACAGTGGAAGGTGCACTCAAAGCCATTGGCTACGATGGCGTTGCTAATGTGCGTGTTGGAAAAGTGATTGAGCTTGAGCTTCCTGGATCCGATGTTGCAGCAATCGAAGCAACGGCTGCTGAGATGTGTGATCGCCTCCTTGCCAACCCTGTTCTCGAAGACTACCGTATCTCGGTGGCGTTGTAGGTACGCATCCCATGTCAACCCCTACGATCGGCGTTGTTGTTTTTCCTGGCTCGAACTGTGACCGTGATGCGGCTGCAGCTTGGACAGAGCTTGGTTTTGGAAATGTGAAGATGCTTTGGCATCAGGACACAGACCTCACGGGTGTCGATGCGGTTATTGTCCCAGGAGGCTTTTCCTACGGTGATGCGCTGCGTGCAGGGGCGGTTGCGGCGATGTCACCGGTGATGGATGCTGTGGCAGACTTTGCAGCGGATGGCGGACCTGTCGCCGGTATCTGTAACGGTTTTCAAATCCTCTGTGAAGCTGGTCTGCTCCCTGGAGCGCTTACCCGGAACGCAGGGCTTACATTCCTTTGTAAACCAACGGTTCTGAAGGTCTGCACGGATGACTCTCCATTTCTCTTTGAATATGAAGTCGGCGGAAACGTCATTGTCCCGATTGCACACGGCGAAGGTCGCTATGTCTGCAGCCCTGAAACACTTGCTGAGCTCGAGGAAAATGACCTCATCGCCTTCCGGTATGCCGAAAACCCAAATGGTTCCCTTAGCGACATCGCAGGGATTATCGGCGGTCCCGATCGAAACGTTCTTGGCATGATGCCTCACCCTGAGCGTGCTGTCAGTGAAGCACTTGGAAGTACCGGCGGCATCCCATTTTTCGTCTCGCTCGCCGGAGCCATTCAACAATCTCTTAATGAATCCACGGTAGGCTAGAAAAGCATGTACGCGCATTTCATCGAGCAGATACCACTCTTTCGCGACCTCACGGAAACGCAACGAAATGCAATCGCCGCGAAGTGTAAGCTTCGTTCCTACGAGGACAAGGATGTCATCCTCCATAAAGATGCACCTAAGGAAGGCTTGTTTATGCTGGTGCATGGCAAGGTCAAGATTTCCTATTCCGATGATGTCGATGAGACCATTATCGCGGTGTTACGCGTTGGTGATTTCTTTGGTGAGCTGTCGGCGATTGATGGTGCAGTGGCCAGCGCAGATGTCGTAGCGTTAGACACAACCGATGTGCTTCATCTCAGTGCAGATGACTTCGATGCCATCATGCTCGAGATGCCTGAGATCACGCTCGCGTTGCTCAAGCACGTTTCCAAGCGTCTTCGACGGGCAACAGAATGGATTCGGATGTTATCCAGTCAGGATGTCTACGGTCGTATTGCCGGGCAGCTGGTCCTGCTTGCACGTGAACATGGAGAGCAGACATCAGAAGGCATCCGTATTCCGCTCCGCCTCACGCAGAATGACCTTGCGGGTCTTGTCGGAGCATCCAGAGAATCCGTCAATAAAGCCGTCGGCTTCTTCAAGACAAAGCAGTACATCGCCGTAGATGGCCTCTACCGCATCACGATCCGCGATATGACCGCGCTTGCCAGACGCAGTCAGTAAGTTAGGTTGATTCGCAAAATACAAGAAAAGCCATCCTGATTCCGGATGGCTTTTTTCTTTTATACGTTGCTAGTTTGGGTTCAAACTACTTCAAATCGAGTGGCTTTTCTTCGCCCTTGATGAGACGGGCGATGTTGTCCTTATGACGCACCAGGATGAACACGGCGATGGCGGTGCAGAGAAGCTTTTCTGCAAGCGTTCGCTCTGGAAGGATCCACACAGCCGCTGCCTGACCGAGGGCTGCGATCATCGAACCAACAGACACACGCTTACCGCTTATCACAAACGTGAGGATGAACAGTACAAAGGTCCCAAGTGCCAAGGGTAAATCAAGACCAAACAGTACGCCAAGCCCTGTCGCAGCGCCCTTGCCCCCTTTGAAGCGAACCCACGGGGAAAAGATATGCCCAACGATTGCAAGAAGGCCGGCATAGACAAACCAGGATGGCTCTGTATGTGCAGCCTTGGCAATCAGAACCGGGAGCGCACCCTTAAGGGCATCCAAAATGAAAACAATGATTCCGGGACCTTTGCCCATCGACCGTATGGCATTTGTAGCACCGATATTTCCTGAGCCGGTTGCTTGGAGGTCAACGCCGCGGAGCTTACCCATGAGCACGCCGAATGGGATGCTACCTAAAACAAATCCAATTACCAGTACCAACCAGGGGGAGATGGACATAGCGCCATTATACGTGGCTGTGTACTGCACCGGAAAACATCGGTCATCACGTGTGTTTTCATCAGGTTTTTTCATTGAAACCCGTATTTATGCGGTCTGGTTGACCCTAATGGTAGTTGCGTGATGCAACCAAGAATTCACATGTATCCACGAAATGTGGGTCACATCCAGAGCGGCACAAGCCGCCTTAAGGAACAGATAACCAAATGAATATTGCAAAGAGCGTAAAACGCGCTTTTACACTTGTGGAAATCATGATCGTTGTATTGATCATCGGTATCCTGCTGGCAGTCGCGGTACCAAACTTTATGACGGCACGCGAAACATCCAGGGCCAAATCCTGTTCAGCAAACCTGCATCAAATCGAGTCTGCGAAGGAGCAATACGCCATGGATAACCGCCTGGCAGATGGAACAGCTGTGGCGGGGCTCGCCAGCCTCACGGATTACATCAAGAAGACGCCAGAGTGCCCAAGCGGCGGTACCTACACAGTCGGTGCGATTGGTACAGATCCGAGCTGCTCTGAAGGTGGTACACACGCACTATAGTTTTACGTGATCGTTGATTGATTCATTTCCAAGTAGCCCCTGTTCCAGCAGGGGCTGTTTTGTGTCCGAAACCAGCATCACAGCGCACCCCATTCCCTTTGTATTTGGTATTCTCAATGCATGATTCGTATAGGTGAACGCATCGTCGATCTCTTCCAGCTTCAGCCTGGAACATCCGTTACCGCCCGTGGATGGGTCAAGACACTTCGTAACTCAAAAGAAACCGGGTTTATCCAACTTACGGATGGTTCCTGCTTTAAGGATTTGCAGGTTGTCGTAGATGGTGGTGTCCCCACATCTATCGGAACCGGAGCCTGTGTATCGATTAAGGGTCAGCTGGTTGAATCCCCTGGAGCTGGCCAGTCTGTCGAGCTGCGCGCCGATGAAATCGAGCTTGTTGGAGCATCCGACACGACGACATACCCGATGCAAAAGAAGGGGCACTCCCTCGAATTTTTGCGTGAAAAGGCACACCTTCGTGTTCGTACAAACACGTTCGGATCGGTTTTCCGTGTACGTAACACCGTGTCATGGGCTATCCACAAGTTCTTTCAGGAGCGCGGTTTCATCAATGTCCATAGCCCACTGATCACCACGAGTGACTGTGAAGGTGCGGGAGCGATGTTTGGTGTTACGACGCTTGACATGCAAAACCTTCCGCGGACCGAGGACAAGTCCGTCGACTTTTCACAGGACTTCTTTGGAAAACCCGCCCATCTTACGGTTTCCGGCCAGCTGGAAGCGGAAATCTTTGCGACTGCATTTTCGAATGTCTATACATTTGGACCGACATTCCGTGCTGAGAACTCCAACACACCGCGCCACTTGGCCGAGTTTTGGATGGTTGAGCCTGAAATGGCATTCTGTGACCTCGATGGCGACCGTGCACTCGCCGAAGAGTTTCTGCGTTATGTCATAAAGCATGTCCTTGATAATTGTGGCCAGGATCTTGAGTTCTTCAATCAACGGATTGATAACACCGTCATTGAGACACTTGAGCATGTCGCAAACTCGAATTTTGAGCATGTGACCTACACGGATGCTGTAAAGCTTCTGGAGTCAGCAAATCGCAGCTGGGAATTCCCGGTGCAATGGGGTGTTGATCTTCAGTCTGAGCATGAGCGTTACCTCACGGAAGAGGTCTTCAAGAAGCCTGTTGTGGTCACGGACTATCCAAAGGAAATTAAAGCGTTTTATATGCGGATGAATGAGGATAACAAGACGGTTCGTGCGATGGATGTCCTCGTCCCGCGTATCGGTGAAATCATCGGCGGTTCACAGCGTGAAGAGCGCCACGATGTCCTCGTTGATCGCATCACAAGCAGCGGCCTGCCTCTCGAACCCTATTGGTGGTACCTGGAGCTACGTAAGTACGGAACCGTGCCACACGCTGGCTTTGGACTGGGTCTTGAGCGTTTGGTGATGTATGTGACGGGTATGAAAAACATTCGCGATGTAATTCCATTCCCACGCACGCCAGGGAATGCCGACTTCTAAGAAGACGCCTAGCGCCGAAAAACAGCATATGTATTTACCGCTATTTTGTAGTAATCGCGTCGTTTTTTACGATTAGTAATGTGGAGCGGGGAGCAAAAACGGCTCCGGAGAATAACATCTCTGGAGCCGCCCTTTTGACTATCCCCGCTACCTCACCTATTTGGAGAAAACGGCGTGTACAAGTGCATCCGCTCCATAGCGCACCGGGTCAGTTGCTGGAAGTCCAGTCTCATTCGTTACATTTGCGAGATAGTCTTGCGCTTCTTCATCGCTGAGCATCGATGTGTTAACCGCAATC
>CAZSGJ010000044.1:15372-20546 GCA_964606305.1 uncultured Armatimonadia bacterium
TCAATCGATCCCGGCGCGAAGTCTACCCGGACCGCATCGAGGGGAATTCCCTTGCCCGATATACAGATACCAATCTGACCGGTTGCGAGAAATTCCGATGCGTAACCCAATCGCTTTGCTGCGCGGTCACACTCAAGGGAGACCGTCATTTTCCCGATGGCCATGTCGGTCCCAACCGTAAGTACGCGTGGAATCTCTATGGCAGCAGCAGCTCCGGTTCCAGATCGCAGTCCCGGAGGCTCGACACGGACATCCCAAATCCAACAATCTTCCTGAAGTGCACTGGCGTACATCGGGTCATTAGCCATCGGCTTATGGAGACCATTAATCAGATTACATCCAGCGAGCAAACCCCGAAGCAGCTCATCAGACCACGCACTCGGCAGAATGCCGCCGGGAGGCGCAATCCCGGGAATCAGGGTGTTTGCACCTAGCTGGATGGCTTCCTCGATGGTTGCAACGACTGGGACATTGCCTGGGATGCCTGTGACATCCGTGGATGTTCGTCCCGCATGCTCTCGGTCAACGACAGCCGCGATGGGATAGTTTCCATAGCGAAGCAGGCCATGTCCCATTTTTCCCTGGCTGCCAGGTCCGGGAACAAGCTGTCCGTGCATCACCAGTGCGAGGCAATCACCTGTTTTGAGCATTCAATTCTCCAGATTATGGTGTCTCGAGTCCTTGGGACTATGCGTTTTCAGGGACATCCACGCCGAGTCCAGGACGGTCACTCTGCGTAACGCGTCCGTGTTCGAAACCAAGGCCGATGATAGGGTCATCCGCGGTGTTGAGGTGTGAATCCAAGTCAAGGTGGTCGAAGAGTGGACCGATATGGACACCAGCCGCTATCGATAAGGATGATTCAGACATACAGCCAAGCATTGTCTGCAAGCCAAAAGCGCGTGCGGTGTGCACAATGCGAATGGCTTCCGAGATACCTCCGGATTTCATCAGCTTGACGTTGACGCCATCCACTAAGTGGGCGAACTTAGGGACATCGGTTGCGTAGTGGATACTTTCATCCAAAAAGATCGGCACAGGCGCAGGCCGCAGGGCTGCGAGTGATTCCTCATCACCACATGCCAGAGGCTGCTCAACATACTCAACCCGTCGCTCGGCAAGCCATGGAATCATGATGCGGGCATCGGATTCTGTCCAGCCACAGTTAGCATCCACACGCATCACGACATTTGCATCAACGGCATCCAGGACGGCCATGTACATGTCCATGTCGGCAGCGATGCCATCCGGGCTTCCGAGTTTTATTTTCAGATGTCGGGATCCTGTGCGTGCAATCCATTCCCGTGCATGGTCTGCGGCTGCATCGGGGGTGTTGATACCAACCGTGACGCTGGTTTCGGCGCTTTTTCGGATGTCGAGTCCAAAGACCTGATAGAGCGGGAGGCCGATGCGTTTTCCGAACCAGTCCCATAGGGCGATATCGAAAGCCGCGAGGATACCGGTTCCCCCGCGTCCGCCGATTCCCGGGAGGACTTCGAGGAGCATGTCGGCATCCCGTAGGACAGTGTCACGCTCTATCGGGGATGCATTGATAAATGCTGTTTGCCATCTTTCAACAGAAACACTTGCTGATTCGATCGTGTCTTTCGTGACCTGACTGGGAGACATTTCACCGTAGCCAGTGATGCCATCGTGGGTTACTTTGACAATCGCATTTGTGGAGCCTGCCATTGTTCCGCGGCTGATACGCAATGGGACGCGCTTTGTGAGGTTGAGAGGGGCAAGGCTGATTTCCATGCCTGAACCTTACCGTTAGCCTTTGGTATTGGGCAAGCAATTGATGTTGGTATAGACGGGACGACCAGATGCGTATTACTCATTAGCGATGCTATCGTAATGTATAGTTCGCCTATGGTTATCACAAACTGTGCAAGTTATTTATCTGTGTTCCATGCACAGCAGGGATCGTTGTGGGAGTGGCGGTTTCAGTCGCCAATTAGATTTGCAAATCCGTTTGTTGATGTTGAGGTAGATGCACATATTGAACAAACCGGGAGTGGACAAAAGTGGGTCATTCCTGCGTTCTGGGATGGTGGAGAAACCTGGATTCTACGGTTTGCTCCTCCTGCTATTGGTGAATATTCCGTTGAAATAGTGTCAAATGGAAACAAGGATGTTGCAAAAGTCTGGCATCGGTGTCGGCTCTCAGTAGACCCATATAGTGGTCGAAATCAACTCACTCAGCATGGCATGCTGCGTGTCGCTGACAACAAACGTCACTTTGAGCATCGTGATGGCACTCCGTTTCTCTGGCTGGCGGATACATGGTGGAAGGGTCTCGCTGGCAGACTGCCGTTTCAGGCATTTCGCCAGCTGACGGCCGACCGGAAGGCCAAAGGATTCTCAGCGGTTCAGATTGTGTGTGGTCCGTATCCGGATGAGCGGATGATGGAGCCTAAGTGGGGCAATGAAGGTGGGCTACCCTATCTGACGCAGGATTTTTCCAAGGTCAACCCGGCGTACTTCGGACACGCTGACCGACGTATTAGACACTTAATAGACAATGGAATCGTTCCTGTAATTGTTGGCGGTTGGGGTCGTCCGCAGGCCGGGGGCAGGAGTACGCTGCAGCAGGTTGGATTGGATGGATTCAAGCGACACTGGCGTCACATTATCGCCCGCTACAGTGCTTATCCGGTTATCTGGGTTGTTGGCGGCGAGGCGCGCGATGACTATGGACCTTGGAGTGACCTCGCTCGGTATGTCAAGCGCATCGATCCGATGCAACATCCGATTTGCTTTCACGCGCCCGCAGATCCTGCAGATGCGATCCGCGACAATTCGATTTTTGATTTTGACATGGTCGCGATTGGTCATGAGGGCCTACAGACGGCGGCAACCACACTTGACCTGATGCGGCGGTGTCAGTCCCGTAGTCCCAAGCGTCCGGTGTTGTGTGGTGAGGCGTGTTACGAAGGGCATATGCAGACCAACTTTGCCGATATTCAGCGGTATTTGTTTTGGAGCCTTATGCTAAGCGGGGCTGCCGGGCATACGTACGGCGCTGCGGGCATCTGGCAGGCCAGTGTGAAGGGCGACCCTGGCATCGAGCCAATATATGACTGGACAACTTGGGATGAAGGGATGCGGTATCCCGGCTCGGAACAGCTCGGACGGGCAAGGCGATTCCTGATGGCCTATCCCTGGCAGAATTTTGATGTTCATCCAGAGTGGACCGACACAGGGATGTTCGCTGCCGGCATTCCAAAGCAGGTTCGGTTGATTTACCAGCCAAAGCGCGGCATTTATAACTGGAGTGGCTCGGTCGTACACGCACTTGAGCCTGGGGTTGAATACACCGCGACCTATATCGACCCTGTTACGTTCAGGGTATTCCCAGCCGGCAAAACGGGTCTCACGGGTGGGTCCTTTACCGCCCCCGCAGTTCCAAGTCCTCAGGATTGGTTGTTGGTGCTTGAGACGCGCGGTTTTGAAGTGTGCCGGATGCGCAAATGGTAGGCACAGTGCTAATCTGCCGGCTCGGGTGCAAAGCTCGATGCATCGCAGCAAACAGATTTGTCAGTGCGTTGATCGGCCACCCGCTGTACATCGTTGCGTTCGCATAGGAGACGATGAATTGGATGGCTGAGACGATGATGCCACCTGTAATCGTTGTGTAAATCAGAATCGGATTCGTCTCCAGCGTGAGCTGATACCCGATAGCAAAAACGATAACAGTGTAGACAATCCCAATGGCTACCATCCCGGCCGGGATACCAAGCTTATCAAAAACCCGTCGGGCAAGAGGATTTGCTTCCTCCCGGGCGCCGATATGTCGGTAAGTCGTGATGATGTCGAGGGCTTTGCTTGTAAACAGCAGTACGCCTGTCAGTAACATCAGCCATGTCTTGATTGTGATGTCCATAGAGCTTTCTTCTTGGTCAAATGTGGATTGTTCGCTAAAGGACAATCGGATGGAACATCACTTTTGTTACACAAAAAAGTTGTCCGAATAATTTTTTTGGTATCGTTGCTGCCGGCTCTCGTATAACGTCACCTTCGGAGGATTCCTTCCGATGACCGGGTACTGCTCGTAGTCCATGATGGTGCCGCTCACGCGTGGCGCGAGGTCGGAGAGAAATTAGTTTTGAACTAGCCTGAAACTCAGTTGGTAACGGTAAAAAGTGATAGATGGTGTCATTTTCAATGCACGCCTGATACGCTGGTCATCTTCATACGCGACGATTGCTCCCAAAACAGTCTGTTCCGGGTCAGCAAGTTCCTCCTGAACGAATCCCATGTACCGTAATGTCTGACCGACAACGGCATCACTTGCTCGGCCCTTCTTCAACTCAACAACCAACAACCGTTTCTTATCTTTGCTAATCGCTAAAATATCAAGGGGTCCGGTATCTGTTGGAAGCTGCTTGCCGAGAACTCCATCCAACTCGAAAATGTCGTAGTCCTTACCGAACTCTGTGTTTGACCAATTCTTAACCAGAAAGTCTTCCAGATGTGCTTCCAATGCAAACGAAAATGGATCCTCAATGTCTTGAGGAAGTCGTTCAGGATTTTGACCAATAATGCTATCAATCTCGTTTGCATATTGAGTGATGTTGCAAACTGTGCCTATCGACCCCAGTGATCGACGAAGTTCAGGCGTGACTACGCTTCGATTGATTTGATGTTGGGACCACTTTACCGACCGACGATGTGGGAGAACTTTGTCTGGATGATACTCATATCCACCTGTCACTTCACCGACGTAATAGTGCCCATTACCATTTGGGCTTAGAACAACATCGCCGATCGAGATTCCTTTGGCTACTGTCCATAGAGCACCACAGGCTAAGCCTGCCCCTACTCTTGTTTTTTCAGGACGTATACCTAAGTATTTTGGAATAAAAGCTTTATTGAATACTCGCCATTCATCAGGCAGGTGATTGGTGAGGTCTTCGTCAATGTCGTAGTGCGCACCTATGAATCCACCGGCAATACACTCGTCTGCATAACTGCTCTTTTGTCCAAGCATGACTCGGTAGTAACTAGTCATATGAAGTTCTTTCTCCTATCCGAAGTTTTTCGCACGGGTGGTTGCTTAGTTTGTTTGCGTGTTGCAGGGAAAGATACCGCCCCCTACACCGTCACCTTCGGAGGGTTCCTTCCGATGACCGGGTACTGCTCGTAGTCCATGATGGTGCCGCTCACGCGTG
>CAZSGJ010000045.1:0-2505 GCA_964606305.1 uncultured Armatimonadia bacterium
AGATGAAGAGCTGAGCAAGGCGGTCAAGTCGCTGCTCGCGGAGTAGTTTTGTAACGTCAAAAGCCCTTCGGACGTCCGTTGACTCCGGAGGGCTTTGTCATGTGGGGGGGGTACAGCGGTTGTTCATCGCGTCTTCAGCAACAACGCTCGAATCACGGCAGACGGTCAGGCAGGGCGTAGTAATCGAAGCAGGCTCCAGCATTGTGCATCGCGATCAGAATCCCGTTTGGAAAGCTGGATGTGCGAACCAAGTCACTCGCGTCAATACCATCTGTCTCATCCGATTGGCCAGTGAAAATGCCCAGCGGTGCAATCGGGTTGCGTTCGTCAAAAACAAAGTAGCGAGATGCGACGGGTATTTGGTCGGTGCAGAGGACGACACGCTTTCCGCCGATTCTGACACTGGCGATGCCCTCTTGATCCCCTTGAAATGGTTTGCCCGGGATGATGCCAACTGGCATACCATCTGACAATCGGACTCGATGTATTCCCAACCGTTCATCTGCGGCGTAGAGCAGTTTTTGATCTCCAGAGATTGCCAGCGCCTCCATTTCCTTTGTGCCTGAAAACTCGACAATTGCCCGGACGAACGTTAGTGTTGGCCGTGGGAGCATCATGTTAAGGCGTAAGTGATGAACGTAGCCTTGGCGTGGTCCTGATTTTCGCGAGACATAAATGTCAGCCTGACCATCGCGTGCTACGGCGCCGGTAACGCCCATTGGCGCTGCGGCATCCCCAGTTTCCCCGCGAAACAATGTTCCGTTGTCACCTAGGAAAACCTCTCTGACCACCGGGCTGGAGCGATTGATGGTGAGTTCCCAGATTCGTAGACGGCTGCTGAGTCGCTCGGTAGCGATGGCAATATCGCAGCGACCACGCTTTGTCCGAATATTATGGAGGACATGGATGTTGTTTGGACGGTCAATCTTGTCGATGGTCAGGCGTAAAAATCCTGCTTCATCGAGGAGCACGATGGCTCCGCCTTCGGCAGCGGATGCTTTATTGGTTCCGAAGACAAAGAAACTTCCGTCAGCAGCCTTCGGAATCCAGATTGCCGGGTCATCTGCATCAGTGCCGATACGCTCCGAACGTTGAATATGCCTGAGTGGGATGCTAAACATGGTGAAAATTGGCCCTCCGGCGAAGCCGGAGGGCGGTCACTTCGTTACCGGCAGGGACCCATGTTTGGGTCATCGGCGACGTTTCGGACATTATCTGTATCTGGGGCTGTCCATGGTCCGCAGTCGGTGGATGAATCGCGTGCTCCGGGCGGGTTGCGCCAAAAGCGACGTGTTGAGCTGCTGGAGGAAAGCGTTCCATCCCACGCAACTTTACGGAATCCTGCATGTCCATCGAGGTAGGTTACATTCATACCGCCGGCGTGGCGAGCCTGAATGCCGACCCAGTTGTTCAGGGCAAAGGTTCCAGGTCCGCGTGAGAGCTCATCGCCTTCCATTTCGGACTTGTTTGCTTCGAGGAACAGGAAGTTTTCCGCTGGTGCCTGCCACGCGGCGAGGTTTGGCCCTTCGATACCAGGGAATTCCTCATCGCAGAGGTGCTCGTTAATCGCGTAGCTGTTGTACCAGGCGTAGTTTCCAGCGGCATCCGGGACCAAGCCCCAGGATTGCTGTAAAAATGCTGGGGTGAACTGATACGCTGCATAGTCATCCGCTGCCATGTATTGCAGCGTTGTTCCACTGGGGCAGTTGAAGACGCTTTGGCCTTTTTGTTGGATGTTGCCTACCTTCTGTCCGATGTACGGCCTAAAGTGGAACATCCAGAAGTCCTTACCCCAGTCACCATCCGCGGCAAATGAACCATTAGGTCGCGTCGTGTTCGCATCTGATGGCATACGCTCATCGTAGTCCTGAACATACATCATTGTTGCCGTTCCAAGCTGCTTCATATTGGAGAGGCAGCTTGTTTGGCGGGCTTTTTCGCGAGCCTGCGCAAAAACAGGGAAGAGAATAGCAGCAAGTATTGCGATGATAGCAATGACCACGAGAAGTTCGATTAATGTAAATGCATTACGGCTAGCTTGTTTCATGAAAGCAACCTCCATCGTGGATGTTGTCATGTTGATCATCTGGCGGTGTTAAGAATGTGTGAACCGCCCAGACAATTGGGTTAACTTTAGTTAACTTCATGTTGGAATCAAATGAGCAGTTGTTTTCGTGGTGAAGAGCGGTTTTAGGGCGAGTACCGATGATTGGTTTTCTACGTGAACGTTGGTGCGCATTGAGGACAAATTGAAAGGACTTCAGGTGTCGCATCGCGTGTTAGAAGGGCTTATTTATCCAAGAACGTCTGACTGTGAGTCTGGGTTACACAGCATCAACAAGAGAAACTATGAAAAACCCTTCCACCGCGTAGCGCAATGGATGGGCTTCTCTGTATCGCGACGACTCGCCTCTACTGCGGGTTTTCCGTCGAAGGAGCCTCCGCCGCACGCGCTTCGCTCCGCTGGCAAATCGATTGCCTATATGTGAAATCAAATAGAAAGAC
>CAZSGJ010000045.1:2605-9834 GCA_964606305.1 uncultured Armatimonadia bacterium
GCGCTTCGCTCCGCTGGCAAATCGATTGCCTATATGTGAAATCAAATAGAAAGACCCTTCCACTACGTAGCGCAATGGAAGGGCTTCTCCGTATCGCGACGACTCGCCTCTACTGCGGGTTTTCCGTAGATTGAGCCTCCGCCGCACGCGCTTCGCTCCGCTGGCAAATCGATTGCCTATATGTGAAATCAAATAGAAAGACACTTCCACTACGTAGCGCAATGGAAGGGCTTCTCCGTATCCCGAGGACTCGCCTCTACTGCGGGTTTTCCGTCGAAGGAGCCACCGCCGCACGCGCTTCGCTTTCATCATCGTAAACCGGCAAAAATGGCGCTAGCTCGCCGAAGTTGACCATTCCAGCAATGTTCGGATCGACCGAATGTAGGCTAAGCGCAACCCCGAGAGCCTTACAATCCTTGGCCATCATAATCATGTCGCGAATACCAGCCGAGCTGACGTAAATCAATTCCTTGAGGTCAACGACAAGGCCTTTGATTTTGCCCGAAACAAGCGACTTGTATTGTTGCTTGAAGGCATCGGTGGTGTCGTTATTCCACGTACCGGCAACCTTCAGAGAGAGGACTTCCTCTTCATCCACGGCACCATCAAGGGAAAGATTCTTCGGCTGATCTGACATTTGCAATCGCTCCGGCAGACGATAATCGCCCGCATCTATGATGGACAATCGTACCGCATACCGCCACGATTGTCGGATGACCCTGCTTGAGAAGCCGGACGTACGGGATCTGATAAGGAAGAGCTGCGGTGAATACTTTGGATGTGCCATCCAAGGTAGCAGCTCGGCGCCGTAACGATTCACATTAGGTGAACCGAAATACGCTTGATCCCGCTGAATTACCGAGGAATCAAATCAAAAAACCGGAAGCGATGCAGTTACGTCTCATCCATTTGATGTATGTTATTCCCCGGGTACAACACACCCCGGGAGATTTCATTTATGTCTGCTGGACGGATGCAACGGACCGCTGCGGTCCTCATTCCCCTTATCGCAATCGGCGGAGCCACGGCATGGCGCTTAAGTGTCGTTACAAAGGAAAAGGCCGCCGCTGCAAAAGAAGGCCCGGGGAAGTCCAAGCGCACACCCAATGTAACCGTAGCACCCGTCGAAGTCCGGGACATCGTTACATCCATAAGTGTTGTCGGTGATATCTCCGCTGTCTCAGAACAACGCATCGCCCCACGTATCGCCGGACGACTGCTCGAGCTGTTTGTAGATGAAGGCGACACCGTTCGTGCAGGTCAGGTCCTCGGGCGCATTGATGGCAATGACCTGGTGCAGCAGATCGCCCGTGCCGAAGCCCAGCTGTTGGAGGCGGACCGTCGCGTTGAGCAGGCAACGCTGGCTGCTCAGCCTGCCGCGGCCAATACACGGGAAACACTTACCCAGCAAAAGAATGCACAAAAGGTTGCCGATGCCACGCTGCGCCAGGCTGAGCGCAATGCAGATCTCGCCATCGGTTCGGCGCGCTCCGCTGTCGCCGATGCGCAAGCCCGTGTGGATGCAGCCGATGCTTCCGTCGCTACCGCAAAAGCCGCAAAGACATCCGCGGATGCCAACCTGACCAATGCCAATGCCCGCCACAAGAGAGTTATCAACCTCAACAGCCGCGGATTTGTCTCGAATCAGGAAGTCGATAACGCGTCCACCGATGTCAAAGTCCGCGAAGCAAATCTTGCAGCCGCAACCAGCAATGTCGAAGCCGCAATCTCGAACCTCAAGTCATCACAGGCTCTCCTTGCGCAGGCGCAAAAGCAGCTGGAACTGGCCGAAGCCAAAGCGAAGACCGATATTGAAGTCGCGAAGGCAACCTATGACTCCAGCCTGTCCCAAGTCCGCGCTGCGGATGCCAATATGATCCAGGCAAAGGTCTCACAAAAGAATATCAAGGCACTGGAAGGAACACGCGCAGCTGCACGGGCTGCCCTCGATGCCTTGCGTCAACAACAAACCCAGCTTAGTCTTGTCGCAGCCACGGATGGCATCGTTTCACAGCGCCTCGCTGACCCGGGCACGATGCTTACCGCAGGTACACCTGTCATCGTTATCCAGTCCAGCGGCGCCATCCAACTTGACTGCCTCGTCGATCCCGAAACAGCAATGAAATTGCGTCCCGGTGCCATCGTAGAAGTCAGCACATCCGATGACGACACGCAAACAATCCCAGGGCGAATTGCGGTCATTCTGCCTTCCGCCGATGCAGGAAGCCGACAGCTGCGGGTGCGCGTCCTCGTTGCTGCTCCGCCGCCAACCCTGCGAGCCGGTGGCTTTGCCCGGGTTACCTTTGAAACCGGTCGAGTCAACAGCGCTATCGTCGCGCCGCGCGAAGCCATCAAACGAACCAAGCAAGGAACGGTCGCGGCTGTCGTCGATGCGGAAGGAAATGTCAGTGTCCGGGATGTGCAATTAGGGACCGAAGATGGCAAGGGAATCCAGATTCTCAGTGGCCTCGCCGCAGGGGACATGGTCGTCACGATGAGCTTTGCACCACCGAAAGATGGCAGCAAAGTTAACGTCATCTCCCCGGATGCGGATGGTAAAGACACTAATGGCAACAAGGGTGAAAAGTCCGAGAACATTGAAAAGGACGGTAAGGATAAATCCGGGGCAGCGCCTGCGGCAGGAACATCCAAGTGAATATCGGCAAGCTCGCGGTAACGCGGCCGGTCGCGGTGACGATGCGTATCGCAGCGCTCGTACTGCTCGGTGTCGTTTCCCTTACCCGCCTCCCACTGGACCTTCTTCCTAAAGTTGCACTCCCGACCGTTGTCGTAAACACGACCTGGCCGAACGTCGCGCCGGAGGAAATGGAAACGCAGGTCACACGCCCAATCGAACAGGCCGTTTCCAGCGCATCCAATGTCTACCTCGTCTCCAGCCAGTCAAGCCTTGGAAACTCAAGCGTCCGTATTCAGTTCAACTATGGCACCGACATTTCGCTTGCGGCTGTGGATGTCCTCCAGCTGGTAGAGCGCGCGCGTGGTCGCCTCCCTGTCGACCCGACCCTGCAGCCTCCCGCCGTTTTTCGGCTAAACCCAAGTCAGCTTCCCATTTTGATCTTTGGCGTTTCCGGAATCGAGAACCCGGCAAAGCTCAAGGCACTCCTCGTTGACAGCGTCGCTCCCATCCTGCAAAGCGCTGAAGGTGTCGCATCCGCAAATGTCAATGGTGGGGCAGACCGCGCCATTATCATCGATGTCGACCCGGCAAAGCTCCGCGCGATGGGAATCAGCATGTCGACGGTCTCGCGGCGTATTGTTGAAGAAAACCTAAACCTCCCGGCGGGGATCGCAAAGCAAGGCGCAACGGAATACACCATCCGCAGCATGGGCACCATCAAAAGCCTCGAAACGCTGCGCCTCCTGCCTATTCCAACTGCCGGCGGACAACAGGTTCGGCTCTCAGACATTGCGACCATTCGGGATGCCAGTCGTGAACGCCGCGCATACACCCGCCTGATGGGTGAGAACAGCGTTGCACTGACGATTGTGAAGCAATCGGATGCAAATACAGTTGAGACGGCGAAGAATGTAAAGAAGAAGATTGAGCAAGTCAGGCAAATGTATCCCGAACTGACATTCGGGGTTGCTTACGACCAGAGCACCTTTATCGAGCATGCGGTTGAAGATGTCAAAGTCAGTGCGATGATTGGTTCGGCGCTCGCGGTTGCCATTTTGATGATGTTTCTCCGCAACTTCCGCTCAACCATGGTCGTCGCGCTGTCGATTCCGATTTCCATCATTTCGACATTTACTCTCTTCTGGCTCTGTGGCTTTACCCTCAATACGCTGACGCTATCGGGTCTGTCACTCGCGACGGGCTTGATTGTGGATGATGCCGTTGTCGTCCTCGAGAACATCTTCAGACATATTGAGCGCGACAAAAAGTCTGTCCACGATGCGGCTATCGAAGGGACCAATGAGATCACCAGCGCGGTGGTGGCATCCACAATCACAATCATGGTCGTGTTCCTGCCGCTGTTCCTGATCCGTGGTCAGGCTGGGCAGCTCTTCACTCAGTTTGCACTGGTGGTTATTTTCTCGATTGCTGTTTCGCTCCTTGATGCACTGACCGTAGTGCCGATGCTTGCCAGCCGCATGATCAAAATCGATCACAACGCCGCGCCGCAGGCCAAGGGGGCGGTGACGCGCTTTGCTGACTGGCTTGGAGAGCGCTTCGATGCACTCGACCACGCGTATCGGGATTCGCTCCGCATCGCACTCACCCGGCGTTGGATGGTCATTCTCTTCGCCCTAAGCATCACCGGTGCGAGTTTGCTCCTGATTCCCTATATCGGGCAGGAAACGCTCCCGCAGACTGACTCTGGCAACCTCCAGGTCAATCTCCGGATGCCAGTTGGGACGGCATTGTCTGTGACGAACCAGGCGATGCTGACTGCGGAGGGGATTGCGCGTAACCATCCGGATGTCGAGACGGTCTTCGCTGCCGCTGGTAGCAGCTTGTCTCCGCGCGGTGGTACGCAAGGTCTGGCAAGTCACATTGGTGGCATGACGCTTCGTCTTCGGGACAATCGCAAGAAGTCCACCGTGGATGTCGGCCAGGAACTGACCCGCCAAATGAACAAGGCGATTGCGGGTGCGCGTGTTAATGTGTCGCCCTATGACCTCGTCGCAAACATCATCGCCGGTGGCAACCAGAACATTGAACTCAATATTTACGGCCCTGACCTCAAGTCGCTGGGGGCTGTTGCGAAAGATGTCCTTGAGGAAATTCGTCAAATTCCGGGACTTGAGAGCGCGGATGTCAGCGTTCAGGATGCCACCCCTGAGCTGCAGATTCATGTCGATCGCGAGAAGGCGGCACGGCTTGGCGTGAGCTTCCGCGATGTCGCGGCAGTGCTGGGAGCTGCAACCAGTGGTGAACAAGCAGGTTTCTACCAGGAAGGTGGCTTCCAGTACCCAATCGTTGTTCAGGTTCCTGAGGCGCTTCGAAAAGAACCTGAGCAGCTCCTCGGTTTACCTGTGGCATCCCGGTCCGGGACACAGCTTCCGGTACGCGCCGTAGCCCGCGCTGAGATTGGAAATGGTCCCAACGAGGTCAGCCGAATCGACAGCCAGCGGTATATATCGATTGGCGGAAGCGTGCAGACACGTCCACAGAGTGAAGTCGCCAAGGATATCGAGAAGGTGATGATGGGCATCACGCTCCCGGATGGCATGTTCTGGGATCTTGGACGTCAACAGCGCCAGCGGCAGGAAGAGTTTAATGGTCTCTGGCTCGCGGTGGTGCTTGCTGTCGCATTGATTTATATGCTGCTTGCAAGCCAGTTTGAATCGTTTATCTACCCTCTCACGATTCTTACAACTGTTCCGCTTTCGATTGTCGGCGTTCTTCTTGGCCTGTTCCTTACGGGACGCAGCTTTGGCCTCACGGCTTTTATCGGCTTGCTGCTCCTGGTTGGAATCGTGGTGAAGAACGGCATTTTGTTGATTGAGTACACCAACCAGCTGCGCGAGCGCGGGATGTCACGTTTGGATGCTGTGCTTGAGGCAAGTCCAACGCGTTTGCGTCCGATTTTGATGACGAGCGGTGCGGCTATGCTCGGGATGCTGCCACTGGCGATGGGCTATGGCAAGGGCACGGAGATTCAGGTGCCGCTGGCGACAGCGGTGATTGGCGGTCTTCTGACGAGTACGGCCTTGACGTTATTCATCGTGCCGGTCGTATACACCTTGCTCGATGATGCAGCACAGAAGATGCGCGCCGGGCGGTGATTGGTTATGTGGGGATTTCGGGTATCAGGCTCGACTTCCACCTGGAACGGGACCGCGGTGGAGGGTTGCTTTGACTACCAGTGGTTTACCCCGCTTTGGCTTTACGGTGATGACCAACGGGTCATGAAACGATGACAGCTGTTGCGGGTTGATTGTGATTCGGTGAACGTTTGGTGCCTGCGTGGTGGCAATCACCTTTCCCGCAAGCATCCACTCGACAACCGGTCGCTGGTCACGCGTCTGTACATCCAGGCGGAGCGCCGCTGGACCCTGCATACGAATGTCGCCTCCTGATACCAGCTGCGGGATAGTGGATGGCCGGATACCTTGTTGGCAGCGGTCAAGATACCAGGGGTTGTCGGTGGCCGCTCGGTAAGCCTTTGCAACATCCGGGTTGTCAAGAAGCGCGTAGTTGTTCAACCGACGGCCAGGCTTTGCGTGAAGCAGCGCATTCATGCTGAGCCAGTGCACCGCTTTGATGCGCGGATAGCGGCTCGGCAGGGCGGTGTAGAGTTGAATAATTTTGTCGATGCAAAAGTCAGTACGCGGGCGGCCATCCACCTGGCTTTCCTGACTCGCTGCCCACTCACCAATCATCATCGGATGGCTGGCTGAGTAACGCTCATATACATAATCCAGACAGCTTGCTGGATGCCGCTCTGGATCCGGTCGCTTGCTATCGTTATCACGGAAGTAGACCGAGTAGAAGTTCACGCCTACCCAATCGACCGAATCAGGGCCTGGATAGTAGCGATCGATTCTGTCCTGTGGAATCCAGTTGGGACACCAGACCATCGCGATATTCGGGGCGATGGCGTGCATTGTGTCCGCAACGCGCCGGAAAGCATCCTTGTAGGCTGCCGGGTCACGGTGATACGGAACCCAGTCGCCATTCATCTCACCCGCGAAGCGCAGAAAAACCGGGATACGGGTACGGGCGATTTCAGCTGCAAACGCGCGAAGGTAAGCCGTATCCCGCGTTTGGGTGATGTCCTTGATGTCCATCACGATTTGCCCGCCCATGCCGCGACGTGCCAGCTGCCCAAGCCAGTTGACAGGCGCTGGACGACCGTACGAGAGGTACATAAATGCAGTTGCGTGCCGTCGTCCGATGCGCTTATCGAAGTCCGACCAGTCGCCATGGAACTGGCCGTTATCACCAGAGACCTTGCGTATGGCATCATCCCGGTCGATACACGCTCCGAGATAGCACCCACTGGATGGTTCGTTGCGCGCAAGTAGTTGTCGCCGCTGCACGTCTTCACCCGGCTGATCAACCATAAGGCGGACATCCTGATGGCAGAGCTTTGCGAGCGATGCGTAGTAGTCCCGTGTGTTGGAATCGCCCCGAGCACCGAACACTTTGCTGGCAGCAAGATATTCCCGCTCTGCAGTGGCAAAGTCGCCACGCTTTTCGGCGGCGATGGCGGCATCGTAGTGGCTGTCAGGAATCGGCATAGCCGATAGTACGTTGC
>CAZSGJ010000045.1:9934-20459 GCA_964606305.1 uncultured Armatimonadia bacterium
TACTCGGGGAGCAACCTGTTGGTCCATTACACGGGCCCGATGATTTCACGGTCCGGAACTGTAGTCATTCCAGTAAAGACGACAGCGGGTGGCAACTTTGTCGCTGAAGGGCGACGGCACACAGATGGTGGCTTAATCTGGAGCACACCAACGGACTGGTCTGCACCACCAAGTGGTTGGGGGCCGGTAATCGGGGCCGCGTTGTTTCCGCAACCGGGCAACAAGAACAAAACATCTATGGTGATTGCCGCTGCCGGGGGACGTGTCATCGTACGGGATGATGTTGACTCGTCTACCAGTCGCACACGAACGTTGACGTTTTATGGGGATGCTGCCTATCAGGCCAATCCGACGGCATACAACAACAACATCAAAATCAATACACCCATTACTGTCGACAACAGTGGCAATATCTACTTTGGATATCAGGTGCTGGGGGCAAATCCACTCGGTCTGGTGAGTGGGCTGGCAAAGATAACTCTTACCGGAGCTGGAATCAACTCCGGTGCTGTCTATCGTTACAAGTCAGTGTCCGGGCTAACTGCCGGGCTATCCAATGGCAAAGTCGCCACAAATTGCGCCCCTGCGATCAGTTTAGATGGTAAGTCTGTTTACTTTTCAACCAATGGTGCAACTCCCTACATCGTAGCGGTGTCCGCAGCCTCTCTGGCACCCATCGCAGCTACGCGCCTGACGGATCCCAACACGGGGAACAATGCGTGGGTTGCTGATGAAGGTACTGCATCTCCGATGGTGGCATCGGATGGCACGATCTGGTACGGCATTCTGGAAAACCCGGCGGGTTCCAATCACTATCGAGGCTGGATGTTACGCTTCAGTGCAGGTCTAACGCAGCTGGGGCGTCCCGGGGCGTTCGGCTGGGATGATACATGCTCATTGGTACCGAGGGCTGCAGTTCCGAGTTACAAAGGGCCTAGTCCCTATCTGGTACTCACTAAGTACAACAACTACTACGGTATTGGTGGGGATGGTCGGAACAAGCTTGCTATTCTCGATCCTGCATCAACGAAAACAGACCCTGAAACCGGTGTTACGATCTTGAATGAGGTCCTGACTGTCCTTGGGATTACACCTGATTACGATGGCCTGAACGGCAAAGTGCGCGAATGGTGTATAAACACGGCTGCGATTGATGTCGCCGGCAAGTGTGCATTGGTGAACTGCGAAGATGGCAAAGCCTTTCGCTGGGACTTCGTCACAAACACACTGTCTGAGCAGGTCTCCCTTACGACCGGGATCGGCGAAGCCTACACAAGCACGATCATCGGCCCGGATGGCAAAGGCTACGCCATAAACAACGCCACTGTCTATGTCCTTGGCCGTAACTAAGCCGGCCAGTTCATTACTTTTGTTGCTTCCGCTGCTTGCCGCAGCGGGGCAGCCCCCCGCCGTTACCAAGAACATCTCAAACACCGCTGCTCAATCGGTTCTGACAATGCTCCGCCCGGATGGAAGCGCCTGCATCTCTTGCCACAGTCCACTCGGCACAGAGCTGTTTACATCGGGCTTTAGCCAATCCGATTTCGCACGCCGTGCAGCACGACACATGGGCAAATCCGATGCCATGGCAGTCGCCGAAACATTAGTCAAATTCCAAGTGCGTACAGCTAAAGCATCCTCACTGTTCCCTGTACATGCATTACCTTCAAACCTCAATGGCAGTGCCAAAGATGCAGCCTTTGGACATCATCTTCGGGCAGCTACACCACGCCTTTCCAGCAAACCTGTTGACTCACTAGCTACAGCAAAGATTGCCGTGACTGAGTTACTCAAACATCACCCTGGCACCGTCGAAGCAGGCATTGTTCTGGACCCGTTGTCCCGTGAACCGGGGATGCCGGATAACGGGCTTAGAATTGGTGACTGGATACCGGATGTTCCACTTAGCCGTGAAAGAACATCGCTTCTTGCATCCAAAGCAGAAGAGATTACTGAACATGCCATTATTGATGAGCCTAAGCGCAATGAACTTGCCGTACAAATGGTGTACGCAATCGCTGATCGCCCGCAAACCCCGTTGGCAACACTATCCTTCTACAAAAGGGCTGCGCTTTTGCAATTTGGTAAGCCCTGGAGAGGCTTTACGCCTTCAACAAGGATCCCCGAAAACCCTCTGTGGGCAGTCGGAAACCAGCTCAGAATCATGCATCATCGCCGGACCGATGAACTTGGCATCTCACCTGAGGAATGTGTTGCATCAGGTCTGGTGAGCGGGGAATACCTTCAAACGGCTGGCAGTGCTGCCAGCTGGTTTTGGGTTTGCTTTGCGACCGACCCGACGCTGGAGTCGATGTCGCTCGATACCAAGGCACGTAATGGGCAGTATTTCCTCCAGGCACTTTCCGATATCGGCACGGCCCCGTGGACGTCCGCTTACGTTGCCACCTATCTTGTGATTGCCCGCTCGCGCATTCGTCCGCAAATGGCACTGCAACCCGACTTCACGGCGTTTGTGAACAACGATCAAATTTTGAAAAATGCACCTAAAGACAGGGCCGAACGTCTCCGCTATCAAAAGTGGTTACGCAATGTCCTGCGAACCGTTGTTTACCTGATGCTGGATGACATCAAAGCCGGATTGCCTGTGTTCAATGCAGTTGGGGCAAGTCAGCAGCTCACTGACTTTTTACGATCCCTCAATGCGCTTGTTCCAGCGTCGAAACAGGCCGATGATGCGGTGTTGGTCATGCGTGCTCTCGAGGCTCTTGCACCGTTTCGCGGGAAACAGCTGCATCCCAAACCGTGACTTGCACCCGATGTTGGATTGCCAGATAGAATGACCTGTAGTTGTTGCAGTGCCGCAGCGAACATTTTATTCAAAGGTGATTGATGCATGAACAGTTTTTCCCGTGGAGTCTTATTCGCACTGTGCAGTCTGGCGATATCCGGCGGAGCCTCAATGGCGCAGTCTGTACCAGTGATTCCGGCTCCGATGAAAGCCGAATCCAGCACAGGCGCCTTTCGCATCGGTAAGTCTGTTGTTATCCGACACGACAAGGCTTCCGGGAGTGAGGCACAGCTCCTTGCAGGATTACTGAAGACACGCCTTGGAGTCACCCCAAAGACCGCCATCGGAAATGGTGCACTCGGACCCAATAGCATCTCATTGAAAGTGGATGCATCCCTGCCTCTCAAGGAGGGCGGTTACCGGATGAGTGTGGGCCCGGATGGCATCCTGATCATTGGCAAGGATGCTGCGGGTGTGTTTTACGGTACGCAGTCACTGATTCAGCTCGCTCCACCTGCGGGGGATGCCCGCTGGGCGATGCCGGATGGCGCTGCGGTTTCAAGCGTTCGTATCGATGATGAGCCAACCTTTGGCTGGCGCGGTATTCAGCTGGATGTCGGACGTTGGTTCCTGCCGGTGGAAGATATCAAGAAACTCCTCGACTGGATGGCATTTCACAAGCTGAACGTCTTTCACTGGCACCTGACCGAAGACCAAGGATGGCGTTTTGAGTCCAAGAAGTATCCAAAGTTAACCGAAGTAGGTGCTTGGCGAGACAGCTCGCCTCCGTACGGCAACCGAAACGCATCGGATGGCACAAAGCATGGCGGTTTTTATACGCAGAAGCAGTGCCGTGATGTGGTTGCGTATGCAGCGAAGCGTCATATCACTGTTGTTCCTGAGATTGAGATTCCTGGCCACTCCAGCGCAGCGATCGCCAGTTATCCATTCCTTGGGAATGATGACATTGCCGGTTACGCTCCACGCGTGATGAACAAGTGGGGTGTGCAGAGCTATGTCCTGGCACCAAAGGAAGAGACGTTTAAGTACATCGAAGATGTACTTGATGAAGTCTGCAAAGTCTTCCCAAGCAAATTTATCCATATTGGTGGCGATGAAGCACCGAAGACACAATGGAAGGCATCGCCTTTCGCCCAGAGCGTGATGAAGCGTGAGGGTCTTAAGAATGAAGAAGAGCTCCAGAGCTATATCATCAAGCGCGTCGAAGGGATGCTGACAAAGCGTGGTCGTCGCCTGATCGGCTGGGATGAAATCCGCGAGGGTGGTTTATCGCCAAATGCGACGGTTCAGGCGTGGCGTGGCGAGCAGGGCGGTATCGACACCGCCCGTGAGGGCAAGGATGTCGTGATGTCGCCGACATCCCATATGTACTTTGACTACTATCAGGCTGATCCTAAGTCCGAGCTCGCAAAGGGTCTGGAATACGAGTGCATCGGCGGCTTCTTGCCGCTAGAAAAGGTCTACTCCTATTACCCGTTGCCAGAAGCACTGAATGCTCAGGAACAGAAGAAAATTCTGGGTCTTGAAGGGCAAATTTGGGGTGAGTATGTGAAGTCGTACGAGAAGGCAATGTATCTGGGCTTTCCACGTGCGGCGGCGATGGCAGAGATTGGCTGGTCACCGAAGTCCCGTAAGAATTATGCAGATTTCACGGAGCGTTTAGCAAAGGTGAATGAGCACTACAAGGCCGCGGGACTCAAGGTAGGCCCGCTGAAGTAGGGGTTTACCGCTGGACTGACAAGGCCCTCCGACATTGCGTCGGGGGGCTTTTTTGTGTGATGTACAAAAGCATTCGGTCGCAGACCGGGTGGACTCGGCGACTTGCCCCTACGAAAGGCTTGTCTGTCAATGAGCCAGCCCGCGGAGGTAGCCGCTATCGCACACGGAGGTTTGACCCGGCGCGTGGCACGAGGTTCAATCCAAACCGACAAACACACAAATAAAGCCTCCCTCCGTTTTTGGAGAGAGGCTTTCGCGTTTCAAACGATCCCGGCTAGGGGGTAATCAATAAAGACCCCACATCGGCCATGAGCCTACCCATGTTGGGTTAGCTGGGCTGCCTGGGCAGACGTTGAAGCCAGCACCCGATCCTGGCGTTGTACGGAATGTACAAGCAGGCATGGTGTATTGAGCGGATGTTGGGCAGTTGTTGAGGAATGCACGCACATTCATGTACTTTGCGTGACCATCAGCATATGCCAGTGTGAAGCCATCGGAGTGTGGTGCAGTTGCCTTCAATGGAACGCCAGTTGGCATCAGGTATGCGGCCCATGACTCACGAAGTGCAGCAGGATACACCGTGCTTGAGCTGGTGATATAGGAGAAGCCGACCTGGTTTGGGAGCTCCATAAAGACCATTGTGTCTGCAGGAGCTTGAATACCAGCGAGCGTTCCACCAATAAACGATGGGTTCTCACCACCGATGAATGGGCGTCCGGAGATGGAAAGGTTCATTGCATAGCCATCGCCTTTGTACTCACCGTTTACATCCCACGCGACCTGATCACGTGTGCGGCTTGGGCACTGGAAGACCTGGCTGTTCTTGATGTAAGGGATCACCCATGCCTGCCACTTGTAGTGGTTGATACGCAGGGCAAAGCCGCCCGTTGCACGTGGGTTGATTGGACTAATGGAGCCCGTCGGCAGCCAATAGTCTGCACGTGGATAGTTCTCATCGTAATCCTGCGCATACATCAGCATGCCAAGACCAACCTGCTTCATGTTCGACAGACAGGATGTCTGACGGGCCTTTTCACGTGCCTGTGCAAATACTGGGAAAAGAATAGCTGCCAAAATGGCAATAATAGCAATCACAACCAGGAGTTCGATAAGTGTGAATGCACTCTTTCGCGATGTTCGCGTCATTATAAGTTCTCCAATGGGGTATGTATGGTGCCCGTCTTAGGGACATAACCTGATTAGTATGACAGATGAACTGCAGGAAATCCCGCATCTTTGCAGGTGTGTAAATTAATAATTGGCAATATTCAGTAACCTGTGGTCTTTTCTAAGGTTGCCTGCCAGACGCTTTTTAATCCGCTAGCGACAATTTGTTGCCGGGAGCCAGTGTACTTGACAGCACTGTCTAACCTTGCTATCGGCTATACTGTAGACGAATCCAGATGATTGTGCGCCCTGAAATCGGGGCTGGGAAGGGCAATGATGCCATGCTGACAATCCGGGGGAATAATCAGGGACGATTTTGTGATGGGCTAAGCCGGCGCGACTTTCTGACCATTGGCGGTCTCGCGCTCGGCGGCATGACGCTGCCTCAGCTGTTGGCAACCGAAGCACGCGCCGGAGTCAAAGGCAATCACAAAGCCGTCATCATGGTCTTCCTCCCTGGCGGACCCAGCCATCAGGACATGTTTGATATGAAACCGGATGCCCCTGCCGACATCCGTGGCGAATTCAAGCCCATCAAAACCAATGTCTCCGGCATCGAAATCTGCGAACATATGCCCCTTTTGGCAAAAATGATGGACAAATTCACCATCATCCGTTCGATGACGGGTACCCGGGATGAGCACGACTCCCATATTTGTATGAGTGGCTACTCGGCGTTTGAGACCAGCCAGAACAAAGCACCGTGCATGGGCTCAGTCCTCTCTCGTCTCGAAGGTCCGCTGGACAAAACGGTCCCGCCATTCGTCGCGCTTCAAGGCAAAGCCGGACACGCACCGTGGGCAGATCCCGGTGACACAGGCTTTTTGGGGGTCGGGTATAGCCCGCTTCGCCCTGCCGGCCCGATGATGTCCGATATGACCCTCGGTGGACTGTCCCTCGATCGACTGGCGCACCGGAAACAGCTGTTGACATCCCTTGATGCCTACCGCCGCAATGTAGACAGCCTCACGGGCCTCGATGCCCTTTCGGAGCAGGCGTTTAATATTCTGACCAGTAGCAAGCTTGTCAATGCCCTCGATGTGACTAAGGAAGACCCAAAGGTCCGCGCGATGTACGGAACGGGCCGCCTTGAGCCTGTGGATGATGGCCTTCCGATGTTGAATGATCAGTTTCTTGCCGCGAGGCGTCTGGTCGAAGCTGGCGCCCGCTATGTGACGCTTGGCTATGGACGCTGGGATTACCACGGCGACAACTTTGGGCAGCTGAAACGCTACCTCCCTATGCTGGATCAGGCGCTTTCAAGCCTCGTTACGGATATCCACAACCGCGGGATGCAAAACGATGTCACGGTCTGTGTCTGGGGTGAGTTTGGGCGTACGCCGAAAATCAATAAAGATGGCGGACGCGACCACTGGCCACGGGCTAACTTCTGCCTGCTCGCTGGCGGCGGGATGCGAAATGGGCAGGTCATCGGGTCGACGAACCGCTTTGGTGAAGAACCGGATGAGCGTCCAATTAATTACAAGGATGTCTTTGTGACCATGTATCACAACATGGGAATTGACATTGTGAACACCCCCGTACCGGAAATGAACGGTCGACCGAATTATTTGTATGCCGGGCATGAACCCATCCGGGAGCTGGTGTAAGAAAGTGATTTTTCTTTTTTCTTCTCAGATGTTCGTGACGCCACGCGGTCTTTTCGTTGATGGTGTTGCCGGGCACGAGCCCATCCGGGAGCTGGTTTAACCATGCTGCGCATAGAGGGGACATCCAGTGGGAGTTTCTGTGACCGCGTATCGCGGCGGCAGTTTATAAAGGTTGGTGCCGTTGGCGCCCTGACACTCCCGCAGCTCCTCGCCGCCGAAGCACAGGCGGGTGTTGGTAACAGCCACAAGGCTGTCATCATGATTTATCTCCCCGGTGGCATCGGGCATCAGGATTCCTTTGACCTCAAAATGGATGCTCCATCCGATATCCGTGGAGAGTTCAAGCCCATCAAGACCAACCTTCCTGGACTTGAAATCTGCGAATATCTCCCCAAACTTGCCACCATCATGGACAAGTGCACCGTCATTCGCTCGCTGGTGGGCGCACGGGATGAACACGCATCCAACCTGTGCATGTCCGGCTACACGCAGGCCGAGACCTCCCAGCTCCACCGTCCGACCATGGGCTCCGTTCTCTCTCGCCTCGAAGGCTCTGTGGACAAAACCGTCCCGCCATTCATCAACATGGCCGCGAGAACGCAGCATCCGCCTTATAACGACCCGGGCCCGGGCTTTGCCGGGATTGCACACTCTGCGCTGAATCCAAACGGCCCGATGATGGCGGATATGACCCTCGGTGGCATCACTCTGGATCGCCTCGCGCACCGGCGCCAGTTGCTCACATCTCTGGATGCCTACCGTCGCAAGGTCGACTCCCTCGAAGGGCTCGATTCGCTTTCGCAAAAGGCGTATGACATCTTGACATCCAGTAAGCTCGTCAACGCGATGAACCTCGACAAGGAAGATCCAAAGGTTCGAGCACGCTATGGCAAGGGCATTGCGGCTGTGCAAGGGGATGCATCCCCGATGCTTAACGAACAGTTCCTCGCAGCCCGGCGGCTTGTCGAAGCCGGTGCAAGGCTGGTCCATGTTTCTTATGGCTTCTGGGACTGGCATGGAAACAATTTCAAGATGATGAAGGAGCACCTGCCGCATCTTGACCAGGGAATACACGCGCTGATCACGGATCTCCATGAACGCGGGCTTGACAAAGATGTCTCGGTTATCGTCTGGGGTGACTTTGGACGAACACCAAAAATCAACAAGGATGCAGGCCGCGATCACTGGCCACGCGTTTCGTGCGCGCTCCTTGCTGGCGGTGGGATGCGACATGGACAGGTTATCGGGTCGACGAACCGCCTCGGCGAAGAAGCAGATGATCGACCAATCGATTACAAAGATGTCTTTGTAACGCTTTACAACCAGCTGGGGATTGACATCGTGAATACCCCCGTGCCGGAACTGAATGGCCGTCCGAATTACTTGTTTGCGGGACACGAACCAATCCGCGAGCTGGTGTAATCTGTGCCCGTTACTGCACTTATCGTTGTCTCTGCGTTAGTTCTATCGCGGGTATCCCATGGACAACCCCAGCAAAAGCCTGCCACTCCACCGCCGGCTCCCAGCTACCAAAAAGACATCGTTCCCATTTTGCGAACCGCTTGTATCGGATGTCACGGCAACACGCAGCCAGCCGCAGGTTATTCTGTCGCATCCTATGAAGACCTCTTCAAAGCCGGGAAGAAGGGGCCACAGATAGTCGCAGGAAAGGCTGCACAAAGTCGGTTAGTTCGCCTGATTTCTGGTACCGAGCAGCCCAGGATGCCACCCGGTGCTGGCCTGAAAAGTGCGGATGCCGAGCTGATTCGCCGCTGGGTGGATGCCGGAGCCAAACGAGACATCGCTGCAGCGACACCGAATTCTGCCGCGCCAAAAACACCGGCTGTCAGCACACCGGCAAGTGTAAAACTCACGATGCCAGCTTCTATCGGGGCTGTTGTCCCCAATGGGGCACCCGTTACGGCGATCGCATTTTCACCCGATTCTAAAACGGTGGCAATCGGCACCTATGCCCGTGTCCTGATTGTTGACACGGCCACAGGTAAGTCAATCACATCGTGGAAAGGCCACGGAGATACCGTACGCTCGCTTTGTTTCACGCCGGATGGCAAGAAAATCATTGCCGGAGGTGGTGTCAGCGGCGCTATCGGGCAGGTCCGCGTCTGGGATGTAAGTGCATCCAAGGAAATCCTGGCATTTGGCGACCACACCGATATCGTCAACCAGGCAGCCATCAGCCCGGATGGCAATACCGTTGTCACTGCAAGCTCCGACAAGACGCTCAAGGTCTGGGAACTGGCATCCGGCAAGCTCCTCCAAACGCTGCGCGATCACGCCGACCAGGTACTGGGAGTTGCCTATCATTCGAGTGGCAAGCACATCGTCTCGTGTAGCCTTGACAAGTCCTTCAAGACCTGGGATACCACCAGCTGGAAGCGACTTTACTCCGTTCCGGCACACGATGATGGTATTTACGACATCGATATGACGCCGTCCGGAAACCAAATTTACACAACTGGCGCGGATCGTCGCGTGCGTGTCTGGAACTTCGGTACCGAAGGGGCAGGCCATGTCCGCGATTATGGCCTTGGTCAGGCCGGATGGGGAGCTGCAATCGCAGGACAAAATCCTGCCCTGGTCTCAGGAGACACGCACATCAAAGTGTGGCGAATTTCCGATGGCGCAGCTCTTGTCGATATCGACCTCGCATCCGATGTGATGTCCACTGCTATCTCAAATGACACGCTTCTTGCCGCTGCGGGGCTTTGGAATGGGGATGTTGTGATTGTCGATGTGACATCCAAGACGAAGAAACTAACCATCAGTACCAAAGGTATCGGGCTTTAGGGATGCATTCAGCCAACGTGAAACGCTATGTGAATGCGCTCTGCTGTCTTGGTCTCATTGGAATAACTGCGGCTGTGGCACCTGCCCAGACACTTCGGCCGCGCGTGCAAAGCTACCAGCAGCTGCGCTGCGCCCGCGGCGGCGAAGCCATCATCCGTATTTCTGGTGTGCAGCTCGGCTCCGCCGTTGGTGCATCAATCAACGCACCGGGCATCACTGTTGTTAGCGTTACCGCCGAAGGCAACCCTGCCCGTAATCAAGCTGGGACAGCCGTCGTAAAGCTAAATATCGCTGAAAAAACCCAAATTGGCAGCTACCCACTCCGCGTCGCCACGCAATTCGGTGTCTCAGACCCCATCATGGTCGTCGTCGAGCCCTACCCGGAACTCCCCGAAACGGAACCGAACAACACCCGCGAAAAACCTGGCGAGTTAAAAGCCGGACAAACCAT
>CAZSGJ010000046.1:0-5409 GCA_964606305.1 uncultured Armatimonadia bacterium
GCACGCAGCCTACTAGTTGTAGGAATGTGCTGCGGAAGATGGTTAGAGCTGGGTTGATCTCAATCACAACAACTACAACGTGTTCGACCGAAATCGTGGAAACGTCATTGTCATTCGAAAATCCGAATGATCTGAACAATTTGCTTCAACGGATTGTGTTCACGGGCAACACATCAGACATAAACGCAACCAAACACATACTTCATGCACTGTCTTCAAAAGTCTTGATGTTAGACTTTTCAACTATGTCCCAATATGAGGTCACCGTACTTCTTGCGTTATATGGTTTGGTTCGTAACTCAGATTTTCAGATGAAGTTTATCGAGAACCTCAGTCAGGTAACTGGAAACCACTCTCATCTAATTAACGTACAACGTGAGCAGTTTAAGGCAATGAACGGTCTCGACATTGATGTTGCGCCTATACTGACGGCGCTTGAATACGATTTTGCGAGCTATGTCATTCCGACTATAACCACACTTCTTTACCTAAATCATAGACGACCAAACGCCCAATTCACAACGTTAGCCAATGCGATAACTTTAGGCCCGATCGATCAACTAGACAACTTCCAAAAGGCTGGAGTTATGCTTATACGAGCAATGCATCGTGAAGATACTAATGACTTACTGGGAGCGCGTGCAGATTTTCGAAGTGCGCTGAACTGCCTAAGAACTGAACGAATATTCATACACGCCTCGTATTGCCTGTATCAACTCATTCGTACCAAAACGTATAATTCCTTTGAAGACCTTCTACCTGAGTTATTCCAATATGAGTCCGTCAACGAACCAGGTATCGTATGCGGCATCGCCAGTCAGCTAGCATTTTCATTCACAGACAAGCGTCCTGAGACGGCTCTACATTACCTGAGAATAAGCAACTCCCTATATTCCGCCCACTTGTCGAATGAAAAGACATCCTTCGCGACGCTCAATCGACGTATTGAGCTTATCCTTCGAGATGCTTTAGGCGATGAATACATCGATACTCACCTCACCAATGTGGACATTTCCAATGTTTCAATCGGCGATCTTTGTGGTCCGCTCGACGAATATGTGAGACAAACGACACTTTTCGCCCAAGGATAGAGTGGCAGTGCCCGCGGGATGCAAAGCACTTTGGGATAAATCCAGCATCCATTACCGTCATCTGTCGAACCACCCAACAGACAATCCCGATGGCAGAATCGCAGCCCGTTTCCATTCATAATCCTTGCACCACGTATCGTCACAATCTCTGGACTAAAGCTGATGCCTATCATCTGTAATCCAAGTTGCAAACGGTAGCGCAAAAACCCTGAATCGATCTCCGTAGTGAGAAACACGTAGTCATCCAGACCGGCGGCCACCTGCTTTGGACGGTAACGTGGCCGTCTGTAAAAGTTAAGCTTTGTCCTGGTCAAGATAGTGCGACACAGGAGTGAACCCGTTGCCCTTATAGACATCCAGGCGTCCTCCGTTGTCAAATGCCAATACTGCTGCGTTGCCATACATACCTATCGAAAAATTTGTGCAGTTGTTAACACGCGGCATTCATTTTTCCTTTAAAGGTTGCCAGAGCATCAATGAGGTTAGCGTAGAGGAACTCGGGCAGATCAATCTACGTAACAGGAAGGCACCGAAGCATCACCAGCAATGAGCTAATCGAAAGGCCACTGATGCAGATTCTGCGTAATCAATGTACAGACGCCTCAGTTCATTTGTGAATTAGCGTATTTTTTGTCATCGTCACATTGAATGCTTGAACATCCAGTACGGGTAGGATGTCAAGTGCGGTAAAATCGCCCGCTAGTTCATTTGTACAACAGGACCCAACATGGCAAAGTCACTCATCATTGTCGAATCTCCCGCAAAAACAAAGTCCCTCAAGGCATACCTCGGCAGTGATTACGATGTGGAAGCATCCGTAGGACACATTCGTGACCTTCCTAAGTCGTGGAACCCTGCCAGCATCGAAACGCCATTTGACATCCCGTATGAAGTTACAAAGGATCGTCAGGAAACGGTGAAGAAGCTCCGTGCTGCTGCTAAAAAGGTGGACATGATCTACCTCGCGTCCGACCCCGACCGTGAGGGAGAAGCGATTGCATGGCATGTGGCGCAGATCCTCGACCAGCCAAGTTCCAAAGTCAAGCGTATTGTCTTCAACGAGATTACGAAGACGGCAGTTCTGGATGCTCTGAAATCACCCCGTGAAGTGACCGTCGACCGCGTCAACGCACAACAGGCGCGCAGAGTCATCGACCGCTTTGAAGGTTACGGGATGTCCAGCCAGGTGCAGGCAAAAGTTAAGAACGCAACGCATGCCGGACGTGTACAATCGGTCGCACTTCGCCTGATTGTCGACCGTGAACGAGCCATCGAAGCATTTGTCCCTGTCGAGTACTGGTCGGTAACCGCTACCCTCTCGAAAATTTCTCCTACAAAGCCTCAATTTCCAGCAAAGTTGAAGTCATTCAACGGAAAGAAGCTTGGTGATCACGAACTCGATCAGGCAACGGCTGAAGCGGTCGTTTCTGATTGCGAATCTAAGTCGTGGACAGTTGTTAGCGTTGCGACAAAAGAAGCGAAGGAGCGAGCAAAAGCCCCATTTATCACATCCACGCTCCAGCAGGAAGCTGCGCGTCGTCTGGGCTATGGTGCACAGCGCACGATGCGGATTGCGCAGAATCTCTACGAAGGCATCGATGTCGGTGGCGCCGATGGGACAACAGGTCTCATTACATATATGCGAACTGACTCAACACGTGTAGCCGCGGAGGCACAGTCGGCTGCACGTGGCTTTATTGCATCCCAATATGGAGAACAATATCTCCCAGCGAGCCCGAATGTTTATGGAAACAAAGGCGCGGCTCAGGATGCCCACGAAGCGATTCGACCAACGGACGTCAACCGTACACCGGATTCATTGCGAAATTCACCCCTTACAGCAGATCAGCTCAAGCTCTACACGCTGATTTGGAACCGGTTTGTGGCATCTCAAATGGCTCCAGCCACCTTTGACCAAACCAGTGTTGATATTGAAGTCGGCGCAGCAATCTTTCACGCGACGGGACGCGTTCGCAAGTTTGATGGCCACTTGCGTGTTTATGAAGAAGGCAGGGATGATGTTGCAGCAGAGAAGGCGGATGCAGAGAGCGGTCGCATCCTGCCCCCGTTGGAAAAAGGTGAGGTCTTAAAACTCCATGCCCTCGTTCCAAAGCAGCACTTCACGGATCCTCCACCCCGCTTTACCGAGGCATCGCTGGTAAAGGCTCTCGAAGAGAACAAAGTCGGACGTCCAAGCACATATGCGTCCATCATGGAGAAAATCCGCGCTGATTACGTGGAGGTTATCGACAAGCGCTTTCACCCGAATCCTATCGGGTGTGCCGTTACCGATACGCTGGTCGCAGATTTGCCGAAGTTTGTGGATGTTAAATACACCGCCAACCTTGAGGATGGCCTCGATGAAGTAGCAGAAGGCCAACGAGACTGGGTTGAGTTCCTGCGCTCGGTTCACGAAGAGTTCAAGTCAGCCATTGATCAATCTATTCCAAACTGTCCAAATTGTGGCAAAGAACTCGTTCTCAAGCGCGGTCGCTTTGGTCAGTTCTATGCATGTAGTGGTTATCCGGAATGCAACTACATCCTGAAGTCAAAAGCAGTTGCAAAGGCGGAGCCAAGCGTTCCCCCAAAACTCCTTGATGAACCATGTCCGGAGTGCGGGGCACAGCTTTCCGAGCGCGTCAGCCGATTTGGAAAAACTTTTGTTGGATGCAGCGCATTTCCAAAATGCCGCTATATCAAAAAGGACATCCCAGTCAGTACAGGACTCAAGTGTCCGCTTTGCAAAGATGGCGACATCGTAGAAAAGGGAAGCAAGCGCGGTACGTTCTACGGTTGCTCGAGCTACCCAAGCTGCAAATGTACACTTTCCGGTCTCCCATTGACTGATCGGCAGTGTCCGGACTGTGGGGGCATCCTCCATCACGCCTATTTCCGTGGACGTTACACCGGGATTCAGTGTGCCACTAAGGAATGTAAGTACAAGGAAAAGGGTCAGGATCCCCGACCACCGAGAGCATCTGCACCAGAAACTGCTGTGGTAACGGCAAACCCCGAGGTCGAAACAGCATGAGTACAACTCTCCGGGTTACGCACGTTGCATTGACATCCACGCCGGATGCAAAAGCTGCGGGTCGCCCGGAGCTCACTCCTGAGTTGCTCTCTGCAACGGGTGCCCGCTATTCACGCTCTATCGATGGCCTCGAAGTCATCTTGTCGAAAATCGATCCATCGGACATGGATGCAGCGGTAGACCGCATCTTTAAGTTTGTCGACTACGGACACGCGTCTATTGCAGATATGGCGCCTGTGGCGATGTTCATCGATGGCATCAGCATGTGGCTTGCGTACCACATTTGGAGTCTGGTCCCTACTGCCGGTGGACAGGAGTCGTCAACGCGGTACATCCGGATCGCAAATGACACGCTTCTTGGATCATCTGACACAGGAGCCTCTGAGGATCAGTCCGCTGTCCAAGCAATGGAGTTGTACAACAAAGCGCTTACGTATTGGGAAACGATTGCCGAAGGTGCGCCAGACCTAGTTCGGATTCCGCAGGGAACTCCCGCGAAGGCTGCAGCGCGAATTCGACGTAACTATGCGTTCGACCGTGCACGGTATTTTCTTCCCGTTACGGCTAAGACCAATGTGATGCTGGTCATGAGTGCAAGAGGTTGGGTTGGATTGATACAGCAGCTCTTGGCTTCCGGACTTCGCGAGGCAGAAAACGTCGCCGGTGCGATACGTGACGAGCTTGCTCTGGTCACTCCTCGACTGATTCGACATGCCCGACTTGTGGATGGCATCGCTGCCGGACTAACTGCCAACCAAGACTTGGTCTCTCAAAGTGCTGCACAGATTCCACCTTGCCTACAGAGTGGTTTCGGAGAGGCTGCAGATACAGCCTTTGTTCATATTGATTGTCCATCGGACGTTACAGCTGCCTGTATGGCAGCTGCACTAGGGTTCCACGATAACCGCTATGGCTTTGTCGGTGATGCGCTTCGCCGTACATCGGTGCGCTTTGGCTGGGAAGCCGTCACAATGGCAGAGCTCAGGGATTTAAACAGACACAGGACAGGTACAAAGTACTGTCCAATGGTGCCTCTCGGATTTTATTGCGCTTTGGATCAGGTCCCGGCTGCGGTTGACAGTTCCCCGTTGGAAGCATGGGCGGAGAGAGGGCGTGAAATAACACTCGAATCCAGAAAAGGCATTGCTGCCGGTAATGCGGCAGATATCTACCGAAGTCTGTTGGGTTCTCAATACTTCTTTGAGCATACAACGACTGCCGATAAGTTTATTTACGAAGCAGAGCTACGCACGGGTACGGGTGCACATTACAAGTATGCCAAACATC
>CAZSGJ010000046.1:5419-20126 GCA_964606305.1 uncultured Armatimonadia bacterium
TCTCCATGATTGCCTGGAACATTGGTTTAAACGCTTCCCGGAAACACGCGGGCTGGTCCTCGAAGGTACCGCTGAGCCAGAATAGCGGAACTGAATGTAGTCGAGCAGCGTTTTGACATATAAGGCACCTTATGGTTAGGTGTAGTTACGACATAACTTTGCCCGACAAAGTAAGGATTTCAAATGCAGAACGAATACCCATTGCTTGACAACCTGAGTGGACCGGAAAGTCTCCGGTCGATGGATGTAGCGACACTCAATCGTCTTGCAGATGAAGTCCGGGATGGTTTGGTACGTACGATCGCTAAAGTTGGCGGTCATTTTGCGCCCAATCTGGGAGTCATCGAGCTTACGATTGCGATGTATCACGCGTATACACTTCCCGAGGACAAAGTCATTTGGGATGTCGGTCATCAATGTTATCCCCACAAAATGCTTACCGGACGTTGGAATCAGCTTTCATCGATTAAGCAGTACGGAGGCATCAGCGGCTACCTACGCCGGGATGAAAGTAAGTACGACCTGTTCGGAGCCGGACATGCTTCCACATCGCTCTCTGCTGCGTTGGGATTCGCAAAAGCCCGTGACTTACGAGGTTCTAAAGAACATGTTCTGGCTGTAATTGGGGATGGCTCGCTGACGGGCGGTATGGCACTGGAAGCGATGCTAAACATTGGCGACCAAAAGACTGACATGGTTGTCGTGCTCAACGACAACAACATGAGCATTGCTGAAAATGTTGGTGCTCTTGCGACGATGCTGGCAAAGCTACGTCTGAACCCTCAATTTCAGCGTGCTCAATCCGCATTCAAGTCATCTATCCCTAAAGAAGGTCTTCTCTACAAAGCGGCGAGCGGTGCCCGTCACGCAGCAACGCATTTAGTCGCTCCTGCCAACACAGGTCTGTTCTTCGAAGAGCTCGGTTTTCAGTACATTGGACCACTGGATGGCCACGACATTGGATTCCTCACCGAGGTCTTTGAGGAGGTTAAGCGCCTCAAGGGACCAGTTCTGCTGCATGTCAATACGACCAAGGGCAAAGGTTACGTCCCAGCCGAAGGTGATCAACGAACCTGGCATGCCGTCAGCGGCTTCAATGTTGAAGATGGACATCTTGAGAAAAAGGCATCGGGAACGACGTATACCCAGGCGTTTGTCGAGAGCCTGAATGAGGTTGCCGTAAACCACCCAGAGGTCGTTGCCATTACCGCAGCGATGCCCGATGGTACCGGTCTGGCTAAGTTTGCAGAAAAGTTTCCTGAACGCTTCTTTGATGTTGGAATAGCTGAGCAGCACGCTGTGACGTTTGCAGCAGGACTTGCCGCCGAAGGTTTCCGCCCTGTCTGTGCGATTTACTCGACGTTCCTGCAGAGGGCCTATGACCAGATAGTGCACGATGTATGCCTTCAGGACCTCCCTGTCGTCTTTTGCATGGACCGTGCTGGCCTGGTTGGGGATGATGGCGCGACGCACCATGGTGCGATGGATATTGCTTACCTGCGGAGCATTCCTGGAATGTCATTCCTTGCGCCATGTGATACGGCGGAGCTTCGCTCTACGGTGCACTATGCACTGACAGAGCATCAGGGACCGATAGCAATTCGCTACCCGCGCGGAAGTACCGAACTACTTGAGCCCAATCCACAACCGATTCGATATGGATTGTCGCAGACCCTGATGACAGGTGGAGATGTTGCATTGCTGGCAGTTGGCCCGATGGTCAATCACGCCCTTGATGCCGCCCGTAGATTACGTGACATTCATAAAGTTGACTGTACTGTCGTCAACATCCGGTGGATAAAGCCACTGGACATTGAAATGCTAAAGCGCGTGTCGGAATCGGTATCTGTGATTATTACACTTGAAGATGGTGTCATCACCGGCGGCTTCGGCTCTGCAGTCATGGAAGCCCTCCATGACATAGGCAAACAGAACATTCTGGTAAAGCGTATTGGTCTCCCTGATCACTTTGTAGAACACGGCACAATCCCGAAGCTACAGGAGCTTTGCGGTATGGACTCTGATGCTGTTGTAAAAACGGTGATAGAAGCACTTCCGCGACCAGTCGTTACACCGTAAGACCTCACAGAATTGCGAAAGGCCCATCGTCGACGGATCGATGGGCCTTTGCATGTTTCTGTCGACTAATCAGTCGCTTCAAGCGCTCCTGAGATTCGCGCAAATGCTTCCATATCACCATTCGTAAAACGTTGATAGAAGGCAGCTTGAAGCACGCGCTCCTGTACCTGTAATGCAGACGTCAGTTTCGTCTTTCCGAGTTCTGATATGACAGCGTACGTACCACGACCATCGTGCTCACAAGCCTCCCGGGTGATGACGCCCCCCTCGACCATCCGATCGATAAGACGTGTAATGCCGCTACGACTCAGAGACGACCGTTCAGCAAGCTCTCCAAGGCGAATGCGTCCGTTGCCGTATCGCTGAATATCGAAAAGAATGCCTACCCATTCAAGTGGGACACAACCGGCTCTACGCAATGATTCATCAATGGAGCGGGAGATTTTTGCCTCGCCCGCACATAGTTTCCGCCAAACATGATTTGTATCGAAATCGCTCACACGAATGGTTTACCCAGATGACCTGACATTTACACATCATTCAACAGCATATTGGATGGTGATTAGGTTCACATACGCAGCGTAATGTGCGTAATCAGATCATCGCCCAACAGGATTTTGCGTCGAGTCACCAGACAGATAAATATAACGAAGTTATACAAAACTCCAGCTGTGCAGACTCCAGCGCAACGACAGAGGCGAAACCAAACATGATGCGCTTACTTTATAACTACTAAGCGTCAACGTTTGCCAGCCGGTAAAGGGCATCACCATAAATCCGGATGCACTGTAGGTAGCGCTCGATCGAAATGTTCTCATCCGGGCGATGAGCGACTTCCGGATCGCCGGCCATCGCGGCGCCGAACGCAACGCCTACAGGTTGCACACTTGTGGCATACGTTCGCCCTCCCATAGTCTTTGGTGCAGACATGTCTCCCGTGTGATCACGGTAGACACTCAGCAAGGTCTTGACTGGCTCCTGATCAACGGGTACGTGGAGTGGTGCCGTATGGTCGAAGTGATTCAATGTCCAGCCACGAGCAGCCAAGTTATCCCAGCAGCGTTGCAAAACTGAGGCGTCCCACGTGGCCGGATAGCGCACGTTAATTACCACTTCCAGCAGGCCATCAACGATATTCACTACACCAACATTCAGAGTCAGCGGGCCCGTAAGATCATCGCTACCATCAATTCCAGCACCCTTACCATCACAATCGCATAGGTCAACGAGAGTCCCCCAGGTGCTATCTCCAGTGACTTCCGCGAGAGCTCGTGCCAACAGCATTGCTGCATTTACACCGCCATGCGGAGCGCCACCGTGCGCAGAAACTCCAGTTACCTGAAACCCGCCAGTTGTAATATTCACGCCGTCAGGAAACACTGCAATTAATTGACTGATGAGTGATTCATCTGTACTGGTAACGGTTGCCTTGTCAGGGACCATATTGGGTCGCAGTCCGGATGTGAACCCGGAGATAGCCCCCGATTTCACTCCAAGAGGTCGTGAAACCGTTGCGGTAAAGCTTCCCTTTTCAGCATGGTAGAGAGGAAAGCCTGCATCAGGTGTAAATGCAAGCTTTGGCATCGGTTGTCCGGCCGCCCCGAAGTAATGTTCCATACATTGCCATGATGACTCTTCATCGCATCCGAATATCAGGCGCACTCTGTGGCGCAATTGTGCTCCGCTTTGCAGCAAGGCGATGGCACCGTGCACCCCGGCAAACGTTGGGCCTTTGTCATCCTGGGTTCCACGGCTCCAAATGCGGCCATCACGAACCACAGCATCCCAAGGACCATCCGTCCAGCCATCCCCGGGAGGCACGACATCCAAATGGCCGAGCAGTGCGACATGCTCTGCAGCGTCTTCAGGGCCAAATTCTGCATAGCCGACATAGCCATCAAGGTTGACGGTTTTCATGCCCGCTGCTGAACACATGTCCAAGGTATACGTCAGTGCATCCGCGCATGCCGTTCCGAACGGAGCTCCCGGTGCAACGGTTGCATCCTCTTTGACCGATGGAATGCGGAGGCAGCCTTGCAGGGATGCGATTGCAGCATCTTTATTAGCTGTAATGTAGGAATCGAGAAATTCGATAAAGGACATGTTTGTTATTCTTTCAGGAGGCTTTTGAAGCCAGGGACGAGTGCCTCTAAAATCTTGGCGCTGATTGTAGCTAGGGCTGCATCTGCGTCGTTTCCCTGGTGCATATGCCCGGGAGGAAGATTGTCGATAGCTACTGCTATCACGACACGGTTTCCATTAACGGTGATTACTCCGACATCCCCGCGCATAGACTCAATCCATCCTGGTTTATGTGCGACCTTGCAGACAGATTTGGGAGGCTCAATATCCCAGCTCAGCGGAAGCCATTTAGTAAGCATCCGACCATCAATGCACTTTTCCATCCGTTCCAAGGTGTCGGATGTCAGGTGTGATGCGATTGTTACCAAGTCAAATGCAGTGGATTGTGCCGTGTGCTCATGGTCATCTGGAGCAGGACTCATCGTTATTGGGCGATTAATCGTCGTGAACTCAACGTCCCATGTCCTTTGAAGCATAGCGGTTGCGACGGCTGCCCCGCCCAGTGCATCCAAACAGAGGTTACTTGCAACATTGTCAGACACGACAAGGGCTAGTGTGGCAGCATCGGAGAGGGAGATTTCCCGTACGCTTGCCATGTAGCGAAGCACACCCGCCCCGCCTACGATGTCATGATTAGTGAACTTGCAGGAATCATCCCATGAGAGTCCACCTGCGGCAACGAGACGCGACACCATGTCAACAATGGCCATCTTGATCGTCGAAGCCGTAGGAATCACTCGCCATTCGTTATGGGAGAAGCTGTCGCCAGTCGTAAGGTTGACAGCATGAACGCAGATTTTGGCATCCCCGCCGACGGTCAATTCCAGATCAGTTACAAGTTCAGGCAGTGTCATCATCATCGTAGTCCCCATCCAAATCTTCAACTTCCGCGCTTGCAACCGGGCGGGCCCGGTCACTTGCCCAGTATCGAAGCTCGGCAATGCCCTCCCGCATCGTACGGGACAGCGGCACCGAGACCTTGATTACATCCAACATGTCATTATCTGTGAGATCACGGGCTCCGTCGTGAAACGATGTATACAGTGCCGAGACGACAACCTGTTCGATTTCGGCTCCTGAAAAACCAATCGCTTTCTTCGCGAGCAAATCGGTATCGTGATTGGCTATGTCCCGTCCCCGTTTTCGGAGGTGAATGGAGAAAATCTCTTTTCTTTCAGGGTGTGCGGGAAGGTCCACAAAGAAAATTTCGTCAAAGCGTCCTTTACGCATTAACTCGGGTGGCAGTGCTGAGACATCGTTTGATGTTGCAATTACGAAAACTGGTGCCTTTTTATCCTGCATCCAGGAAAGAAATGTCCCAAAAACACGACTTGTCGTACCTCCATCTGAGATTCCAGAGCTCTGCGTCCCGCTGAAGCCCTTTTCGAGTTCGTCGATCCACAGGAGACAAGGTGCTACTGACTCTGCGGTAGCGATTGCTTTACGCATATTCTCTTCCGATGACCCGACAATGCCAGCGAAGATTCTGCCAACATCGAGGCGCAACAAAGGCAATCGCCATAAACTCGCAATCGCTTTTGCAGTAAGGGATTTACCGCAGCCTTGTACACCTAACAGGAGAATTCCCTTTGGCTCCGGGAGACCATAATCCTTTGCTTTACCGCTGAAGCTTGCTGTCCGCTGGTTCATCCAGTCTTTGAGCAGGTCCATTCCACCGACATCGTTGAAGGCCTCGGATGCCCGATAGTATTCGAGGATTCCGGACTTCCGTATGATTTGTTCTTTTTCACCAAGAATGACATCAATATCAAAGCAGCGCTTTTCAACCAGCGATTTGGCAAATACATTCTCAGCTTCGTTACTTGTAAGGCCACTTGCAGCCTTTAGTACCTGCTCACGCTGTTCGGATGACAATCGGACATCCACCTGTGAGTTCCCACGAACACTCTGGATAATGCCTTCCAACAAACGGTCCAAGTCAGTGACTGTCGGCAGCTGGTAGTCAACAACAGTGATTTCCTTTTCCAGTTCCACCGGCAGTTTGAGCATTGGGGAAAGCAAAATCAGTGTCTTGTAACTCGTCTTGAGGGCATAGACCAGATCGCGCAGTTTGCGGATGACCACGTGATCCGTCATAAACGGATGAAAATCCTTGAGGAGAAACACGCTTTGGTCCGGTGCGGACAAAACCTGATCAAGAGCTGCGATTGGGTCTCTTGCTCCTATGTTTCCTCCGAGGCCACTTGTGATTGTCCATTGGACGAGTTTCTTACCGCGTCGCTGACAAATTTCACGCAGCGCTTCTTCAACGCGCCTTTCTTCCCAGGAAACGACATAAACAATCGGGTATCGGGCGCGAATGAGCGTTTCCAGCTCCTGGTCAACAGTCGTGGGTTGGTTAGACAAGCGAATCTCCCAAAATCAAGTGATTCATTATAGCCGTAGCGCACCCCAGTCTTGTCACACATTTCGACAGGTGCGCGATTCCCTTAGCGACAATTACCTGCTTCGAAAGAAATTACCGAATGAGTCTGTCGTTTGGCAGACTTCTTGCGTCACTGGTCTCCGTCAGGCCGCCGAACCTGACAGGAGAGAAGACAAACGGTGTCGATACTAACTACAACCAGACCTAAAAAGCGCACACCCATTGATCCCGTGGGAACAAAGCATGGTGGAACTAAACCAGTTCTTCCAGCAAACACCCCGGATGCAATTCAACAGTTTCAAGACCAACTTTATTCATTATCTGTTTTTGCATGGCTACGTTGGCCAGATGGCATCAAATGTATCCATTGTGGTGCCGAGGACCCTGGATTTTTGTCCACACGTCAGATCTGGAAGTGCCGGGATCCACGCTGCCGTAAGCAGTTCTCAGCCCGACGCGATACGTTGTTGGAGGACTCTCCAATCCTGATCGGCGATTGGCTTGCCGTTTTGTGGATGGTCGCCAATCAACGTGGTGGCGTGAGCTCTTATGACCTGAAAGAGCTTTTGGGAGTTACCCAGAAGACAGGTTGGCTGATGCTTCGCCGAGTTCGAATGGCAGTTCAGTATCTTCACGAAACAGGTACGCCCATGCCAAAGCGTGCACGGACCGAGGCTGAGCGATTTGCACGGCTGACAGCACATGTGCTGTTAGTCAGCAATGAGCAGTTGGCAAATGAGGAAGCCGCGGTAGACGCCGGCAAGCCATTGAGCAACCCGTTTGCCCGGCGTGGGGCGGACCGCACCGGTCTCCGCTCAATGACCGATGCCGCGTAGATCACCGTACCTCTCCAGGAATCACATACTGTCCCGCCCAATGGCGGGACAGTTTCTCGTTTAACGGTACGATTCCACAATGACGCTATGGGAGATTATGGTTGGCTACCCAGGCTCCCAGGATATCGACCAACATCCGTATTACCCCTATCGGCTAGCCAAGTATGCGTGGCATGTCTACCACCACAGCTTTACCAAAAATGGTCGATGGTTTCTCGCAGGCACAACCATTGCCAACTTGTCGTTTACAATGTTCTGGTCGTTTGATATCCAAACTTGGATACTTGCCACAGCCATCAACTGTCTGTGGCTTCCTGACTTCCTCGCAAAGTTACTTCCCCTTAAAGACTCGCTTTCAGTGGCCGATTGCATCACTACGCTGCCAGGACAAGTGATTAAATTGTTGGCGTCTTCCAATAACCTCTCGCCAAACAGCCTTGTGCATTTCGAGCGCCTACCATTGGCTTTGCTGTCTACCCACGATGAAGGCTTCTCAGCTACCGAGACCAACGTCATTCCTATGGGACTGACCGCACGGTTTCGTGGGCTTTGGCATGTATCGGCGGTCAGAATCAGCCGCCCCGGGCCATTCGGCCTCATCGCACGGTCACGGGTAATTGCAGCCAATGTTCAGATTACTGTTCTTCCCCCAACTCCAAGTGCAAATATATTCGTCATTGCAAATGCCCTCTGTTCCCAGATGAAGAGTACGCAGCTGACATCCGCCAAGGCAGTGGAACCTGGTACGGATGTCATTCGGCCACATACTCCCGGGGATCCGGGTAACCGAATCGACTGGAGAGCATCAAGCCGTAGTGCCGCTACATCCCGCCCCATCCTGCAGGTTAGAATCGGCCCACAAAGTGCTATCGATGGTGTGCATATTGTCATTGACGAGCGCGTCCCGATGGAGCCAGTCTCCAAGTGGCAACATTGGTCTGGCCGAGGTGTGCGTGAACCCCTTCCCGTAGATGATTTTGAGGAGCTCATCAGTCTTGCCTACGCATCCGCCCTTTCAATGCTCCGGGATGGTTCAGTCATTGCATCGATTAGTAGCCAGCGGCAGAAGTACACTCGACTCCGCACCCAGGATGACATCGCAGACGCGTTCGCCAACATCGCTCACTTAGAAACATCAGCCCTTCACTTATCGACAATACCCGCACCTGTCTTCTCACTTGTTCCGGAAACATTGAAAGCCCCCATTGCATCAAATCAGCGACGATCTGTATGTATTGTTTCTGACTTGCAGGGTGCCGTTTCATTGGGAGCGCCCAATGCCTAACCGGGTCCCAAACGTCACTATCATCGCCGGAAACGTAACCGTTGTTTTGACAGCATTGGCTGTTATCAGCGTCGCAGGATGGCTACCCCTGCCAATCCTCATTGCTGCCCTCTCTCTCGTCGCATGTTTTCTGCGTCCGCAATGGAAAGCAGGGCTTTGGATGTGGATTGCGGCGGCGATGCTAACCACCATTGGCGCTCTAACCACTCCGGACACATCCCCGATGGAGCTCCTCCAAATTGGTCCGGCACGTCCCCGTAACCTCTTGATGCAGGCATCTCTCGCTGGGACCTTTATTAATGCGCTCGCTTACCGACAACATGACCCCAGGCGTAGCGCACTCTTTGTATCGATTGGCGTGATCGTAACTGCAACGGGAATAACGAATACATTTCTATTCCAGGGAAAAGTCGCAGCCGCAATCCTTCCACTCTTCGCCGGGCTACTTATCAGCATCAACAACATTTCTATCAAACCAAACCTGAAATCACTCCGGTGGCAATTCGTAGGCACTTTGTGCTTTATGATCGCATTTGTAGGAAGCGCAGCCTTGATTACAGCCAAGAAAGATCTGTTGTATGAGCTTGGTAATCGGATGCTGGATACAAGGTCGTCTTCAGCAAGCGGATCGCGTGGTATCGAGCAACCGCAGCTTGGACCCACCTATGGGGATGCTGGAAGCACAGCGCGCGTCCTCTTTGTCAAGGCGACAAAACCACTCTACCTCCGTCAGGCAGCCTACACATCGTATATGTCCGGCGTTTGGGGACCTCCACTGACCTTTCGTAGAATGGCTCCGCTTCCATCCAAATACATACTCGGACCGGATCCAAATGCCATCACTGTGCTCCGCTACGATACGACGGACCGCGTGGTGTACATCCCTGCTGAAACGACGGGAATCGTCGCCGATGTAAGCAGCAATCTTGCATGGGCTCAGGATGACAGTGGACCTGTGATAACCGGTCCCGATGCCGGATCTGAGTACGCAATATCACTGGCTGATGCGAACTCCAATTCGGATGCGGATTCGATCACAGGCTCGGACTCTGTCGCCCAACGCGATGCATCGATGCAAATACCTGATGAACTACTTGGTGCGTTAGAGCGCTTTGTCGTACGAAATCGCATCGAAGGTGGCTACACCCTCGAAACTGCTCAAGAAGTGGTTGGGGCACTTCAGCGTGAACATGATTACTCGCTCAGGTTCTCTCCGAATCCAGGAGAGGCCTTAGCATCATTTTTGGATTCGCCGGGCGATGATGCACACTGTGCGTACTTTGCGAGTGCAACAGTGATGGTTCTGCGCTACCTAGGATATCCTGCGAGGCTTGTCAGTGGCTTTTTTGCTCATGAACCAGCAGATAATGGGATTACGGTTCGAGGCAGAGATGCACACGCGTGGGCCGAGGTTAACGTACCGGGAACAGGCTGGGTCCTGATCGAAGCGACCCCGGCAGCTGGTCTCCCATCCGCAGACGAATCAAGTGTCGACTGGTTGTCACGCCTTTGGGAGAAAATCACTGACACTGCGCGAAAGCTTCGAACCGAGCTTGAAAATGGGAACATCACGTTCATTGCAGTGCCTTCTGTGTTTGTCGCCATCATTCTTGCATGGTCATACTTTAGAAAACGCGAGCGGCAGAAGGGCAATGGAGTAAGTAATCCGTACTTCGCGGAATTTGTTTATGAATACAATCGGATTTGCGTCAGACTTGGCATTCCAAAGGTCGGTAACGAGACCCTGATGCATCATTTCATCGCTCATGTTAGCCACTTTGATGAAGAAACCCGTACCAATCTACATGAATGTATTGAGAACTATGAGCGTAGCAGATACGGGACTTCACCCACGGATACGGCCGGTATTGCCATACTGAGGAGAATCCATCAACGCTTGCGGAAACATTGAATCCGGTAAGGGTTAGTGCTAGACTTGGCATATGCGTATCATTCGATTCCTTACCCAAGCTGGGGAGACCCTGCACGGCATCGCAACAGATGCCTCGTTGACCTCTGCACGTGTGCTTTCGGATGCTCCTTGGAATGGCGGCAGCGAAACGGGTGAAATCGCTCAGGTTGCGACCCTGCTCGCCCCCGTTGTTCCGGTGAACATTTTGTGTATCGGACTCAACTACAAACGACATGCCGAAGAGAGTGGGATGCCCGTGCCTGAACGTCCACTTTTGTTTATTAAGGCTACATCCACGCTTCTGGATCCGGGAGCAGACATTGAATTACCGGCAATCTCCGATGAAGTCGACTACGAATGTGAGCTCGCGATCGTCATCGGTAAGCGTGCAAAGCATGTCTCTGAAGCGGACGCGCTCGATTACGTGTTCGGTTACACGTGTTGCAACGATGTCTCTGCGCGTGACTGGCAGCTGCGTCTCGATAAGCAATGGGCTCGCGGAAAGTCCTTTGACACATTCTCTCCACTTGGTCCAAGCATTGTGACCACGGATGAAATCCCAGACCCGAACAACCTGGCAATCTCAACACGCGTTAACGGCGAGACGCTCCAGTCAAGTCATACATCGGACATGATCTTTAACGTCCGCCACATTATCAGCTACCTTTCACAGGGGCTAACGCTCCTACCAGGAACGGTTATTCTGACTGGAACTCCTGAGGGTGTAGGCATGGGACGGACACCAAAGCGCTGGCTGAATCCAGGGGATGTCTGCGAGATTGACATCGAAGGAATCGGCGTCCTCCGGAATGCATGTGTCAGCGAGGTGGTGGCATGAGCGCTCTTCGCCTCGATGGCAAACATGCAGTCGTAACAGGTGGTGCCAGCGGGATTGGGCAGGCGATTGTCGAACGCCTTGCAGAGTTCGGAGCCAGGGTGACCGTCCTGGATTTGAATGCACGGGATGGTTTTCCATTTCGGATCATTCCAACCGATGTCAGTAGTCCGGAATCCGTCGCCGATGCATTTGCATCTATCGATGAAATCGCTCCGGTGGACATTCTTGTGTGTTCAGCAGGAATCGGATTTGTCGGAAATATCCTTGGCACAACACCGGAAAAGTTTGATCAGCTGATGGGAGTAAATGCGCGTGGCGTGTTTCTCTGCAACCAGCAAGTCATTCAACGCCTGACAGATACTGGACGCCCGGGTGCCATCGTAAACATCTGCTCGATTGCAGCCAAGGTCAGCCTTGCTGAACGATTTGCCTATAGCGCGACCAAGGGTGCGGTCCTGATGATGACAAAGTCAATTGCTCAGGACTACATCCACCAGGGAATTCGCTGTAACTGCGTCTGCCCTGCGCGGGTGCACACGCCGTTTGTTGATGCCTACCTTGCCAAGAATTACCCTGGACAGGAAGCAGAAAAGCTTGCCGAGCTAAGCTCTGCTCAACCAATGGGCCGCATGGGAAAAACATCGGAAATCGCATCAATGGTGCACTATCTTTGCTCGGATGAAGCATCTTACATAACAGGTGCTGACTACGATGTGGATGGCGGCACATTGGCGATGCGCTAACGGGTGGCACCACCGTTTACGGTTACATTTTTGGGTACGGGCACCAGTACCGGTACCCCGATGATTGCCTGTGGGTGCGCGGTGTGCCACTCGGATGACCCGCGTAACCGTCGTACGCGCCCGTCAATCCTTGTCACGACCCAGATGGGCCGTATCCTTATTGACTGCGGACCGGAAATGCGGCTGCAGCTCCTTGCTGCACGAACTCCGTCCATCGATGCCGTCCTCCTAACGCATGCCCATGCAGACCACATTCATGGTTTGGATGACCTACGCCAGCTGACATTTGCATCGGGTAATCCCGTGGATGTCTATGCATCTCCAAGGACGCTCAAGCGTGTAATGCATGTGTACGATTATTGCTTCAAGGACACGGGTCCGGGCGGCGGTAAGCCGCAGCTCCATCTCTACGAGCTGGACTACGGACAGACAATTGAGCTTGCTGGTATTCAAATCAAGGCAACAAGACACCTGCATGGAACACTTGATGTAACATCGTATGTGATTGGTGACCGCTTCGTTTACTGCACGGATGTCAGTCTCATCCCCGAGGAGACGATGGCGGACTTTCAGGGCAAAGACATCATTGTTGTCGGCGCCGTGCGCCCAGACAGCAAGCCTCACGCCAGCCACTTTGTCCTTCCTGAAGCGCTGGATGTCCTGAATCGGCTTAGCCCACGTCTCGGTCTGATTACGCACATGTCGCACTCATTTGAGCATGGAACCGTAGAAGCGCAGCTGCCGAAAAATCGACGGCTTGCATACGATGGCATGATTGTGACAATGTCTGAACATGGGATTTCGCTGGGTGGCTCAGACGATTCCGGTGCTTGATTGCCGATAGAATCTACGTATGGAAGCCGAAACACCGCAGGATGTTGCATCATCCATCTTCGCAAAAATAGCATCTGGACAGATTCCTGTGCAGGCCGTTTACGAAGATGAATTTGTCATCGCTTTTCCTGACATCGCACCGGTAGCCCCGACGCATATTCTGGTGATTCCTAAAGCTGCCATCCGTGATGTCGGCTGTGTCGCAACCCTGACAACTGAGCAGGCAGCTGGATTCCTACTCGGTATTGCAAAGGCTGCAGAGGCGTGTGGACTGGATGCGTACGGTTACCGAACAGTTATGAACACGGGAGAGGATGGCGGGCAAACCGTCCCTTACTTACATGCGCACATTTTGGGTGGCCGACCGCTTACATGGCCACCGGGGTAATCAATGATGAACGATAACAAAGACGTAGAAGTGGGTTCATCCAATGAACAGCCGCAGCAGGTTTCCCGCCGGGACTTCCTCCGCCGTGCGACGACGGATGCGGCAAAAACGGGAATGGATGTCATCCCGGGAGCAAAGCTGGCCAATACCGTAGTCAAGACGCCGTGGTGGAAATCCATCGCCACATGGAAGTCAGACCGAACCAAGACTGATGAGGATAAATAACGTGCCAAAGACGGATTTGAGAGACATTTTGGATGTTTGTGTGGATGCTGCACTCGTGGCTGGAAAGCGTACTCTGGCCTACTTTCAGACCGGGGTACAGCCTGACTGGAAAGAAGACGATACACCTGTCACTGTCGCTGACCGTGAGGCTGAACGAGTTCTCCGCGAGCGTATTCTGGCTTCGTTTCCCGATCATTCGATTCTTGGCGAAGAGGAAGGCGAGTCCACTGGATCTGCACCATACCGCTGGGTCTGTGACCCAATTGATGGCACAAAAGCATTTGTCGGTGGTGTCCCGTTGTATGGCACCCTTATAGGCGTCGAGCACGAAGGTCGTATCGTTGCAGGCGCCATTTACCTTCCTGCCCTGGATGACATGATTTGTGCAGCGGATGGTCTTGGTGCGTACTGGAATGGTCGGAAATGCAGCGTTTCAACCAATCGGGATCTGTCCAAGTCCGTCGTTGTTTGTTCATCCATTGTCCGGTCACAGGAGCGGTCGGACGCCTTTGATAAGCTGACGAAGGCCACCTATCTCCAGCGTACATGGGGCGACGCATTTGGCTATTCACTGGTTGCCACTGGTCGAGTCGACATCATGCTTGATCCTGTGAAAAGCCCTTGGGATGTTGGTCCAATGCCAGTCATTTTTCGCGAAGCTGGTGGTCTTGCGACGACTTGGACAGGTGAAGAAGATATTTATGGCCGCGATTTCATCGCTGCAAACCGTCATATACATCCACAGGTTATCGATATTCTTAAGCACGGCTAACCGCACGAATGCTTCCAGAACTCAGAACAGCCCTTCCGGGACCAAAGAGCCGGGCACTTGCTGCCCGGCTAAGGTCTGTGGAGGGGGCAAATGTTACGTTTCTGCCGCTGGATGACTCGTTTCCCGTATTTTGGGAATCAGGGTCTGGCTGCTTAATCACCGATGTCGACGGTAACCGGCTATTGGATATGACCGCTGCGTTTGGTGTCAGTGCCCTCGGTCACGGCGCAACTGAAGCGACACGTGCTCTGTCGCATCAGAGTGAAGTGCTATTGCATGGAATGGGAGATGTGCACCCTACACTTGCAAAGCTTGACCTATGTGAGA
>CAZSGJ010000047.1:0-17781 GCA_964606305.1 uncultured Armatimonadia bacterium
TCCCGGATGGTTCGCTCTGAGTCCCCGGGACGCGTGGCGTACTGCTCCTCAGGGACATCAAAGAGAGTGGTCTCATAGCCCCAGTTGTAATCGCGTGAGTGTTCAGGATTGAAGTTCTGAAACGGCAGGAGGTGTAGGTGGGTGATGCCAAGACGGATGAGGTGGTTGATGCCGGTGGGCTCGCCGCTGAACGGATTGGATGTGCTCATCGCAAGGCCGGCGTATGTTCCGCGGAGGGCCTCGGGGACGCCGCTACCAGGGTGGGTGGTCAGATCGCGGATATGCGCCTCGTAGAGAATGGCATCTGTTTGCTGGGCAACGCGAACTGGCCGGTCGTTCTCCCAACCCGCCGGGTTGGTTCGGGACAGGTCTATGGATATGGACCACTGTGCATCCGGTGTCGCAGCGCGGCTGTGAATATCTGCCGCATGCACGATACGGTCAACGTGGTGATACACGAAGCGGTATGGCCGGAGATGAAAGTCACCATTGGCACGGTATTCCCAGACGCCATAGCCGATGTTACGCATCGGACGCTGACCGAAACCCATCCCGCTGCGGAACTCGATTTCAACGGCGTGCGCCACCGGACTCCACGTCCGGATGACAATGCCCGTTCGGGTGCACTTGGGGGTGAGGTCCATCATCGCCGGGCAGTATTCCGGTTGATCGAGAATCCCACGCGGATGAACAGGGTAAACACGCTTTGTCCCGGAATCTGTCAGCGTGATGACTTTGTGTGCGATGCCTTTTGGGACCGGGGCTGCGAGCACGATTGAAAGGAAGCGGGTTTCGGCAACAGTGGATGGCAGCCAGCGCTCTTCCTTGGTCGGCATCGGGATGCTCTCCGGGTCAGTGACAGAGTTTTTGATGGTCTGATGGTTGTAATCGACAACAAACCTGACGATGCCACTTTGTCGAACGGTGAGCTCGATGTTATCTCCGCCGGGCTTAAAGTACTTGCCGACATTGTCTGCCCACGTACCACCCCGGGCTACCTTGTAGGAATACGTCCCTGCCGGAAGGCGAACGGCAAGGGTGTAGACGCCGGGCGACTCAAGCTTCATCCGCGTCGTGCGGCCACCGGGTTGCCACTCAGCCTCACCAAGCGCGCGTTGCAATGTGCCGGGAAGGGTGACCATATCGGCATCCGCAGCGCCATCCAGCTCTGACACGGAACGCACTGGGATATGGGTTTTGCCATCAATAGATAATGTGAAGCGCTTCGCGGCATCCCGCAGCTGGACAGGAAGATCAACGACAAGCGTCACCTGCGATCGTCCATCAAGGAATGCACGGTAACCTCGGACCTCTCCGCTGCGCCACCCGGCAAGGGTGGATGATGAATCTGAGTGGTGGAGTAAAGTCATTTTCCCTGGCATCTAGAATGTCGGAGTTGCGAAACCACGCGATGACATTCAACACGTATCACGCAATAAATACACCAGACATCGGTGAGTAGGAAATAATGTACGGGATGTGAGCACGTTTGTGAAGCAAGCCGGGCTTTGTCGTGTTCGGTATTATCTCTGCGCATGCATATTGAGTGGCTTCTGGGTGAAACATATGAGGTGCTGGGCGGCATGGATGCCATTGAGCGATATGTCAGGACAGCCGTTTCGCACATTCCGCTTGATCACCAGCGTGGCCTCTCTCGCGTCGTTTTGCTGGACTACGATCCGCGCGGCCGCAACCTCGGCGTTTACCAACGCGACCACACCGGAAATCGCGTCGAGCTCTATCTCATCCCGCATCTTAGAGACAGTCAGCTCGCTCATCCTGATATTAGCCACTGGGTCTTTCTCTTGCATATAGCGCATACGCTCTTCCATGAAGTCGGGCATCACGTCACACTAACCATCAATAAGCGGATGGCCCCTTCGAAGGGCCGGGCCGGTGTAACGGATGCCAAAGAAAAGTGGGCTGAGCAATATGTCGCCAAGCGCATGACAAGCTTTCTGAAGCAGCTCATTGCCCCGGGTGGCATCGCCCACGACGATGTCCAAAGACTTGAGTCCGCCCGTCGCTGCTTACTTCCGGTAGCCGGAATCACCGAGCCGCTGCTCCTTGCGGCTGCGGGTCATCCGGCCACCGATGATGATTGATTACGGAGCCTGCAGAATCTGTCCCGCAGCGACAAGCCGTTGTCGAAGGGCCGAATAGGGAACGGCCTGGGCTGGCGTGCCCTTGTCGAGCGCGATGTCTACCGCGATTGCCGCACTTTCGGCGAGGACCATGAAGACCGGTTCCATCCGGACGCTACCGAAGGCAATATGTGATGCAGACAACGCAACAGGGACCCATATATTGGTGCAGGAACCCGTTCGCGGGACGATGCAGCGATACGAAACTGGGTAAGGCTTTACGCCAACCTGAACATCTCCTTCGTTACGTACAAAGCCATTGGCATCCACAAATCGCCGGCAGTTGTGCGAATCCATGTTGTAGGAACCCATCCCGATACTGTCGCGGAACGTCCGCGTGCCCCGACACTCACGCTCAGTGAGTACAGCATCCGCAACCATCCGACGCGCTTCACGGATGTAGAGCTGATGTGACCATCCCCCAGTACGTGGAAACTCATCGAGACACATCTTGTAACCGGACATCCTCAGGCTGATGTTGTCTGGAACATCTCCTTCACTCGAGAGGTAGTGATACCATCCCGCCTGCCACGCAACATGTTGCTGGAAGATAACTTCACGCTCTGCGTAGGATGCCTCTGGCCAGCGATCACTTCCACCGATAAAGTCAGTCGACACCGCACCATGGTTGTTGTGATCGACTTTGTTCATCACGATGGGGTCGAACTTGCCAAACCAATCGTTGTAGTTGGTCTTAAGGAGCCGTGTGACGAGGGCATAGTTGGCTTTGTTGTAGCTGACGGGTTTTACCGCTTTACGCTGATTAGGCACAAACTGCGTCAGACACATCCGGAAATTGTATGCTTGCACACGGTTGTCACCGCTACCGATTGCTCCGAGGGGGGCGGGGTCGATACCCGGGAGGAGCCCGGATGACGGGTTGCCTTCCATGATGTACGGATCGATTTTGATGTCATTTTTGAATTGGTGATAAGTGCGGACCTGAACGCCATTGATGGTCTCGTTGTAGACACTGTTGGATTCGCGTCCAACCGTATACTTGACGCCAGCGCGGGCCATGAGGTCTCCCTCGTAAGAGCAGTCAATAAATGCCTTTGCATCCACTGTCATCCCACTCGTACAAATCACACGCTTTATCGTCTGGCTCTTCATTTCGACTTTGTCGACGAACTGGCTATGGTAGACCGTGACCTGGTGTTCTACCAACCACTCCAGCAGGACGCGCTCGGCAACATGGGGCTCGAACTTGAACTCTTCGGCCTTTCCGTAGTGGGCTCCACACTCGCGATAAAACTCCCGACTAAGCCCTCCGATAACCGTTTGAACGCCCGTATCGGTAAAGGACAGGCCACCGGATGTCATCCCGCCCACGAACCTGCTTGGGTTTAGGATGATAACACTGCGTCCACGTTTTCGAAGGGCGATTGCGGCGACAACGCCCGCGGCGGTTGCTCCGTATACACAGACATCCGCAGTTATAACAGGACGACTCGGAAATGGAACCGGCGGTCGGTAGTAGTAGAGGTTCGGGTGGATTTCAGGTTCGGGAAATTGTGCAATCACGATGTATGTCCAGCCTTTTCCAGGCTATCCAAGGATGTAACAAGTCTGCTCCAGTGTTCCCGTTGGTGACGGATTTCTTCCGTGGCATGAGGAACACAAACGCTCTGACCACTTTTGAGGATTGCAGCGATGTCTCCGATAGATGAAAAGATCCCCGATGCAAGGCCAGCAAGAGCCGCGGCACCAAGTGCGGTGGTTTCCAGACAGGCTGGGCGGATGGCGATGCAATCCGTAAAGTCAGAATGCAGCTGAATCAAATCATCATTTGCCGCCGCACCGCCATCCATGCGAAGCTCTGTGATTTCTTCGGAAACGGCTGGGCGCATCGCATCCACGAGATCGGCATTTTGTAACGCGATGGCATCAAGGGTTGCGCGGGCGATATGTGCTTTCGTCGTCCCTCGGGTGATTCCAAAGATAGTCCCGCGGACATTTGGATTCCAGTAGGGTGCACCAAGCCCGGACAGCGCGGGAACAAAGACGACACCGCCGGAATCCGGGACACTTGCCGCGAGGGCTTGGACTTCGGATGATGTCGTGATGATGCCAAGGCCATCCCGGAGCCACTGCACCGCAGCGCCCGCGATGAAGACCGAGCCTTCGAGGGCGTAAGTTGTAGTCTCGCCGAGGGTCCAGGCGATGGTTGAGAGGATGCCGGCGGGTGGGTTTGGTGGCGTTGTTCCGGCATTGACGAGGAGAAATGAGCCAGTCCCAAGGGTGCACTTCAGCATCCCGGGCGCGAAGCAGCCCTGTCCAAAGAGTGCAGCCTGCTGGTCACCAAGGACTGCACGAATGGGAATCCGGATGCCATTGAAGGTGTAGTGACCAAATGTGGCATCGGATGAAAGGACATCCGGGAGGGCGGCTTTCGGAACACCGAAAATGTCACAGAGAACCGGGTCCCACCCCAGTGTTTTGGTGTTGTAGAGAAGCGTCCGACTGGCATTACTGGGGTCAGTGACATGGTTTTCGCCATTTGTCAGGCCATAAATCAGCCAGCTGTCGATGGTACCGAGGGCCAGATCACCGGTCTCGGAAGCAGCTGCGATCGCCGGGATGTTTGTGAGCATCCAGGACCACTTTGTCGCAGAAAAGTACGGGTCTACGAGGAGGCCGGTGCGCTCCCGGATGTCTGCGGCAAGTCCACGGGAGCGGATTTCTTCACAAAGAGGCGTTGTGCGTCGGCACTGCCAGACAATGGCATTGCAGAGCGGTTTACCGGTGGAGCGGCTCCATGCGACAGCAGTTTCGCGCTGGTTTGTGATGCCGATTGCGGCGACATTTCGTGCACCGACAGCTGTTATCACGGCATCCAAAACTTCACGTTGGACATCCATGATTTCGCTCGCATCGTGTTCGACCCAGCCGCTTTGCGGGAAGTGTTGCGTGAAGGACTTTTGATGGGTTGCGATGGGAGTGAGGGTTTTGTCGAAGGCGATGGCGCGGCAGCTCGTCGTCCCGGCATCCACTGCGATGAGGACGGATGGTGTTTGAGTGTCCATGTTTGGAGTGTATCAATTCAGGATTCCGTTGTTTGAAGCAGGGTTATGGTGTTGCTGAGACAATGCGGTGGCATACAATGCGCTAATTCTTCCGTCTGGTGTGATTCGGCGATGTTGCCGTTGATGTCCGTAACACGAGGCGTGAAACGAGGGAATGATGAACCGACGAAACTTCATGCTGACCGCTGCCGGGCTTGCACTTGCCGGCACATTTGCGGTTGCACCTGCGAATGCTGACTTTTATGACTACCTCGCGCGTCCAGAGCCTGAGTACAAGTGGTCGCTGACCGAGAAGCGCGATTTGCCAGCGGGGACCATCTACGACATGAAGATGACATCCCAGGTCTGGCAGAACATCAAATGGGACCACCGGGTTCAGCTTTTCGTCCCGAAGGAAGTCAAGCGTCCCGGCTTCTGCACAATGCTCAATACAGGTGGAAGTGGAAGTAAGGAAAACGACCTGATTGCGTTGACGGTTGCAACAAGCACGGGCGCACCATTTGCCATCATCCACAACATTCCAAACCAGCCGCTTTACAATGGCCTCACGGAAGATGCCCTGATTGTCTACACATGGGTGAAGTTTGTTGAGACTGGTGATGAGTCATGGCCGCTGCACTTCCCGATGGCAAAGGCCGTTATCAAGGCTATGGACACCGTTCAGGCATTAACGAAGCAAGAGTCCCTGCCGGCACTGGATCGCTTTGTGATTACCGGTGCATCCAAGCGTGGCTGGACCACCTGGCTCGTCGGCGCATCCGGGGATAAGCGCGTTGCTGGTATCGCTCCGATGGTGATTGACATCCTCAATGTCAAAGCCCAGCTTGCGCATCAGCTGGAGCATTATGGCAAGCCAAGTGAGCAGGTAGCGGATTACTCCGCGGTTGGGTTTGACAAGATTTTGTCTGGTCCGAAGGGCGATCGTCTGATGCAACTTGAGGATCCGTATTCTTACCGCGCGAAGTTGACGATGCCAAAGATGATTCTCCTTGGCACGAATGACCGCTACTGGTCGCAGGACTCGCTCAATCTCTACTGGGATGGTCTTGTCGGCGAAAAGAGCGTTCTGTATGCACCAAACAGTGGACATGGGCTTGAGGACCGTGGGCGTGTGCTTGCTACATTGAGCGCATTTTCGCGTTCGGTTGCTGAGAAAAAGCCAATGCCAGCTCTCCGCTGGACCCGTAAGGAGCTAGCAAATGGCAGCTGTGACTTCGTGGTTACGAGCAACACGCCGATTGTCAGCGCACGGATTTTCCGCTGTGAAGCGCCAACCCGTGATTATCGTGACAGTAAGTGGAGCAGCATCGAGTTGACAGTCCCTGCGGGCGGCAAGTCGGTGAAGGCGAATGCGCCAAAGCCTGCAACGGGCTGTGCGGCATCGTATGTCGAAGTGACATACGGAGCAGGAGCGGAGAAGTTTACGCTTTCAACCCAGATGCAGCTGCTTGGGAAGCCGGTCAGCGCACCAAAGTAGTTCGCTTTAGAACATCAAACACCCCTGTGGAGATTCCATAGGGGTGTTTTTCATTTTGGTGTTTAGGGATGATTTGAGCCACGCAGTGCAACGGCCATTCGAAAGCTCCGCCTACTTCGGTGGTGGGACCACGCCAATTGTCAGCAGAATGTTGGCATAGACACGCTGCTCTCCGGTGGCAATCACAAGAGCGACATCCGGTTCGCAGGCAGCATCATAAAACTGATGAATTTCGCGTTGTTGACAATTCTGGTAATGAACAAAAAAACACTCCCTTAACCAGCTGGTCTGCCACTAGAGGGAGTGCTTCAACAGAACTACAGAGCACTTACTTCGGTGGTGGGACCACGCCAATTGTCAGCAGAATGTTGGCATAGACACGCTGCTCTCCGGTGGCAATCACAAGAGCGACATCCGGTTCGCAGGCAGCATCGTAAAAATTGAACCGCTTGATAGGAATCAGTGGTAAGTCCGGGCCAAGAATATCTGCAAACTCGCTCCAGATAGGAGGCTCCTTGCCATCTGCAGTTGCCATCACATGCACCTGTTCAATCGGCACGGCACCCGCAATCACTTTCAGGACCTGAACCGCATTCAAAACGCCAGGAGCGAGGTTCAAGTAAACCCGCTCTGCATCCGGATTTGACTTGGTCACGTGAGGATAGTTACCATCCGTGATCAGTATCTGGGAGCCATGACCGGCACCCCCAAGCGCAAACAGAATCTCTGGATGTAAAAGCTCACCACGCAGCATTTGTCTCTCTCCTCAAAGGCACCCGAAATGCCCCTACTCCGTCAGCAACAACAAGTCATCAACATCGATTTCGCGCTCGGAGCGCTCATACGCAGAAAGGCAGGCCACCAGCCACGGGAGGGCTGCTGCGTATCCGGCCAGTACATCGGATGGGTAATGCACACCCAGATACACCCGGCTTGCGCCAACAATCGCGATGAACAGCGTCGTAACAGAACCAATCCCGATCTTCGCTAACCAGTGACGATTTTTCATCCACCAGTATGCCAGCGTCCCATAGAAACACATACTGACAAACGAGTGTCCGCTTGGGAAACTAAATGTCTCTTCGACCGCTAGGGCTTCGACCAGGCTTGGGCGCTGTCGACCGTATCGATACTTGGTCGTTCCAATAATCAGGCCACCGCCGCCGAGGGTGATCGCCATGAGGATTGCCTCACGCCGGAAGCGTACGCTGCGCCAGGCAATAATAACGCTTACGGCAGCCACGGCCGACATCACATCGGGGCGTGCAAGATCTGAAACCGTCCGCGCAATCGCTGTACGCTCGGGTGTCCTAAGGGCATTCCCAAGATTCAGGCCATCATGGTCGAACTTCCAGACGCCATCCTGCTCCCGGATATCATCCGCGAGGTTGAGAAAGAAGACAACGGCCCCGGCTGAGACCGCGGCGCCTATAGCCACCGGGGTAATAACCACTTCGACCAGTGGTCCCAAAAGTCTTCGCCAAACGCCCATTGCGCAATGGTACCGCACACGTGGGAGCGTCGATGCATTCCGCTTCCAAACCCGGTAGCAAGTCCCCAAGAATGGGACTTTCTTCCTAGTTCGGTTCATCCAGAGCGACCGTATACCAGTGGAAATTCACCGCTTGCGGCGTGTCCGGTAGACTGGTGCATGCAAACTCCAACTCCCAGTAGTGACCATTTGGCCGACTTTGAAGCCGCAGCCAAGGCGATAAGGAGTGCGGAGCGAATTGTACTGGCTTGCCATGTAAACCCGGATGGCGATGCACTTGGCTCGATGCTTGGCCTTGCGATTGGACTACGGAGCATCGGCAAGCATGTTGATGTCCTAAGCGCGGATGGTGTCCCGGAAACCCTGCGTTTCCTTCCCGAGTCATCCACGGTGATGCAATCCAGCCCGATTGCAACCTACGACATCGGGATCGGGATGGATGCCGGCGATGCAAAGCGGATGGGTCCTAATATGGACACCATTCTGGGTTGCCCTACCGTGATTGACATCGACCACCATGTGACGAGCGGCGTTTTTGGAAACATCCGTATCGTGGATGGCCACCGGGCATCCACAAGTGAGCTCGTGCATGACTTGCTGGTTGTGCTCGGGATACCCCTAGACCCTGAAATTGCCCAGTGTCTGATGTGCGGAATCTACACAGACACGGGCGGCTTTCGGTATCCATCGACAACCGCCGGGACGTACCTGATTGGGGCAGCACTCCGGGATGCCGGTGCAAACGCGGATGTGATTGTTTCCAATGTCTATGAAAACCGAACGGAGGCGGCGCAGCGTCTTCTTGGCCGTGCATTGGTCCAGATGGGCCGGAGCGACAGCGGGGCGATTGTTTGGAGCGTGATCACTTTGAGCGACTTTGCAGCGACAGGTGCATTGGATTCCGAAACGGATGGCGTCTCGCACGCCCTCCGAAGCGTCCGCGGGGCAAAGGTCTCGATCCTGATGCGTGAGCAGGCAACCGGTGGCTTCCGAACCAGCCTCCGCTGTACCGAGGGCATTGATGTTTCAAAAGTCGCAGCACAGTTTGGCGGTGGCGGACACCGCTTGGCAAGTGGCTGCACTGTACCCGGAGCGACTGGGGATGAAGCACTTGCTAGAGTCCTTGATGCCCTGTCCGGAGCCGGAGTGCACTAAGTGCTTGAGTGGACATTTCTCGGAACAAGCGCCGGGTCACCAAGTCGAACGCGAAATGTATCATCCCTCGCATTACGCCTCCCGCAACGAAGCGAGTGGTGGTTATTTGATTGCGGTGAGGGAACGCAACACCAGCTTATGCGGATGTCACATTTACGCCTGAGTCAGCTGACTAGGATCTTTGTAACGCACCTGCATGGGGACCATTTTTACGGACTGCCCGGTCTGCTGGCAAGCCGCGGGCTTGCCCTCGGTGGTGCATCCGAGGTCACGGTTCATGGACCGGATGGTCTGGGACGGTGGCTGAACAGCACGCTCCGGATGACAGGAAACCGGCCAGCATATCCAATCGTAAACGATGTGATTTCTCCCGATTGGAGTCTCCGCGAATATGGCTTTACGGTGGATGTCTGTCCTACCGAGCACCGTGTTGAGAGCTACGCATATCGGATTCGCGAGGCGGATAACCCGGGTGCATTTGATGTCGAAAAAGCGATAGCGGATGGCCTGCCATACGGCAGGCTGTTTGGACAACTAAAAGCGGGTGAGATCGTAACGCTCTCCGATGGCCGTGTCGTCAATGGTGCAGACTATGTGGGCGAGACTAAGCGCGGCCGGATGACGGTTTACACGGGTGATACACGCCCAACGGACTCCGTTATCGCATTCTCTGCGAACGCTGACATGCTGATCCATGAGGCTACTTTTCATTCGAGTGAGCAGGCGCAGGCGGAAAAATCAGCGCATTCGACAAGCCGTGAAGCTGCGGATGTGGCATTACGCGCGGATGTAAAAGAGCTGGTTTTGACACATTTCTCCAGCCGCTATGACCCGGATACGGCTGAAATTGGAATGGGGATGCTTCTTGATGAAGCGAAGTCGGTGTTCCCCAGGACGCGCCTCGCGAGTGATTTCCAACGTTTTGCGATTGAGCGCCCAGCCCCCTAAGGCGTTTCAAGGAGATAGCCGCAAAGCGCATCAATGTGGCCATCCACAGATTTGTATATTCGGCTCTTCTCATCCATGCTGCGGAGTGCAGCTGCCAATGCATCGGCATCGGATTCGACCCGTCGCACGCTTGAGAGCGGTTCAACCGTAACCCGAATGGTGAATATAAACGCCATGTGGTCCGGAATGCGGCGTATCACCTGACGCTCAACACGCAGAAACGCATCTCCGCCGGCGTAGGGAGGTTCGGTTTGTGCGGGATGTGTGTCCAGCGCAGGAGTCGTTGCAATCCCCCAGGTAAAGCGGACAAAGGGTCCCTTTTCGATTAGCATCAGTTGCAGCTTTCCAGCAGCGGACAGAGTCTTTTCCATATGCGGCACAGGAGTGTGCGTCGCGATAAAGGAGCGCCCAATCTTTTCTTCCGGTGCCCACCGGCTTGGAGCAGCGATTGATAGAAGAGCGTTGCGATCACTGCTATCCGGGTTGATTTGCACAATCGCGATGTCCTCCGCGGTTGCCATCGATAGTGCCTCAAGGCGTTGATGAAGCGACAGGCTTGTGTCCATCCACGATTGCTCCAGCGACGAGTTCCCCGGAAATGCGACATTCACGGCGGCTTCGATTTGCATTCGCTCGCTGGCCAGCTGCGTAATGGCGGCACTGGCGAGCGCCGGTTCAAGGTCGGACTGCAATATGAGTGGCCGGTAGGTCTGAATCTGCCGTTTGTTTTCGAGGAGCGCAGCGGTTCCCTGATCAAGCTGCAGTGGATGCAAATCCAAAATGCCATTACCAAAGTCTGTACCAAGGGGCAGCAGGCTGGGAGTGGTGGTGTAGATGCCTTTTTGGAAGGGCCGATAGCGCGGTATGGCTGGGAGCATCGTGTCCATAAAAACAAAAAGCGCCCGCTAATCAGCGGCCGCAGTAATCATCGGGTTTTTCAACCATCGATGCGTTTATATTACCGCGGCCTGGGTCAATATTCCGACAGACCACTTTCTGGAAATAATCCATTCTGTCGCTATTTTGAACCATCAGAGGCACATTAATGCGCATATTCGTGCTTTTTAATCAGATCTATACCATTCATTTTGATGATTGCGAATCTTGCAAATGTATTGCTTTACACCGATGGAGAGCAATGCACCCGAGTGGCGGAAGACATGCGAGAACAAGAATTAGGCTTGCCGGCTCGGGTGCAACCGTTGCACTTGGCTCAATCCACCCGCTGATCAGAAGGTCTGTGCTGAGTCCACCTGGGTTGTCTGCGGCGGTCGTACTCCCTCCAAGACGCCACGTCCCAGCGGCTGATTCAGCCTGATAGCCGTAGAAACGGACCTCGAGCGGCATGGCTTCATCCGCCCAGATACCTCCGGTCTGCACATCATGCCTTCGGACCTTGGAATCATCCGGAAGCGTTGCGCTGTAAATGCCCGTCCCAAAGGTGTCGGCACTCGTTCGCAGCTCAAGTCCTCCGGGACCTGTCAGACTTCTGCGTTCCGCAAAGCTGATCGAATCGACCCGGACCCGATACCCAAACGCAGATGACAAGTTGAGTGTGAAGTAGTCATTGGGGTCAAATGCGGTCGTCGTCCAGCCACCGGCTGCCATCCCGCCGCTGCCAGCGACAGTGGTGATTCCGCTACCGCGGGTGATTCCAGAGACGGTCAGTAAGTTTGGGACGGTATCGGCGAGCGGCAACGTGGTGCTTTGATTACCGGGTAAGCCGGTGAATGAATAACGAATCAAAAACTGCTGTGCATGGCACGGGGCGGCCAGCAGGAGCAGGCAGACGATGAGTTTGAGTACGCAGCCAAGTGATTTGGCGGTTACCGAGTGATGCATTGATGACATGAGAGTTCCTCCACATCACCAATCGAAAAATTTGGCGTGATTACTACACTTTTTGATAGATTTCTTTTCTGATTCGTAAGGGACTGGTGTAGCACGCTTCTCTATAAATTCGTTGGAGCGGTTCCGTTATCTGTCGGCAACGCACTGGGATACCCTCCAAAATTCGAGTTAGTCCCTCCGCCGCTCATGCATCCGGGAATTGGGTCCCAGATGGTAACATTTCTTGTTGCATAGGAGGCATTGACGTGGACATTACAGTTGGTGGACGACGGGTCGCCCGAAGGGCTTATGGATTCGATGAAGTGGCATTGGCGCCCGGACCTCTCGTCATCGATGCCAAAGATGTAGACGTATCCTGGAAGCTTGGCAACCTGACCATCCAGTGTCCGATTCTTGCATCCAGCCTCGATGGTGCCGTCAACCCTGCGCTTGCCGCTGAAATGAGTCGCCTTGGTGGTCTGGCTGTGTTGAACCTTGATGGAATTCAAACCCGCTATGAGAACGCCGAGGAAATCCTCCAGCAGATCGCCGATCATCCGGCGGAGGGTGTCATCCGTTTTATTCAGGACCTCTATGCCGCGGCTCCTGTACGTGCTGACCTTATCGCACTCCGCATCAAACAAATCAAAGCCAATGGTGGTATCGCCGCCGTTGCCGCCGCTCCCCATACGGCCCACAAGGCTGCCGAAGCAGCGGTTGCCGCCGGTGCAGATGTCTTCGTCATCCAGAGCACAGTCGGTACCGTCAAGTTCGAATCATCCACGATTCCTGAGTTCCCGGTCGCCGAATTCTGCAAGAACTCACCAATCCCCGTGATTGTTGGCAACACGGTTGGCTACCAGGCGACCTACGAGCTGATGGAGGCCGGAGCGGCTGCGATCCTCGTTGGAGTCGGCCCGGGACATATCTGTACAAGCCGCAAAGTCCTCGGAATCGGTGTCCCACAAATCACCGCGACAGCCGACTGTGCAGCCGCCCGTGATGACTACTTCGAGAAGACAGGACGCTACGTCCCGATTATCACGGATGGCGGTATCCGAAACGGTGGAGACATCTCGAAAGCAATCGCCGCAGGCGCTGATGCAGTCATGCTCGGTTCGACAATCGCAGCGGCGAAAGAAGCTCCAGCTCCGGGTTATTCCTGGGGGATGGCAACATCCAGTGCAGATCTTCCACGCGGTACGCGAATCAAAGTTGGTATCAGTGGGACCCTTGAGGAGATCCTCTACGGCCCTGCGCACCGCGATGATGGAACGATGAACCTGGTGGGTGCGCTTCGCCTTTCCATGGGCTCTCTTGGTGCACATAACATCAAGGAAATGCAGAATGTCCAGATGTTTGTGGCGCCATCCCTGCCGACCGAAGGAAAGTCTCTTCAACGCTCCCAGGGCGTTGGTTAACCAATCATCAACGCATCGCAAAACCCCGGTATCAAACCCGGGGTTTTCTGCATTTTGATGCCCTCCGCGTGATACCATTTCATCCAAACTTCCTGGAGTCTCACGCATTGGAATCCCCCGCAAACTGTCCTGAAAGGTCGTCTGATTAATGTCTGAATCGACCGCAACTCTCCGCCCTACCGATGAGCTCGTTGTCGTGTTGGATTTCGGAGGACAGTACTCTCAGCTGATTGCCCGCAGGGTCCGTGAGTGTCAGGTTTTCTGCGAAATGGTCCCCTGTGACACCCCGATGAATGAGATTCTGGCAAAGAATCCTATCGGAATCATTTTCAGTGGTGGCCCGAACAGTGTTTACGAGCCAGATGCACCGACGGTGGACATGGCCATCTTTGATGCCGGAATACCGATTCTCGGAATTTGCTATGGTCATCAGCTGATTGCAAAGCTCAATGGCGGCTCGGTTGTCTCCGCGACAAATGCGGAATATGGCAAGACCCACATCGATATTCTGGGCGGCAAAGATCTCTATGCCGGCCTGAATAAAGATCTCATCGGTTGGATGTCCCATTCGGATACGGTTGAGATCGCTCCGGAGGGTTTCGAAGTCACTGCAAAGACGACGGTCACACCGGTTGCCGGCATGGCAGACCATGCGCGCCGGATTTACTCAACTCAGATTCACATTGAAGTTGCCCACACCCCTTGGGGAATGGATGTGTTCCGTAACTTCCTCTACAACATTTGTGGTGCCAAGGGTCTCTGGACCATGGGCTCCTTTATCGACAACACTGTCGCAGCGATCCGTGAGCAGGTCGGCGACAAAAAGGTCATCTGTGGCCTCTCCGGTGGCGTAGACTCTGTCGTCGTTGCCGCCCTTATTCACAAGGCAATCGGTGCACAGCTGACCTGCATCTTTGTGAATACCGGTCTTCTCCGGATGGATGAAGGGACGCAAGTCAAGCGTAATCTTGGTGAGCACCTGAACATCAATCTTGTCTACGCGGATGAGAAAGAGCGCTTCCTTGACCGTCTGAAGGGAATCTCAGATCCGGAGCTCAAGCGTAAAACGATTGGTAAAGAGTTCATCGAGGTCTTTGATGAGATCGCAGCGACTATCGATGGCGCTGAGTTCCTTGCGCAGGGCACCCTTTACTCCGATGTCGTTGAGTCTGGTGGAACCAAGAAGGGTCATTTAATCAAGAGCCACCACAATGTTGGCGGCCTTCCTGAACATATGAAGCTCAAGCTGGTCGAGCCACTGCGTCTTCTGTTCAAAGATGAAGTCCGCAAGGTTGGCGAAGAGCTTGGACTCCCAAGCGAAATGGTTTGGCGCCAGCCATTCCCGGGGCCAGGACTTGCAATCCGTATTCTCGGTGAAGTCACACTAGAAAAACTCACTATCCTTCGTCATGCTGACAGCATCATCGTTGAGGAGATCAAGAAAGCGGGTCTGTACCGCAAGGTCTGGCAGAGCTTTGGTGTCCTCCCGGATGTCAAGTCTGTCGGCGTGAGCGGCGACTTCCGCACCTATGCGTATCCTGTGGTGCTGCGCTGTGTGTCATCCGATGATGCGATGACAGCAAGTGCCGTGCACTTACCATGGGACCTCCTTGAGCGTATTTCCAGCCGGATTGTGGGTGAAGTGGATGGCGTTAACCGCGTGGTTTACGACCTCACGAGCAAGCCACCCGGAACAATCGAGTGGGAATAGCCTAAATGTACAAACCGCCCTCCAGTACCCGGAGGGCGGTTTTGTTTACCGATCACGTTGACCAGCCGCAAGGGCATCCACCATTTGTGTAATGCGCTGCACGCGTGTTTCCTCGCGCTTGGCATCTGTCACCCAGCGCAGCCAGTTTTTCCGATAATGCGGGGCGATGGAATAGAAGAACTCGCAGGCAGCGGAACTTTGCTGAAGGGCATCGCGGATGTCATCCGGCTGCTCTTCCACCAGCGGACCCTCCGGATGCAGCACGATCTTGAGCAACGGGCAAGTTGCAGGGTCAGCACCGATGGGGTTCCACCAGGCTGGTCCCGTAACCATCGCCCATGTGCCATCCGGTTGTTTGGTCAGCTGTCCGCGAATCTGAACTCCGTTCACCGTGCCGCAGGCATCCTGACGTCCTTTCATCCCCCAACGGGCATCCGGGTCAACGGGAAAGGGCAGGATGTAGTTCTTCCCAGCCTTAATGGGCGTCGCTTCGTAGGAGACAGAGTATGAATGGATATCGAACATCGGATTCTCCTAAAGCGGATTCGTAAGGGCACGGTGATACGCCCACAGCATTTTGTTGGCAGCATAACGGTCGATGGCTGGGTAGCCACGCATCTCCATATCGGTCTCATGCAGAATGTCGAGACCATGATCGGAGCGGAAAATGCCATCAAAGCCAGCCCTAATCAACGCTTTCATGATGTCAAGGAGGTCCCAGTCCGCCGCAAGGTCCGCATGGTCAGCCTCATGGAACACCCGGTCGCCGGTTGTCTTCGTAACGCGGAGGTGGCACCACGCGATGTTATCCGCAAACGATGCAATCATTTTCAAAATGTCATTCTCTGGCAGAGCCCCGTAGCTGCCCGTACAGAAGCACAGCGCATTTGCCCTGCTTGGATACAGTGACATCAGCAGCTGGATGTCTTCGGCATTGCACAGCATCGCAGGAAGTCCAAATGTCATCCAGGGTGGATCATTCGGATGCGCAGCAAGCCGGATGTTCAGTTCTTCACAAACGGGCACGATTGCATTGAGGACATAGCCAATATGCTGCCAAATGGCGGTCTTATCTCCGTAAATCTCACCCAGATGTCGGAATTCAGCCTCTGAATATCCCTTACCCCATCCGGGTAAGTAAAGCCCGCGACTGATATCCATCGCCTCCCACTTCGCTTGATCAAAGGCAAGGCCGCGCGCTCCGTTTGGATGTTCCCAAGCAAGGTCTGTCCGGCTCCAGTCCAGTGCCATCAGGTTATAGGTGACTATCAGCTCCGGTTCCTCGGGAAACACGGCACGGAGATTACGAAAGGTCTGTATGGTTGCATCGATATGCTGGTCACGCCGTTGACCGCCGGTTTTCATGTCATCCGACCAGAAGACACTCTCCAAGGGGCCTAAGCCTAACCCATGTGTATCGAGCCCTTGGCGCAGTCCTTTGATAGCATCAACTGTCCACGACTCACCCGGAGCGAATTGCTCCAAATGCGTCACGACGCGAGGCTGAGGAGTCATTTGACGTAACCAAGAAAGGGAGACACGGTCTGTTAGCCCGTACCAACGAAATGCAGATTCCATAAATCAAACCTACCACTGTAAGTGCGAAATATGCACGCCCTACTTAGTAATCAACAAAACGCAACCAAACTATTGATAATAGTTATCAAATGTTACATTTATTAACCATGGTTAAATCTGGCAATTCGTACGGTTTCAATTGATGCGGCTTGCCATTATAGTGCTGACATCAAGGATCCAGACTTGATAACCAACAATAGTAGAACCTGGGGAATGTCCAACCTTCCCATACAGGATGGGAGGGTTGGATATTAGACCACTACATATTCCAGTTCACTGATTCATTTCCTGACACAACCCGTGGCAACACCTCCATGGGTTGTTTTGTTTTTGGCGTCGGCAAACGTGCGAACCATTTCTGGGACGAATACAGCCATGGAAGCGAAGGAATGGCTGATCGCATTTGTCGCAACCTTCCCGCCACTCATGCCCACATGGATTGAAATGCACTTTGCATAAGTATCAATCATTTCCGGGGGATGAACATCAGCCGTACAATCCTAGCGTCATGGGAAAAATCAATACATCCGTTATTGGGTACGGCTTTGCCGGCAAGTCGTTTCACAGCTATCTGGTCACCCTCGTTCCAGAGCTTGAGCTACACTCAATCGCAAGCCGGGATCCTGCGACACGCGAACGCATCGTGGCCGAGCGCGGCTGTAAGGCTGTCGAAACCATCAACGATGTCTGCGCTGACCCGGATGTCGACCTTGTCATCCTGGCGACACCAACCGCCGTCCATGCCGACCAAGCCGTTGCTGCCCTCAATGCCGGTAAACACGTTGTCGTCGATAAGCCGCTAACCCTCACCATGGCTGAAACTGACCGGATGATTTCGGCTGCAAAGGCTAACAATCGCATTCTGTCTGTGTTCCAAAACCGCCGCTTTGATGGCGACTATCTCACTTGCCGCGAAGTCATCGCGAATGGCTCAATCGGGGATGTCCGCTGGCTTGAAATGGCCTGGCAGGGCTTCGGTCCGGTCAATGGCTGGCGCTC
>CAZSGJ010000047.1:17881-20077 GCA_964606305.1 uncultured Armatimonadia bacterium
ACCGGCACCTTCGTAAAGTACGGTGTGGATCCACAGGAGCTGGCGATGATTGCCGGCGCTATCGATGGCGGCATCGAACAGCCAGAGTCCTACGGCAAAATCTACACGAACTCGAGCATTACCCCAGTCAAAACTCAACCGGGTCGCTGGAGAAACTATTACGAGAACATCGCGGCTGCCATTAACGGCACCGCACCACTAGCGGTTTCAATGGACAGTGTCCGCAAAGCCATGGCAGTCCTGACCGCGGGAATCGAAAGTGCAGAGACCGGCAATGTTGTCCATTTCTGATAGCGTTGAGCGGCAGAAGTCGATTTGGGAGCTGCTGGGCGGAACGGATGGCGGTGCGCCGGATGCCTTCGCCGAGCTCGTTGACCGCTTCTATGATGGTATCGAGACCGATCCGATAATCCGCCCGATGTATCCGGATGATGACATGCCAGGAGCTCGTGAACGCCTGGCCCTCTTTCTGATCCAGTACTTTGGAGGTCCCGGGATTTATTCTGAACAACGTGGCCACCCAAGGTTGAGGATGCGGCATTTCCCCTACAAGGTTGATACCAAGGCCGCGGATGCATGGCTGAGTCATATGGATAGGGCCCTTGAAACCACGCCGGCATTTGCTCCGTATATCGATGCAATGAAAGCCTATTTTCACCACACAGCGTATTTTTTGCGCAATACGGAGGATGTATGAAAGCAAAGCTCGCACTTGCCTTGATTCCCCTTAGTGTCAGTATGGTGATGGCACTTACACCTGATACGACAAACGATGCTAAGTCATTGGTGAAGGGTCTGGACAACATGCTCCAGCGGCGCTTCAAGACCACTGATGATGGTCGATTTGGCATTTCTCGGATGCCTGTGCTGTCCGGGCACGAAAACATCATCGTTAGCTCAGGTCGCGGGACCGATGACGACGACACCCGTGCATTCGTAAAGCGCGTTCAGGCATCGGGTAAGCCACTCGTCGTCGGCTTTGCACATATCAATCATCGACAGGCAGACACATTCATCCGTCCAGAGAAGCCAGGGACCATTGAAGCAATTATCGGCTACCGGGATGGCAAGTACACCAACCTCCGAGCCGCGCACGGCGATGATGGCCACGCCCTGCTCAAGCCATTCATCAAGCCGATAGTTGATCGGCTAAAGGACATCGAGGCCGGAACCAGCTTCGAGATTCCATCGAAGACCGCCTATGTAGCCGTTCGTCCGGTTATCACCGACCGCAACTGTGTGCAGTGCCATGCAGGTGTAAAGGAAGAACAATCCATGGGGGCATTGGTTTACATCGTGCCCTTAGATGCTGCCAAGCCAAAGTCAGCGCCTCGCAAAAACTAGTTCAACCTAGACACGCTCATAGCGCGTGTTTCGGCGAACAGGAGTGTAGCCGGCATCCGTAATCAGACGCTCCATTTCAGAGATTGGCACAGCAAATGTACACCCGGCGGCTGAGACGACATTCTCCTCCATCATCGTCTGCCCGAAGTCATCCACGCCGTAGCCAAGCGAAATCTGACCGATTTTCGGTCCCTGAGTCACCCAGCTTGCCTGCATATGTGGGAAGTTATCGAGAGCGATACGGCTGATTGCAATGGTGCGCAGGTAGTCAAAGCCGCTTGCGCGCAGGCCGCCAAGCTCTGTGCCATCCGGTTGGTAATTCCATGCCGCAAATGCACGGAAGTGCGCAGGGCTGTTGTTCAGCGAAACATCCTGGAGATCCCGAAGACGCACAAGGTGCTCTACGCGGTCTTCAAAAGTATCGATGCTGCCATACATCATCGTCGCCGTTGAGTACAGTCCGACGGCATGCGCGGTTTCCATGCAGTTTAGCCACTCATCGGCGGTGTCTTTGTACGGGCTGATGAAGTTGCGAACCCGGTCGGTCAGGATTTCAGCACCGCCACCCGGGATACTCTGGAGGCCGGCTTCCTTAAGGCGGGTCAGCGTCTCATGCATGCTTAGCTTGCTAATTTTTGCTATGTAAATAAGCTCAGCAGGTGAAAAGCAGTGCCGGATGATGTGGGGGAATTCATCCCGCATCCATGAAAGAAGGTCTTCGTACCACTCGAGCTTAAGCTTGGGGTTGAGTCCGCCCTGCATCAGCATTTCGACGCCACCAACGGCGGAGAGCTCCGTCAGTTTCTGGTGAATTTCTTCCCGCGTGAGGACGTACGAATCCGGCGCATTCGA
>CAZSGJ010000048.1:0-20042 GCA_964606305.1 uncultured Armatimonadia bacterium
AGAAAATCAAATATCCGACCTTTCCGCATTGCTGTGGTGTTCCAGAGTGATCTGGCGATGTAGGCTTTACCCACCTCTTGAAGGTGTGGTGTGTGTTGGTGGCTTTGCCATCGTGATTGGTGATTTGAAGGGACAGATGAAATATGGATAAGGCAAAGGCACTGGAAGTTGCGACTGCGCAGCTGGAGAAGCAGTTTGGCAAGGGAATCCTTGTTCGCATGGGCGAGCGTTCTGCAGAGGCCATTGAAGTCATTCCAACGGGTTCGTTGGCACTTGATTTGGCTCTCGGTGTGGGTGGAATTCCACGGGGTCGTATCACTGAGATTTATGGCGCGGAGTCATCCGGTAAGACAACCATCGCGATGCAGGTTGTTGCAGAAGCGCAAAAGCAGGGTGGGATTGCGGCCTATGTGGATGTTGAGCATGCGGTTGACCCGGTGTATGCAAAAGCAATAGGTGTGGATATTGACAACCTTTTGATATCCCAGCCAACGACCGGTGAAGAAGCGCTTGAAGTTGTGGATGCGTTGATTCGCTCGAATGCCGTTTCGGTTGTGGTTCTCGACTCTGTCGCAGCGCTAGTTCCCAAAGCTGAAATCGAGGGCGAGATGGGAGATTCCCACGTCGGCCTTCAGGCACGTCTGATGAGCCAGGCACTCCGCAAAATCACAGGATCGCTCAACAAGACCAATACATCCGCTGTCTTTATCAACCAGCTGCGTGAGAAGATTGGTGTGATGTTTGGAAATCCTGAGACGCAGCCAGGTGGCCGTGCACTGAAGTTCTATTCATCCGTGCGCCTGGATGTCCGCCGTATTGAGACCCTCAAGATTGGCAATGACATGGTCGGTATCCGTACCCGTGTGAAGGTTGTCAAGAATAAGGTTGCACCGCCTTTCAAGCAGGCAGAATTCGACATCATGTTCGGTCAAGGCATCTCACGTGCTGGTTCGCTGATTGATATCGGAACCGAGCTCGGCGCGATCACAAAGGCCGGTGCTTTCTACTCCTACAAGGGCGACCGCCTTGGACAAGGTCGCGAAAACGTCCGAAAGTACTTGGAGGAGCATCCAGAGATCATGGATGCCATCGATGCTGAAATCCGTAACTCCGGTAAGGCCGATGAAGTTCTGACGCTGGGATCTGCAGTCGAAGACTAAGCCTGATACCAATCAGTACAGATCGATAATGGCGGCGGGGTGTCCGGGAGGCTTTCTCCTTGATAACCTGCCGCCGCTTCGATTTGGGGCTTGCTACTTAGTCCCATAAAGGTGTGGTGGCAATGAATCGTAACTGACATGTCTCCACACCCCTGCGAATGCCTGATGCCACGCTAATTGACAAAGCGGCTGCGCATCCCCTTCGGATGCACAGCCACCTGACAAAACTTCACACGAATAGAAGTAAAAAACCTTACTTCCCGTACGCTGCCTCGTAAGCATCGATTTTGTCCGCGTGTTGCAGCGATAACCCGATGTCATCTAAGCCATTCCAGAGGCAGTGCTTGCGGAATGGGTCGACATCAAAGGATGCAGCAAAGCCATCCGGGCCAGCCACTGTCTGCGACTCCAAGTCAACGGTTACTTCCGCGCCAGGGTTTGCCTTCAAAATACCGAGAAGGGTGTCCACCTCAGCTTCTGTCAGGATGACAGTCAGGATGCCATTTTTGTAGCAGTTGTTATGGAAGATGTCGGCATAGCTTGGCGCAATCAATGCACGGAAGCCATAATCGAGCAGTGCCCATGGAGCATGCTCACGGCTGGAACCGCATCCAAAGTTCTTGTTTGCAACCAGAATCTCTGCACCGGCGAGACTTGCAGCATTCAGCTCGAAATCAGGGTTCGGTGTCGTGCCATCCTCAAGATAGCGCCAGTCAAAGAAGAGAAACTGACCAAAGCCAGTCCGCTCAATACGCTTCAGGAACTGCTTCGGAATAATCTGGTCGGTGTCCACATTGACGCGGTCGAGGGGAGCGGCGATCGATGTGACAGAATGAAACGGAGTCATAAGTAAATAATAACGCCCGGATTCATCCCATGCACCAAATGTTCACTCCGAAGACGATGTGTCGGTGCCTTTCTACCTTCAGATCAACGTGCCCGATATCCTGGATGAGCCGAAATCACGCTCCCTGATCTATCGAAAACTCTACGCGTTCGCCGTCAGTTGCAAAGCGCTGTCGCATCACATCGATGGCTTCCCGGTTCGCATCCACCAAAATCGCATCGCGCCCATGCGCAAGACAGCTTGCGCCAAGGGTCCCGCTACCGGCGAAGAAATCTGCACACAGCGCTCCAGGGGCACTGTGCACGGTCACAATCCGGTCGATAATTGTCCGCGGCTTTTGCGTTGGATACCCGGTTTTTTCCTTTCCGGTCGGACTCACGATGGTATTCCACCAGACATCCGTTGGAATCTTTCCACGCTCAGCTTTTTCTGCGCCGACAAGGCTAGGTGCCATATACGGAATACGGTCGCTGGCATCCAAATCAAAGGTGTAGTTTTCCGGGTCGCGTGTATACCAGAGAATGTTGTCATGCTTGGGAGCCCATTTACGCGTCGGCCGCCCACCATAGTCGTAGGACCAAATAATCTCGTTTTGAAATGACTGACGACCGAAAATCTGATCGCACATCACCTTGGCGTAGTGCACCTCACGGTAGTCCAAGTGTAGAAAAAAGCTGCCATCCGGGGCTAAAAGGTCCCGCATCAATGCAATCCGCTCGCGGAGATAGTCGATAAAGTCATCCCCAAAGCTATCATCATAGGATGCACTTTCAATCGCTTCCGTGCGATAACGCCTGCCAGCAAATCCGGTGCGGTCACCGTCATCATCGGCGATAGTCCGCATCCGCTGTCGCTGCTGTACCTTCCCCGTGTTGAATGGTGGATCGATGTAGATGAGGTCAATCGGTTTGCCACGATAGGCCTTGAGGAACGCAAGGTTATCAGCGTGATGGATGCGGATGGTACTCAATTATTGGCCTTCTTCAGCGTTGGCAGAGGATTCCCGTTGGCTTTCCAATACGCGATGACAGCTGCCAACAGAGCATCGCGGATGCTTGGCTCCGCCGCTGAAAGCTCCTGACGCTCACCGCGGTCGTTCTTCATATAGTAAAGCTCCACCGCTCGGTTACCGGGGACGTTGTCTGCCCCGCCATCCAGCAGCCACTCTTCATGGTACACAAATAACTTATAGTCGCCCCTACGAATTACGGTTACCGGTCGGGTTCGAAAAATTGGATCTCTCCCACGGATGACGGGTGTATCCAGATACCCGGGAAAATGCCAGAAAATAGACCGTTCCTCTTTCAGGTCACTGCCATCAAATGTTGGAACCAGCGAAATGCCATCCAGTTTCCAAGTTGGGTCTACCTTTGCACCGCTGATATCGCAAAACGTTGGGAAGAGATCAACCAGCGTGACGGGTGAATAGCAGGTTGCACCTGGCTTTGTGTGGCCTGGCCAGTCAACAATCAATGGAACCCGAATGCCCCCTTCGTAATAGCTGCCTTTGTTTCCACGGAGGGGCTCCTGGGATGACTGTTGGGTGGCTCCGTTATCCGATGTAAAGACAATCACGGTCTCCCGTCCCCTTGGGAGCGCACGGATTTGCCTGATGAGGGCGCCGACAGTATCATCAAAATCCGAAAGACACGCCGCATATTTGAGTTTCTGGCCGGACAGGCCATCTTTACGCAGGCGGTCGAGAGTTTCTGGCCGCGCTTCAAGCGGAGTGTGGATACCGTGGTACATCACTGCCGCAAACCACGGCGATGTCTTCTGCTGTGTTGCCCAGGATGCAACATCCTCGTTTGTGGAGAACATCCCCTTTGGGTCTGCGATGCCATCCGCTTTTGATACCGCAGTGGCCTTACGGCTAGCTAAAGCATCCCGGTACACCGAGAAACCCTGTTTTGTGGGCGTTGCGCCATCGGGGCCGCCGAGGTGCCATTTACCAAACAATGCTGTCGCATACCCTGCAGATTGGATTGCTTTGGCGATGGTGGGTGCGTCCGGGGCGATGCCACTCTTGTTGGGAATCGGTTCCAGGCGCATTTCTGCAACAGGCCCGCGCTTGGTGCTGTCAACGGCATACACGCCATGACGTGCGGTGTATTGACCGCGCAGCAGACACGCTCTGCTGGGTTGGCAGTTGGCTGCAGCAACGTACCCCTGCGTGTAGACAGTGCCGGATTTTGCCAGCGCATCGATGTTGGGTGTTTTGAATGCGCCATCGTTGTAGCCAACATCTTTCCAGCCAAGGTCATCCGCGACGATCAGCAAAATATTCGGTTTGTCTGCCGCTTGGGATGGACGGTTGATGAACGTAAGGCAAAGCAAGGCACAGAGGAAGCATAGAGGCGGCGGAAACCGCAATCGTCTCATCATGAACACAAGAATCAAGGCTGCTTCCCTGCTCTGAGCTGCGCAAGCATCCCCTTCATTCGCGTGATGACATCCGGGTTTGCCGCGGCTACATTTCGGTCTTCATGCGGGTCAGTGTCCAGGTTGTAAAGCTGGTCAGCATCCAAGTTACCAGTCTCCGTTCCTGTCAGGGGTTGAAAGGCAACACCCTTGCCCGGGGGGATGTATTTCCACTTCTCCCATCTCAGCGCCAGCCTGCCTGCGTGTTCAACAATATAGTTTCGCTTGCCTGGTCCTGTACCGCGCAGTGCATCACTGACATCCAAGCCATCCCCTGAAATTGGCTTTGAACGTCCAGAGCTTAGAATCGTGTCAAAGCTGGTCAGCATGTCCACCAGACTGATCATCGAAGTGGTTACTCTCCTGCTGTTTGTCTTAGGGGCATCCTCCGGAGACGACCGCTGTCCTGCGGGCCAGCGAACCAGGAACGGCACCCGGGTGCCGCCTTCAAACAGGCTGTACTTCCCACCGCGCAGCGGTCCGGCCGGCTTGTGGTCACCCAACAGCGTTACTGCCTGGTCCTGATAGCCATCATCCACAACAGGACCATTGTCGCTGGTAAACACAACGATGGTATTGTCCGTGAGACCGTTTTTATCCAATGCTTTCAGGATGGCGCCAACCTGTGCATCGAGCTGGAGAATCGCATCCCCGCGCGGGCCCATCCCGGACTTACCGGCAAAACGCTTGTGCGGCACCCGTGGAACGTGGATGTCATGTGTCCCCACATACAGAAAGAACGGTTTTCGCTTGTTTTGTTCAATGTACGTTGTCGTTTCGCGGATGATGGTGTCTGCGATGTTTTCATCCACCCAGAGGGCTTTCTTCCCACCGGTCATCCAGCCGATGCGGCCGATGCCATTGACGATGGTCATGTCATGACCATGTGAATGCTTTTGCTTAAGGAGCTCCGGGTTTTCGCGACCTGTTGGCCAATCCCCGATGCGTTGTTTGTAGTCCACCTGAATCGGATCAGCTGGGTCCAGACCGACTACATCTCCGTTTTTGACCCAAACCGTCGGGACGCGGTCCACGGTTGCGGGAATGAGGTAAGTTTGATCAAAGCCCAGCTCATTTGCTCCAGGCGAGATGTGCTTGTTCCAATCAAGCGGTGACTGCGCATTGCCAAGACCCAGGTGCCACTTGCCGATGGCAGCTGTTGCGTAGCCGGCATCCTTGAAGCGCTTCGGAAGCGTCATCCGGGATGGATCGATAATCATCGCCGCATCGCCGGGCAGCACACCTGTCCCCGGTTTGCGGAAGGCGTATTCGCCGGTCATTAACGCATAGCGGCTTGGCGTACAGGTCGCGGCAGGCGCGTAGGCGTTTGTAAATCGGATGCCTTCATTTGCAATACGGTCGATGTTTGGCGTTTTGATCTTCGTCGCGCCGTTTGCGCTGATGTCGCCATAACCAACATCATCCGTGAGGATAAAGACCACATTGGGCCTCTCCACCTCCGCCACGCTCTTTTGAATTCGTCCTGCAGCCGTGGCCCCGGACATCCCAATGAATCCTGCCGTTGTTCCTGCGAGCGCCACTGCGCTGACCAGTCCTGCTATGTATCGCATCCGTCGATTATACGGGTTTCAGTTCAGGCTGATGCAGCGAAAGCTCACATTGGATGCCCCGGTGTCACGGGCGCCCTTCCCGCGTCCCGCGACGCGGTAGCGCACGCAATAGTCCGCTGAACAGAGAAAGCTCCCACCGCGCTGAACAAACTTAGTGATTCCCGGCTCATCCGGATCAAAGCTATCGGTAGGTCCTTTCGGGTCTGTTGGAGTGTGATTGGCATACGCATCCGGGCGATAAAAGTCAGCAGTCCACTGCCAGCAGTTACCTGCCATGTCATAGAGTCCGTAGCCATTGGGCGGGAATGCGTTGACTGGGGATGTTCGCGCATAGCCATCTTTGAGGGTGTTTTTGGTTGGAAATGTGCCATCAAAGAGGTTTGCCAGCGGTTGCCTTGCATAGTTTGGCGGAGTAACTCCCCAGACAAAGGGTTGTCGGTGAAGACCACCGCGCGCGGCAAACTCCCACTGTGCCTCGCTTGGGAGTTGCTTACCAGCCCACTTTGCGTACGCAAGGGCATCATCATGGCTGACATGCACGACGGGATGGTCCATTCGGTCAGCGATATCCGAAGCTGACCCTTCGGGGTGACGCCAGCTCGCGCCGGGGGTATAGCTCCACCACTGTGTGACATCATCCAAGGAAACCTTACCGGCAGGCGGCGTAAACACAACGGAGCCTGGCTTGAGTTTTTCCGCTGGGACTCCGGGAAAATCTGCCGGGTTCAGCGGCTGCTCAGCGGTGGTTTTGTAGCCGGTGGCTTCAACAAAGGCAGCAAATTCGGCATTGGTCACAAGAGTTTTGTCCATCCAAAAGCCAGTGATGGTCACCTTGTGCACAGGAGCTGTGTCTGTAAACAGGTTGGTGTCACCGCCCATCTCGTAGCTGCCCCCTTTGATAAAGACCATATTGTCGTGGCTGACCGCGACGGATTTTGTCTCAGGAGATGGCTTGGCTGGCATTTGGCATCCCTGATTGGCAAGTGCAATCAAGACAAACAGGATGGTTAGCCAGCCGAGTGTGCGGTTCATGGAGAGTGGTTAGTCTGTCAGGTAGTACTCGATACTGGAGACGACCCGGACGGTTTTCAGGTGTTGGTTTTCCTGATCCCGGTCTTCGACAGAGAAGAGGCCTTGATCTGCAGTTTTGATTTTGCCAAGGCGTGAGCCGCTGTCCTTTGCAAATTTCTCGGCGACCTGGCGCCCCTTTTGCGTTGCCTCCTCAATCATCTTTGGCTTTATCTCGTTGAGCTTTGTGAAAAGGTATTGTGGCCTGGAGCCTCCGCCATTGTCGCCACTTGAGAGTGTAATCCCTGCGCGACCGAGGACTGAGAGGTTATTCAGGGCGACGCGTACTTTTGCGATGTCGGTTGTGTAAACAGTGACCCCGCGGCTACCGGTGTAGCGGAATTCAGCGCGCTCTCCACCGCCCCATTGCTGAGCCAACTTATCCGTGACGTTGGGCGGAGAAACTGAGATCTCGCTATCCGCAAAGCCTTGTTTCTTTAGGAAGTCCCGTACCGTATCAGCATTCTTATCCAATGTTGCATAGAATTGGGTGAGGTCATTGGATGCTGCGGAGAAGTTGATAGGCCATAGAGCGATATTGGCTTCGACTTCCTTTTCAGACAGACCTTTTACATTGACGGTGCGGTCGAGCTCCTTGAAGCGGACGATGGAGTTGCCGAGGGTGGTTCCGAGACCGATGAGACCGACGACGATGGCGGCTGCGAGAACGGTGATGTTACGGGATGGGAATTCCATTGGTTTTGCCTCTGCCAGACAAACGGTGATTATTCATTGTACGGGTGATGTAGATATTGATTCCGATAGGTATGGCCATTATTGGCAAGTTTGACTCGTATCACCTATTTTGGTGGGTTCGGACTTTCTGATAAGCAGTCATTGCCGATTCTGGGCCGCCTTTGGTAAAGAGCAATAACCCGGTGACGACTGATCGCTGTCCTGGTTCGATGGTACCGAACCATGGAAAGAGATGGAAACAAGCACGGTCATCTCCTGTATTGGATGATGCCCAGCGTGCATTTTCAAAGGCAAGCGCAATCGTTGACTTCAGGTTATGACTTGTCAATGCGATCAATGGAATGTCGAATCTTTCCGGTGTGTTTACCCACCAGCCCCAGTTGATTTCTGGCTTGCCTTTTTGAACAAGTGATAGGTGTGGTTGACTAGCACCCAGTGATGTTGACGATAGCTTGACTGGTCGCTGATTTATCCAAACAAAGAGCCTGTCATAAAGCTCTGACCAAGACTTTTCGGTACCTTTGTCGATTGGTTGTGGGTAGAAGTTGGGTGCTTCCGTTGTAGGTATACATGTGTGAATTTGAACATCTTTTATAGTCCGTTGCCCTACATTCAGCACGCTATATGTCAATAGAAGGTGATCGTCTTTAGGTTCAACGACAATGTGAACATCAACATTATCTTTGTATGGCCACATGTAGCTGAAGTTGTTGCCATCTTTCCGCCAACAACGAATTCCGTTTCCTATTGATGTAGGCATCTTGACTTGAAAGAGACCCAAATCCTTGTTTCCATAGACAACGCCTTCACATGTTCGGAAGTCGAAAATGTCTCCGGGCATGTGTCGCCAGATAACATTTAGACCGCCTGCTTCGCTCTTCGGCCGTATTGTGACATCCAGGTTTGCTGTGATATTCATCTATAAACTCTCCACGATATAGCCGTATTTTCCAATAATCGGCTTGCCAGATAGAGACATTGATCCTCCGTTAGGGTTGAAATAGACCCACTCTACTCGCTTTGGCTCCATTTCCAACCTTAGAACCGTGCCTTCGTAATCATCTCGAATGACGGATATTCCGGATGCTCCCGCTGTGGCCAGTTTGTCATTTGCGAATGATGCTTTGGCACCAGGGTTGTTTGTTGCAACGGTTGGTTTGTACGGTGGATGAGGATAGTAAACTTGTGTGAACACGATGGGGACATTTCTATCCGGGTTTCCAATCCATTCGTACCGTAACTGTGCAGAGCATGCTGTGGCTCTAGGGTCATCCACCAGCCGATCAACCACACGTAATGATCGCCCTGCATTCGGACTAAACCAAACCAACAGATCCACCGGTGGTATTGGTACTTCTACTTGTCCGTTACTCGCAACAAGACTTCCCATGTAGGTATTTGCCCAGTGGGTCCCGATTTGCCTCCCGATGTTACGTGTATTCCAGATGGCTGATATGCGTGCCTCGAAGGGATCTGGAAATGTGATGATTTCCCTTGTGGCTAAAAATCTGTTCTTCACGAAGACAATTTCACGATGATAGATTGCTGTAAAACCATCGAAGTTTCGAACCGTAATTTTGGCTGTGGTTACGTTTGGTTTATCCTCAAAATGTTCGACTGAGGACTGAATGTCCGGCATTCTTCCAGTTTGCCAATTTTCATTGATACGGACTTTGTCGGTGTGAAATTGCCTTTTGGCACGACCGGTGATATCCGTAATCTCAAGTCGATTCTCGACAGAGTCACCTTTACTGGTGACAACTTGCGTGAAAGCTGCTCCAAGGTAGTTGAGCCCCATAATGCCACCAGCGTTATGAGGAAAGCTGGTTGGGTGCAGTTCAATGATGCCAAACAAATCCCCAGGTTTCCAGCCACTTCTTAGAATCAGCTTGTCTGGCCATTTTTTACCTGAGATCCACCATGAGCAACATACATGGCCTTTATCAGGATGAGGGTCTGGGTTTCCAAACCGTTGTGTAAAGAGTACTTTGTCTGTATGCGGGATTCTGGCGGCCTCAAGTCGTTCGTTCCACAAGGAAGTTTGACGTGGTTCGACCGGCTTTACGGAGTCATCCGCAAACAGCCATGAGAGGGCTATATGTTGTCCATATTCCCGTTCGGTCAGGAATGAATCCTCTAAGATGGACGTGGTAATTGACTGAATGTAGTTCATTAGTCGGTGGGCACCAAATCGATACTGTCCATTACGAGTTTTAGCTGCAACCAATTCCAATGCGAACATCCTGAACGCTGCAGTACTGTTCCATCCTCCATTAGGACCGAATGGATTGATACATCCATCCGGTGTAATCTCGGCTAAAAGTCGGTTCCACAATCGCTGCATGCCAGGATCTGTCACAGCTCTGTAATCACCCAGATATTCCTCGCCGCAAGTCAGAAGCATGAAAATGGGTCCTGGAAAGTAACCGGTATCATTTTGTTGGACTTCTTTGTGCCTCCAGAAGTCATCAAAGCCCAGCTTTGCGTATCGTTTCCAGTGTTCAGCTTCGGGAATGTCTGGATACCACTTCGCAGCTAACCCTTTTGAAATCGCTTCAGGCATGGCCCGATGGCATCCTCCCCGCCACTCTGTCGGTTTGCTTCCCCATACGTGTAGGTTGCGACAGTAGTCCAGCCAAAGTGATTTAAACCAAGTGTCTTCGGGCTTAAGGAGCCCGCCTTGGATTAGGTGCTTTCGGTAAAGGGGAATGAACGCTGGTTCTTCAATAAACTGCTCTGTCCATCCTTGTTTTTTGATGGAGGCAAGTGTGGCCCGATGCCATGATTTGAGCATCTCAATGATTGCCACACCGTATCGTTGTTCGCCTGTCTTCAAGTACCGTACAAGGACTGGGAGGTATCTCTGTGGGCCGCCTTCGCCCAAGTCCGGTAAATCTACCAACTGATAAAGACCTGCTTGTTCCAGCCAATTTTCGTATGTGACCCTGTTGACCGTTTTATGTTCAATCTTGTAAAAATGTGGATTCTTGACAATACTTTCAGAGTAATCTCCAAATCGGAAGCGCGTTACTGGAGTGCTGAAAATCGGAATTTGTGGTCCCTGCCCAGATGATGTTAGTTTGGTATATCCCTTTGATTTACCAATGGTGTATGTCGAACGTGCATTAGTCATGGATATTCTCGAAAAAAGCGAATTTCAACGTGTATATAATCGAGTTAGTAGGCCAATACGACAAATCAAACGGGCTTTAGTGAGCAGTTAGAGACGTTAATCGAGGAGTTTATGAGCATCTTTACACATTTTTGCCAGCATCATCTTTAAGTGAGCCAATTTCATATTGAGTATTGGGTCAGTGGTTACCCTTGCCCTAATGTAATCCTTGTGGGTGATGCTGAAGGCATAGAGCTCTGCTTTGTCTTCCTCGACTCCGGTGGTGGCGTAGTGTGTTAGAAACCCCGGGATGGTATCGGTGAGGGCTCCTGTGTTGCGTGTTGTCTGTGCATTGGCACCGCCCGTACCGTAGCGAAAACCTGTGGGATTGAGCGCTGACCATGCGTCATCTCTGTAAACATCACCATCATCAGCATGATCGATGAGGTGAAAGAACTCGTGATGTAGGACGTGTTCCGGATAGCCTGGAGACTTTGCTCCTCGCTGTGTGTCGATGTAGAGGGTGTTGTTTTCCCAATCGGGGATCGCGGCGCGGAGCTGGCCGGCGTAGGCAAGCTTGGTACACAGCACAATTCTCTCGCAGCCTGCGCGTGCAAACAGTGCGGTTGGGTAGGCTTTGAACTCTCGTTGTATTCGGACTGCTGACTCCAAGGCATCATCAAATGTGCTTGGCTCACACGTAATTGCGCCACCACCGACTTGGACTTCAACTGGCGCCTTAAGCTCCACGCAGGGTGGTGGCGTAAGCATCGGCTGGAGGAGTCCAAGACAAGTGATGGCGATTAACATCACGGTTGATGATTCAACTTAGAACGCTGCGAGGCGTGTTGTCGCATCTCCGAAGCGGTCAAGTTTAACGCCCATTCTGTCCATCAGGCCCAGGTAGAGGCTACAGATTTTGCGGTTCTCATCACCCTTGTCCCGGTAGTTGATAACGCGTCCTGTCTTGAGAGTTCCTCCAAGACCACCAATGGTAAGCACTGGTAGGTGATTGTTATCGTGCATCGACCCGGAGTACATATTGGACAACCAGAGGAGGCAGCAGTTATCGAGGACGGTGCCCGTGCCTTCCGGCATCGCATCCAGCTTTCCAGCGAGATAAGCGAGCTGGGTGATGTAGTGGCGGGTGATGCGCTCGTAGCCTGCTGAGTTGTCATCGTGGGATGCGATGTGGTGGCCATCATTGACATTAAGGAATGGGTAGAACAGACCGGAAAGGTCACGGCACATCAGCATCGATGCGATACGTGTTTTGTCGGTCTGTATAGCGAGCGCGACAATGTCACACATCAGCTTCATGTGTTCGCGGAGGTCTTCAGGAAGTCCATCATCCGGGCGCTTCATCGCCACGAGTGGCTTATTCTTATTCTTTGCGTTGTCGGATGCCTTCATCATTTCGCCACGCATCTTGGATGCACGCTTTTCGACTTCACGTACGCTGGTGAGGTATTCATCCAGCTTTGCACGGTCTTCGCGGCTGACTTTGTGACGAAGCGCAGCAGCATCATCCCGGACGCGGTCAAGCACGCTCGTCATCCGCTGGCTGCCATTGTTGTCGAAGAGGCTGTCAAATGCCTGGGATGGATAGACCTCACTGGGAACGGGCGACTCGGAGTTCAGCCAGGAGATATAGGAGCTGTAGGCCATCGAGAAGTTGGACTCGTGATAGCCGGTGAGTGGCTTCTCGCAGGCGAGGACCAGACTTGGTTGGATGGTGTCATTGCCAAGACGTGCTGCGAGGACCTGGTCGACGCTGATACCGCCATGGAGAACGGCTCCGCGGGTGAGTGGCATTCCGGAGAGGATGTTTCCTGTCATTCCTGGGTGGATACCGACGCCGACGGATGGCCGGTTGAAGAGTCCGCTGATGACATTCAGTTTTTCACGGAATGGCTCAAGGGGTTGGAGGCTTTTTGAAAGCTCCATGGTCGCGCCTTCGCCTTTGGCTCCCCAGTTGTTTGGGCTGATACCCGTTCCCATGAACTGAACCACAAAGCGCTTCGGTGGAGTGTTTGGCTTTTTGCCGGCATCATCCGTAGCACCCCAGACGGGCATGCTTTCCAGCCATGGCAGTGCCATCGCGACACCGGTTCCATGGAGGAAGACTCGGCGTGAGAGGTGGTGTTGGATGCGTTGTTCGTTCGTCATCGGTTTATTCCTTACTGGCTACGTTGGTTGCGGTGCTTGCACGGCGATAGCGGAACTGTCTGCTGGTTACGATGGCTTCAATCATAGACCCGATTTTGTAATCGGTTGTTCGCAGGCGGGTCTGGATGTTTGCGAGAAGGATGTCATCGGATGGCTGGAGTGTCCGTCCAAGGGCATAGGTTGTGAGTTTGCGTCCGAAGGTATCGAGGAAGTCTTGTTGTCGCTTGCTCTTGATATATTCCTGGAGTCCCGGAACACCTGACTTTTCGATGCCGCCTGGGAATGGGGCTGCGGTGTCAACAGGCTTCCCACCTTGGTCGTATTTGCGCAGCTCACCGATGGGGCCAAACCCTTCGAAGACAAGTCCATAGGAGTCGAAGCGCGCGTGGCATCCGGAGCAGGCAGGGTTATCCCGGTGTTGGGAAAGTGCTTGTCGGAGCGTTTTGTCGCCTAGCGCTTTTTCATCCTTTGGCAGCTCAGGGACGACGGCTGGTGGTGGTGGGATGTATTCGCCGAGCACACGCTTTACGACCCAATAGCCGCGTCGGACGGGGCTGGTTCGGAGTCCGGATGCGTTCTTTGTCAGGAAGGCTGCCATCGTCAGGATGCCGCCGCGGTTCCAGCGTTGTGCGTCATCGACGCGTACCCACTGGTTTGGGTCATCAAGGTTTTGGCCATTCAGTTTGATGTCCGTCATCCCGTAGTGCTTTGCGAGTGGTCCGTTGACAAAGGTGTGTTTGCCATAGAGCCAGTCCAGAACGGAGCTGTTTGTTTGCAGTCCATCCATGATGAAGCGTACGGGTTCATCAAACATCGCCTGACGAAGGTTGTCATCAAATGCTGGGAAGCGTTCTCGGTCGACGGCGCTGTGTTCTTCAAAGCGTCGGATATCGAGCCAGTTTCCGCCAAACTCAACAGCGAGAGCCTTAATGCGCGGATCCTTGACCATCCGCTTCGTTTGTGCCGCGAGGATTGCTGGCTCGTGGAGCTTTCCAGCGGCGGCAAGCTTCATGAGTTCAGCATCGGGCATCGACGACCAGAGGAAGTAGCTCAGCTTACTGGCAAGTGCAAAGTCATTCAGCGGTGCCTGAGTTTGCTTTGGAGCCGTGCGGAGCTTTTGTTGGAGCGTGGATGTCAGAGCAAAGCCATTTTCGCCTTGGATCATGGCATCGATATCGGCATCCAAATCTACGCGGTACAGGAACCGTGGGGAGAGCAGGATACGGATAACGGAGTCCCGGATGGCATCTTCGTGCGAGAGACCATCTTTGGTTCTCAGCGCACTATAGGTCGCCTGAAGGTCTTTAATCTCCGCTGTTGTCAGGGGGCGTCGCCAAGCCTTGCCGGCAAATTCGATGAGAGCTTTACGGTGAAGAGGTTCGGCTTCGCGACGTGCCTGGTCTTCACGTTCGATGGCTGCTGTTGAGCGGTCGAAGTAGGCAGCATAAGCAGCGAGGGTTTCCGGCGTAGCATTTTTGCGTTTGGCTTTGGCAAGATAGAGTTCTTTGAATTTAGCAATACTTGCTGGGCTTGCGCATTTGCGGTCTTCGGATTTTGCGAAGTTGAATTCTGCATCTCTGGTTACGAGGATGGTCTGTGCTTCGTTACGCTCGTAGAAGATGCCTTGGAGGTACATCCGTTCATTGAACTCAGCGACGACTTCAAAGTCCTTCCAGAGGGTGTCAAGGGTCTTTTTTGTTGCGTCATCCAGAATCAGTTCAACCAGAGGCGCATCATCCCGGAAGTAGCTGGTCGCGTTGTGTGTGCCTCCTGTTAGGAAGCGTCCAGAGCGCTCATATTGGGCATCGTATTCCATCAGACCCCGTTCATCGATATAGAACGTATCCGGGAAAATGGATGCAAATTTGGTGAACGACGCGATGTACGGTGCTCGTGCGGCTTCATCCTGTGGGATACCGGCATCATCGTTGCTGCCGATCAGGAGTCGTCCCGAATCGAACTTACGCCGGGTTGAGGCATACAAGTGATCTTTCCAGAGCACATTTGTGTAGCTGCCGGGGGTGAACTCGCCTGGGACATTCAGGTTTGGGTGTCGGTAGGCAATATGGCGTCTGAGGTTACGAATCCAGTTGGCGACTTCTTTGAAACGCTGTTTTGGTGCGGATTCGCCTTCCTTGGTCGGTGCCGGGATGGCATCCATGGTTGCCTTTAGCTTAGCGACTGGACCGACGGTGATGGATTTGTCATCCAAAAGCTCAGCAACGGTTTTCAGGTACTTGGCGCTAATGCCAGCATCTTTTGCGATGGTGTCGAGTGTGGCTGCGGGTATCCCGAGAGTGGCTCGGTGCTTAAATCGCCACGTACCTTCCAAGTAGGTCGCGACATCGGTTGGTTGCTTTCGGTAGAAATCAACGATGCGTAGGACGGAGAATTTATCTCTGTCTGGCTCTGACATGACTGGATGGCTCGCGAATGCAAACCCACCGGATGTCAGTACGAGATTTTCGGCGACGGAGCGTGCCGCTTCATAGTACTTTTTGGCCAGTGCGGGCGAGATGGTGAGGGATTCGCCTGAGTTATCAAAGCCTTCCTGGTTGGCGGGGTCAACAGGGAACGCCTTGGTGGGTTTCATGTCGACGCCGGTGAGATCACGGATTGTATTGTCGTATTCAGAGTTACTCAGGCGGCGTGCGAGGACGATTCCCGGGTCACCTGCGGTGCGGTTTGCTTCGTATGTGCGGACATCGGTGATCCACTTTACGACTGCTTGTCGTTCGGCGGGTTTGGGTTGCTTTGCGCCGGCGGGAGGCATCTCGATGTCTGCTACACGCTGCTTCGTCATCGACCAATGTGGGATATCGGCGAGGACGGTTGTGATGTCGGTGAAGCGTGTCAGGTTTAGCTGAGCCTGTGGCTTGGTGGCTCCATGACAGCTGTTACAGTAAGTGGCAAGAAATGGCTTGACGGTGGTTTGGAACTGTTTTGCGAGCTCAGTCCTTGTGGGCGCGGGCTTAGCCACTGGCGCGACAGGGGTTGCACCTGCGATGAGATGCATGATGGGTACGGTCAGTGTTGCTGTGAGTGCGATCAATCCCCGGAAGCGGTGTTTCAGCATATGGTCCATTTTCTCAGCGAGGTCAGGGTTTCCAACCATTTGAATAGGGCTGGGTTTCGAATCTTAGCATGGTGCTTTACGGTGTGTCTACCGATAGCGGATGCATGGGACCACGGAGGGAGGTAAATGTTCAATTCACGGCGTGAAATCGCCTGTATTTACCATTCTCACAAAGATCCGAACGACCTTTTGAGCATCTGCCAGGGCATCATGTGCGATGATGAATTCACTCTCTGGAAAGTAGTGTTTTGCGAGTCGTGCGAGGTTTGGTCTGCGGTAACCATCCGTACCGGGAATCTTCATGATTCCGCGTCCTATTTCCATCGTGCAGACGTGTTGTTTTCCTTGAAGGACATTTGAGATTTTATAGCGTTCATACTCGCCATTCAGAACTCCTGTGTCGAAGGCGATGTTATGTGCGACGATATGGGTGCAATCCGCTACGGCGCTTTCGAAGGATGCGAGAACATCCCGGATAGGTTCTCCAAGGAAGAATGCATCCGTTGTCGTAATGCCGTGAATCTTGACGACATCATCCGGGATGGACCATTGGTCGGGTTGAATGATGAAGGATGCGTGTGAGATTTCCTCAAGGTTTTCATCGAGGATAATCCACGCCAGCTGTACAAGGTGTGGGTAGACAAGCGTTATGCCATCCGGTGTTTCTACGGGTGTCGGCAGGCCCGTCGTCTCGGTATCAAACACACAAAATCGCATAATGCCTCCAGCCAGCACTACCTGTCTGAAGGCATTCTACGATAACGACGAGTGCGTTTATTGTTGATTACGCTGCACGCTGGACGGTTTCTTCGACATCCACATTTGTTGGTTGATTACTTGAAACGGCGAATGTCGCGGCTTCATTAGTTGCAGTGGTGATGCCATCCGGTAGTCCGCCATCCACGACGGTTAGCACTGGATTCTGAGCTGTCGCAAAGGATGGATTGCTGGCAACTCCGAATGTTGGCATTGGGATGATGCTTCCGCTGGTGGCGAGATTAGGTTGGAACATAGCGGTTGTTGCATCAAAGTCGTGGCGCATCGCAGCACCGATCCCGCTTACAAAGCCCTTGATTGCCTGGAGTCCCTGCAGCTTTCCCTTCATCAGGTTGTGGAAGAGAGGTGCTACCGCATAGCATGCGAACTCATGAAGCATGCAGGGGATGTCATTGAAGTGTCCGGCGCGGATGAGCTTAGTGTGCATCGCTGCTATACCGTGGAATGCGTTTCGCATCAGGCGTGCGCCTTGTTTGTGTGTTCGGAAGCCGTAGTGGATAACTGCTGACTCAGGTGTTTCCTGTACTGTGTGTCCGGCTACGATACAGCGGACGGTGAGATCGTAATCAATGCAAGCTCGGAAGTCGCCGCCAGGTCCCATTTCGGGGTCAAAGCCGCCGAGTGCCATAACGGGTGTACGACGGATGGCGCAGTTGGCACCGATGCCACGTGTGTTTCGGCGTTCCCAGAGGGATGTAATGACCCGGTCTTTGCCACATTCATAGACCGGAATGAATCCTTCGGATGGATCGAATTCTGCAGCAAGCACGTCTCCATAGATTAGGACTGTATTGTCATCTTTTGCAAAACGCTTTGTGTAGGCTGTAATCCAGTTGTCACAGACTTCAGTATCGTCATCCGTGAGGATGACTATGTCACTATCCATTTGGGCAAGTGCGAGGTTGAGTGCTTTGCCTTTACCTTTGGAAGAAACACGCATGTAGCTGATGAATGGGTCCTGAAGGTAGGGCATGATTGCCATGTACGTATCATCGTTAGAGCTTTGATCAACGATTACCAACTCATCCAGTTGTCCCTGGAGGCGCTTGATGGACTCGATGGTCATCACGATGGATGGACCACGATCAGCGGTAGCAATGAGAGCGGCAACACCAGTTTTGTTAGTAGACATCAGAACCTCAACCCAAACGTAGTGATGTCTGCTGGTGCAACTACTGTGCCAGTGGTGCGTCATCTACTTGAAAAACGTTTGACGCGTATTTCCAGAGGCTGTCTGCTTACGTTGTTTTGATCAAGTCTAAGCGTACACCGAGCATCCCTTGTTCACCGGGTGGACGCACCCACATCACGATATCCATTTCGGTTGTTTTTGCATCAATCTGGATATCCCATCCCCAATCTGGGCCATCTGGTGCTGGAAATGTGCCTGAGAGTAATAAAATGGCTTCGTCAGTGACTTTACCGGACAAATGCATCACTGCGTTGTCATTGTGCCAGCTGTCAATCCACCAACCCTGTGCATTCATCAAGTCATCAGATAGAGAAAAGCCAAGCTCTCCCTGCTGTGCTATTGCGGATACGGTCCAGTCATAGGATAAAACGAGAAACTTTCCGCGCGCCGCGAGGCGTGCATCCAGCCATACATCTGATGTGATGACATCCGCATCAGGGCCTGGCCAAACGGTCTTTGTCCCCTTCCATCCCCCTGCTAACTCTGTAAACGCAGCCGTTAATGCCATTCAATGAATCCAATCTGATGCGTGTTTGTTTCACGTGAAACATTTCGCTCCTGCATCTCCAACCCTTGATAGCATACGAGGGTGCAGCTCTACAAGCGATTGGCGATGGATCAGGGGACCGGTAAGTGGTTACAGTGGCGTCACTGCGGTGTGACTGCAACGGAAATTGCGAAAGCGGTTGGTGGGTCGCAGGGCTGGCTGAGTGTCCGTAATGACAAGCTTGCCCCGATGCCAGCGGATACAGGACAGCCATTTACGCTTGGGCGAGGTGGTGACAGTGCGATGCAACTCGGTCACATTTTGGAACCTATCGCGCGTGCAGCGTATGAGCGAGCACATGGGGTTTCTCTGGAACCGGCATGTATTGAATCTCTTACCCACCCACACCGGCGTGCATCGCTAGATGGTTTGTCGTCTTGCGGGATGCATGCGGTCGAGATCAAGTGTGGTGCCAGTATGGTTCGCTCATGGCGGGACAAACGGTTGGTGCAGTCATCCATACGGCGGCAGATACAGTATCAACTCGCACTTCTGGGACTGGATTCGCTGACATTGGTGCTTTATCACGCGATGCCAATTGAGGCAGCGGAGCTGCAGCAGGTTATTCGGATGATGGATTACTGCGGGATACGGCAGCCAGATTGGCAAGGTGGACCTTACTTTGTGGAGATTGCACGTGATCCTGTTGTGAGTGACCACTTGCTTGGACAGGCAGATCGCTTATGGGATGAGGTTAGTCGTATAAAGTTAGGTGCACAGCCAACCTTATTTGACTTTTAGGTGACAAAGAAAAACCCCGGCACGTTCTTGCCGGAGTAATGCGTTTGCTTTTCCGTTAGGCTCGTGTGTCGACGACGACGGTTTGAGCCATTGAATCGTGCCAACCCTGCTTCTTCTCGTTGAAAAAGGCGGCGATGAAGCCGGCATAGCATGGAAGGGCCGACAAAATCTTTCCGAAGTAGCGACCCGTGGCTTGGCCAAAGCTGATTGGGTAGCCATCTGTGTCCAGAACCATCAGGCCCATTGCCATCTTGCCGAGGGTCGCACTCTTTGCAGAGCTCTCCATCAGTGCAAAGTAGAGCCACGAGATAAGTATGCCAATGATTTGACCGAATATTTGTGCAGTGCGTTGTATGCCCTCAGGATCCTTACCTTGCATTGATGCTGCAACGACTATTCCAATCACCAAACCTACGGGGAATGACAACGCCGAAACGACGAGACCGTCGATAAATAGGGCGGCAAAGCGCTTGATTGGTGCGGCGTACTGGTAAGTACCCTCAGACTGGTTTTGATCGTACATCCCAAACCTCTACACTGTACAAAGATGACGCATCATAACAGATGCAACAATAAATAGACGTAATCGGCCCTTGCAAAATAATGCACCTGATGGGTGTGGATTCACATAAGGTGCATCGAGATTTGTGAATAAACTAGTTGGC
>CAZSGJ010000049.1:0-19945 GCA_964606305.1 uncultured Armatimonadia bacterium
GTGGATGAAGCGCCAGCCGCAAAGGATGTCAAAGCGGTTGTCTACTATTCCGACCTGCCAAAGGCCGGTGAGTTTACATCAGATAATCCCTTGCTCAACCGCCTGGTTCTGAACACAGACTGGGGCCAGCGGGGCAACTACCTCGATGTTCCAACAGACTGTCCACAGCGCGATGAGCGTGCTGGCTGGACGGGTGATGCGCAGGTCTTTACGAAAGCAGCTGCTTTCAACCGTGATATCGCACCGTTCTACACCAAGTGGCTTGTCGACCTGGTTCAGGATTCTCAAAACGATGCCGGGATGTTTGGGGATGTCGCACCTCACCTCAGCATGGTTGGGTTTGGAAACGCAGCCTGGGAAGATGCAGGCGTTGTCTGTACGTACCGTATGTGGGAAATGTACGGCGATATCTCTGCCGTCAAGCGCCACTGGGCGAATCTGAACAAGTTCATGGACCACCTTGATAAGGTTGCTCCAAATGGAATCCGTCAGGTGGGTGCATACGGTGACTGGCTCCTGCTTGATGGCGTTCAGCAGTCCGGAATCCACGGCACAGCCTATTACTATCAGGATGCCAAGATGATGGCCGAACTTGCAGAAGCCATTGGGGACCGCGCAGCCGTTCGCCGTTACCGCGACACCATGGAAAAAGCCCGCAAGGCATTCCTTGAGAACTATGTCACCGCGGATGGCCGTGTGGAAGATAAAGGCAAAACATCCCAGACGTTTTATGCTCTGGCGCTGGCCTATGAGCTGCTTCCTGTAGAGCTGCGTGCAAAGGCAACCAACAATCTGGTAAGCCTGCTAAAGAAGCGTGGAGACCACCTTGCGACGGGATTTATTGGTACGCCAGTTCTGCTTCCATCTCTCCGGATGGGGGGGCGTGCGAACTATGCCGATCAGCTTTTCCTGACGGAAACATTTCCATCGTTGCTGTATCAGGTAAAGCTTGGCTCAACAACGATGTGGGAGCGCTGGGATGGCTGGACGCCTGAGAAGGGCTTCCAGGATGCCGGGATGAACTCCTTCAACCACTACTGGCTGGGCTGTATAACCGAGTACCTCCATACGGCTGTTGGTGGCATTGACACAATCGGACCAGGTTGGAAGCGGATTGTTGTAAAGCCAGAGGTCGAATCCGGTCTGAAGAATGCAAACTCGACCTATGACAGCATCCGAGGCGTTGTAAAGTCGAGCTGGACACGGTCCGATGATGGAACGCTTTCTCTGACCGTGACGATTCCTGCAAATGCTACCGCTGAGGTTCATGTCCCTGCCGGAGCAGGTGATGTTGTTACCGAGAGTGGAATGCCGGTCCGTGGCTATCAGAAGGCAGATCGCCGAATCGTTGAGGTCGGCTCAGGAACCTATTCCTTTGTCGTCCGAGCTGCAGGTGTCGCTGCCAAGTGAAGAGCGAAACAAATCCGGCGGCAAATGACGTGATCTTGAGCGCATCGAATATTTCGATGCGCTTTGGTCCTGTCGAGGTCCTCGCAGATATCTCTGTCGACCTGAGGGCAGGAGAGGTCCACGCATTGCTCGGAGAAAACGGAGCAGGTAAGTCGACGCTTGCAAAGATCCTTGCCGGCGTCTATAAGCCCGTTTCGGGCAAACTATCGCTGCTCGGGAACGCAATTACACTTTCTGGTCCGCGGGATGCCGCAGCAAAAGGCATCGCCCTTATCCACCAGGAACCACTTACGTTTCCCGATCTCTCCGTTGCTGAAAACATCTTTATCGGTCGTCAACCGACGAAAGCGGGGCGGGTCGACTGGACTAAAATGCGGCAGGACGCCGAAAAGTACCTCGCGGCGCTGGGTGTAACCCTTGATGTAAGTGCTCCGGTGCGGGGACTCTCCGTCGCCGATAGACAAATGATTGAGCTGGCATCGGCTCTCTCGCTGGATGCCAAAGTCCTAATCCTCGATGAAACAACCGCATCGCTCACCCCCGGCGAAGTCAAAAAACTTGCCGCCGTGCTGGATCGCCTTAAGGCTGAAGGCAAGGCAATCGCGTTCATCGGTCACCGGATGGAAGAGATCTTCAGCATTTGTGACCGGATCAGTGTTCTGCGCGATGGCCTAAAGGTCGGCGAGACGCTGCGTAAAGACACGACGGTGGATGCCATTTTGCGTTGGATGGTCGGGCGGGATGTCCACCACTTCGTTGAGCGCGGCGAGCCAAATCTTGGTGATGTTGCCTTGGATGTAAGTGGCTTGACACGCAAACCACGCTTCGCGGACATTTCCCTCAGCGTAAAGGCTGGAGAGATTGTTGGGCTTGCTGGCCTCGTGGGCGCTGGACGGACCGATGTCCTCCGCGCTATCTTTGGTCTGGATGCCGTTGATTCCGGCAAGGTTATCGTTGCGGGTACTGGCCTGGTGCGCCATGACCCTGCCGGTGCGATGCAGGCCGGCGTGGCGCTCGTCCCGGAAGACCGACAGCAACATGGTGTGCTGATGCCACAGTCCATCTGGGAAAACGGGAGTCTCGCGATAATGCCGCGCCTCGCTAAGCTTGGTCTGGTGGATGACAAGTCAGCCAGACAGAAATCTGATGAAGGTACACGACGTCTAGCCGTCAAAATGCGCGATGATGAGCAAGCTATTCGGGAACTAAGCGGTGGAAACCAGCAAAAAGTGGTTATCGGCAAGTGGCTTCTCACAAATCCCAAGGTGCTCCTCCTTGATGAGCCGACGCGTGGAATCGATGTTGGCGCTAAGGCTGAAGTGCACCGTGTCATAGTAGAGCTCGCTCAAAGCGGGCTTGCAGTCCTGATGGTCTCAAGCGACCTCCCTGAAGTCCTTGCGTTAAGTGATCGTGTTTTGGTGATGCGTGGAGGGCAGATTGTGAGCACGTTTGACCGCAAGGATGCCACGGCAGAGGGAATAATCGCCGCCGCATCGGGTGCCACACTCGCTGAGGTCACAGCATGAAAAATCTACTCGCGCGCCGTGAACTATCCTTGCTTGTTGCGATTATCCTGATCGTCGGTGTGGCAATCACACTCCAGCCACGCTTTGCAAGTGAACAGAACATCCGTAGCATTCTGCTCTGGGTACCGCTACTGGCTGTTGCTGCAATGGGACAGACAGCGGTGATCATCACCCGCGGAATCGATGTCTCTGTCGGGTCCATTCTTGGGCTTGCCGGCATGACGACGGCGATTTTGCTCCGGGATTACCCGCAGCTGGGCGTCGGCGGCGCAGCCATTATCGGGATTGGACTCGGCGCCGTTCTTGGTGCCATCAATGGCGGGATGATAGCCTTTGCAAAAGTCCCGCCGATTGTTGCAACACTCGGGACACTGGGAATCTATCGCGGCCTCACGTTTATCGTGAGCGGTGGTCGTCAGGTGGATGACTATCAGCTTCCAAAGGATCTGATGAACTGGTCACTTGAAGGTCCATCACTCCTGTCGAAAGTTCCATTCCTGAACACTATTCCATGGGTGGTTTGGATTGCTATCATCGTTATGCTTCTGAGCCACCTTGGGATGACCTATACCCGCTATGGCCGTGATGTGTACGCACTTGGTGGCAATCCGGATGCGGCCGCACTTCGGGGAATCCCAGTCAACTTCGTCACCTTCATGGCCTATGTGCTTTGCGGTATCGGCGGTGGCTTCGCGGGTGTTCTCTATGCAAGCCGCTACGGAACCGTGAACCCAAGTGGCATTGGAAATGGCTTTGAGCTTCAGGTCATCGCTGCCGTTGTCATCGGTGGCGTATCTGTCTTCGGCGGTACAGGCGGTGCTCCCGGAGTCGCGCTCAGCTGCCTCTTGCTTGGCGTCGTAAACGTTGCACTCTCCGTTCTCGCAATCGCCGATACATGGCAAATGGCCATCTATGGACTCGTTTTGCTCGTCGCAATCATCGCCGATGAGCGCTTTGCACGCAGCGCCCGCAAGCGCGCCGGGGAGGCTGTATGATCACCCGCATCCGCAGCCGCTTTGGCCCTGAACTCGTCGCCGTCGTTCTCTTGTTATTGGCATTTGGATTCAGTGCTTTCCGGGAGCCGCGCTTCCTCGATGCTGAATATCTCTTTGACCGCTCCACGCTCTACATGGAGGCTGGAATCCTTGCTCTCTCGATGACCTTTGTGATCATCGCCGGGCATATTGACCTCTCCGTCACGTCGATTCTCGCCCTTGTTGGTGCGATTTGTACAACACTGGTCTCCAAACACGGGATGCCACCTGCGGCGATGATCGTGATCGCTCCCGTCATCGGAGGAGCTCTCGGCGCCCTAAATGGTCTTCTTGTTTCAAAGGGAAAGTTGCCATCGCTGGTCGTGACCCTAGCTACAATGGCCCTCTTCCGTGGCGTGGCACAAATTCTCCTCGGTGACCACTCGCTGCCGATGCCCAAGGAGCTTGTTGGTATCCATAAAGTTCAGCTTCCTGGAACCTATTTCCATATCCCGATGCTCCTGCTGGTCGTCCTCGCAGTTGTTGCCGCTGTCGTTCTTCATCGAACCGTCTGGGGGCGCTGGGTTACAGCACTCGGCACAAATGCTGAAGCGGCAAGGCACGCCGGCATCCCAACCGGGAAGATACTGATTCAGTTGTTTACACTGTCCGGAGTTGCTGCGGGCATCGGTAGCTTGCTGATGCTCTCTCGCCTTGGAGTTGCCCGCTTTGACCATGCGCGTGGCCTCGAACTCGATGTCATCACCGCCGTAGTTCTTGGCGGCGCATCGATCTTTGGAGGCCGAGGCACCATTTTCGGCACCATCACCGCTCTGGGGCTTGTTGGCGTTGTACAAACTGGAATGGGCGTCGCTGGTGTCAAAGCCGAAGTACAGGTCGCGGTCATCGGAATGCTGTTGATTGTCTCTGTGCTGTTTAGTAACATCACCGCGCGAAAACGCGGCAGGTAGATACACATCGTTTGTCGCATTTAGAACCTATAGGCCGTGCAGAGATGCCGGTTTACGCTGGAGGATTGAATCATGACACGTAAGTCTATTTTCGCGCTGGCTGCACTCGCAGCATTCGGTGCGATTGCACCAATCGGTTGTAAGCCTGCCGGAAAGGATGGAGCCACGGGCGCAGGGGATGCACCAAAGTCCGGTTCATCCCGAATCGTCTTCATCCCGAAGAACATGGGCAACCCATACTTCGAAGCGATGGAAAAGGGTTTTCAACAGGCATCCAAAGAACTGGGTTTTGAGTTCTCTACAACCGGTCCTGCTGTAGCAGAACCAACGGCTCAGATTTCTTACATCAAGGATGAAATCCAGCGCGGCGCTACCGCTATCGTAATAGCAGCAAATTCTGTGGATGCTCTAAACGGAACCCTGGATGAAGCACGGGCAAAGGGCATCAAAATCATTACCGTGGACTCCGACCTTACCGGTAACGAAACGCATCGTGATCTTGGCGTCCTGGCATGTGACTTCGACACCATGGGCGACTTCCTCATCGAACAGATGGGCTCCATCATGAACTACGAAGGCAAGTTTGCCATCCTTTCTGCGACAACGGATGCTCCTAACCAGAATAAGTGGATCAAGGGGATGCAGGCAGCGATCAAGAATCCAAAGTATGCCAAAATGCAGCTGGTTGATGTTGTATACGGTGATGACAAGGACCAAAAGTCGCTCACCGAAGCAGAAGCACTGCTGACCAAGCACCCTGACCTCAAAGGCATCATCGCACCGACAACCGTTGGTGTGTACGGCTGTGCAAAGGCGGTTGAGCAGGCCGGCGTCTACCCAGGCGGGAAGAATGCCAAGGGCGCTGGTGTTAGCGTCATCGGACTTGGTGTTGCCAAGCAAATGCAGCGCCACCTCAAGGATGGCATTGTTCCCAAGGTCTTCCTCTGGGATCCAGCCGAGCAGGGCTACATCGCATCGTACGCAGCCGTTCGGATGGCCGAAGGCAAGTTCACCCCAGCTGATGGCGCAACCATCAATATTCCTGACCTCCCGCTCACAAAAATGGGTGACAAAAAGGTCGGAAAGAACAATGTCCTGATTATTGGCGAGCCTGTTGAGTACAACAAGGAGAACGTGGACAAGTACGCTGGCGAGTAAGCTGGCAATCTCTTTGAAAAGCCAAAAACCCCGGTTTGGAAACACCAGCCGGGGTTTCATTTTGACGACCGCAACTGTCTTCACGGAAACCTTGTCCCGGATTTAACCGTAGAATATAGCATCACCGCGCCCCAAAGGAGTTACGATATGCGCGCATTGGCAATCCTCGCTGCGACCGCAGCCCTGACATCCACAGTAACATCGGCTGCCAGAGCTGATCTCAAAATCGGCGATCCCGCACCCCCGCTCAGCGTCTCTAAGTGGGTCAAGGGAACCCCGAACAAGCTCACGCCAGGAAAAGTACACGTTGTCGAGTTTTGGGCGACCTGGTGCGGTCCATGCAAGGCCACCATCCCACACCTGACTGAGCTCTCCAAAAAGTACAAGGCAAAGGCCGACTTCTCCGGTATCTCCATCTGGGAAGGGAATGGTGGCGACACCAATCCTGTAGCGATCGAAAAGAAAGTCAATGCGTTCATCAAAGAAATGGGCGCCAAGATGGACTACTCAATCGCCATGGATGACAAGATCACGGGCGGAACGATGGCAACGAAGTGGATGGCAGCCGCTGGTGAGAACGGTATCCCTAGCGCGTTTATTATCGACCAAAAGGGCAAAGTCGCCTGGATCGGCCACCCGATGGAAATGGACGGTCCGCTCGAGAAAATCTGTGCGGGCCAATGGGACGCCGTTGCTTACGCAAAGGAAGCCAATGTCCGCAAGGCTGCTGAGAAGAAAATGCAAGCCTTCGCGATGAAGCTGCAGAACCTCCTCGTCGGAGGCAAGCTGGATGAGGCCATGGCATTGGTCGATGCTGAAACATCCGGCGACACCGAGGAAGCCAAAGCAATGCGTGGCCAGGTTGCTATGATGCTGAACTCCATCGCGTGGGCAGTCAGTGATCCGAAGCAAAAGCTTCCGCCTCAGTTTGATGTGCTGAAAAAGTCAAATATCGACCTGGCACGCAAGGCTGTTGCGCTCTCGAATGGCGAAGATGGTCAGATACTAGACACACTGGCATTCGCGCTGGCGCAGGCTGGCAACTATAAAGAAGCCGCTGAAGTGCAGGAAAAGGCTGTTGCGAAGCTCCCGGCCGGCGCACCTGCCGAAATGAAGAAGGAACTGCAGGCACGTCTCGAAGAATACAAGTCCAAGGCGAAGTAGCTTCGTAATCGGAATAAAAAGAACCGGCCCGGTAACACCCGGGCCGGTTCTAATTGGAGCACGTGAAATGAAACCAACGGGACTGATGGTTGACTTACAGGATGCCAGCGGCGGCATCCCAATATCCGGATTGACACCGCGCTTCACTTGGATCCTACCTAATGGGGACGACTGGACAAAACAAGCTGCATATCAGGTCGTTGTCTCACGGGAACGCGCGGAAGTCATTTACGATTCCGGAAAGCGACGCTCCCAACAGTCCGTAGCTGTCGAACTTCCTGGCTTCACTCCTATCCGCAACCAGAACTACGCGTTCAAAATACGCATCTGGAACACTGCTGGCAAGGTATCCGAGTGGTCAGAGACTGGTCAGTTTTCGACATCACTCGCCCCGATGCGATTTCACATCTCTCCAAAAGACCGACTTGTCACTCAAATAGAAACGCCTGTCCGCACCGACGTCATCTCAAAAGAGCTGCGTCTTTTGGATTTTGGCCGCGCGATGTTTGGGAATGTCACCATTTCTGGCACTGCTGGTCAACGAATGACAGTTCGTGTAGGCGAGATGTTGACAAATGGGCGCATAAACCGCTCGCCCGGTGGAAATGTTCGGTTTCACGAAGAGTCAGTAGTAATAGCTGAAAATGGTAGAGCAACGCTCCGCCTGACAGCCAAGGATTCCCGCCGGATGCCGCCACAGATTGGCCCAGTCATGCCTTTTCGCTACGTCGAAGTTGAGACGGCGACATCTGAACTGATCACGATTACGCGCAGCAGTATTACAGTTCCATTCGACCGTCATACGTCATCCTTTACATCATCCGATGAAACCCTCAATCGGGTTTGGCAGCTGTGCAAGGACACGATGGAAGCGACATCGTTCTGTGGCGTATACGTGGATGGAGACCGCGAGCGGCTTCCGTACGAAGCGGATGCCTACATTAATATGCTTGGGCATTATTGCGTTGATCGCTCCTATGCAACAGCACGGCATACCCACGAGTTGCTGATGCTGGAACCCACATGGCCGACGGAGTGGATTTTGTTCAGTGTTCTCATGGCCTGGCAGGATTATCTCCATACGGGGGATATCGCGTCAATCAGACAGCACATCAGGACGCTTGATGCAAAGTCGCTTCAAGCTTTGGCGGGACCCGATGGCCTCATTTCAACGACAAGTCCGCCTCCAAGTAAGAGCATCCTGAAATCAATCTTTCGGAATGAGCCAATTCGTGACATCGTCGACTGGCCACAAGGTGAGCGTGACAATGTTGAACTGATGCCCGTGAGTACGATTATCAATGCGTTCTATCTTGCGGCACTCAGAGATCTGGGATGTATGTACAAAGCGATTGGCTACGATATCAAAGCAGCAGAGCTCACGGAAACGTTTGAGCGAACCTATCAAACATTTCAGCAAAAGTGCTTTGACCCGGTCTTGGAGCGTTACACGGATGGCATCGGAAGCAAACACGCCGGTTTACACGCAAACATGTTTCCGTTAGCACTTGGCCTGGTTCCAGACCAATGGGTGGGTAAGGTAGCGGATTACGTCGCGGGGAGGGGGATGGCTTGCTCTGTGTACGGTGCCCAGTTCCTTGTAGACGGACTTTATCGTGCTGGAAGAGCATCTGATGCACTCAGACTGCTCGCCAGTCGTGCTGACCGTTCCTGGGGGCATATGGTCTACGATGTGGGAACGACAATCGCGCTAGAGGCTTGGGACACACGCTACAAGCCCAATCAGGATTGGAACCATGCATGGGGAGCTGCCCCCGCCAATCTTATTCCACGATGGATTGTAGGAGTTTGGCCAACGGCTCCGGGGTCAGAAACGATTTGCATCGCGCCCCAGCCGGCGGACCTTGTTTCATTTCGGGCAAAAGTACCAACCATACGTGGTTGCGTGACCGTTGATTTTAAACAAAATGCCACAGATGGCGAACTCTCTGTGACGTTACCAGGGAATACATCCGCCGATGTTGTGCTCCCAGCCCCGCAAGGCATGGAGATTTATCGGGTAAGCATTGGTAATCGTTCAGTGAACGTATCTTCGAGCTACCGCATTAGTGGTGCTGCAACGCGAATCAATTGGATGTGGCGCAAGTCAGACAAAAGATAACACCTCGACCCTGAAGAAACGGGGCGAGGTGTTTTTAATCATTGATGCACGTTATGCCTGAGCCGCTATTGCAGCTTGTTCGGCGCGTCTTGCGAGGAGCGCTTTGTACTCTTCGCTGACAACCTTGGCAAAGCGACGTTTTTCATCTTCCCAGTTTTGAAGAATCATACGTCCTCGCTCAGAACCTGTAAGTTCAACATGGCGAACAATCAGGCTATGAATGTGTTCGAGGTCCTCTATCGGCATCCCCCAGGATAGCTCGAGATTTGAGTTCGGGTTGAGGCGCTGCTCAAACCGACCGTCGACATCCCAGACATACGCATAGCCACCACTCATGCCCGCACCGAAGTTGCGTCCTGTGGTTCCGAGCACAACAACGGTTCCACCCGTCATATACTCGCAGCCGTGGTCACCAACTCCCTCGACAACGGCTGTGGCTCCGGAGTTACGTACCGCAAATCGCTCACCAACAACACCTGAAAGGAATGCTTCACCCTTGGTCGCTCCATAGAGCAATGTATTGCCGGCGATGACATTCTCGTGTGCCTTATAGCGCGCATTGTCTCCAGGCCGAACGACAATCCGCCCGCCCGACATTCCCTTACCAAGGTAATCGTTTGCATCACCATGAAGTTCAAGCGTCATTCCGGGTGCAAGGAATGCACCAAAGCTCTGGCCAGCCGAGCCATAGAACTTAATGTGAATAGTTGATTCTGGAAGGCCATCCACTCCAAAGCGCTTAGCGACCTCGCCACTCAACATCGTTCCACACGAGCGGTTGTGGTTGTGTATAGGAATGGTCATGGCGACGGGGCGTCCGTGCTCAAGCGCGGGCTTTGCGAGCATTATCAGGTGGTAGTCGAGTGCGCCCTCGAGACCGTGATCCTGCGTTTCGAGACACCGTGTAGCAACGCCCTTTGGAGCTACGCGGAGCAACAACCGTGAAAGGTCGACGCCTCGGCTCTTCCAGTGGCGGACGGCATCGGATGCTTCCAGGCGGTCAGACCGCCCAATCATTTCATCCACAGTTCTGAAACCAAGTTCAGCCATGATCTGGCGAACTTCCTCGGCGACGAAGAAGAAGTAGTTGATGACGTGTTCTGGCTTGCCGGCAAACTTCTTGCGCAGAATCGGATCCTGAGTGGCAATTCCAACAGGACATGTTCCTAGATGGCAGACACGCATCATAATGCAGCCTTGCGCAACCAGCGGAGCCGTCGAGAAGCCATATTCTTCGGCACCAAGCAACGCCGCGACTACGACATCACGTCCGGTCTTCATTTGGCCATCCGCCTGCAGGACAACACGCCCGCGCAGCTGATTTGCCACAAGAACCTGCTGTGTTTCCGCAAGGCCAAGCTCCCACGGGATACCCGCGTGCTTGATGGACGACAGCGGACTTGCACCCGTTCCACCCTCGTAGCCGGAAATCAAAATGTGGTCAGCATGCGCTTTTGCAACACCTGCTGCAACCGTACCTACGCCAACCTCACTGACCAGCTTGACGCTTATCCGTGCACTTGGGTTGACGTTCTTCAGGTCGAAGATCAACTGCGCAATATCTTCGATGCTGTAGATGTCGTGGTGTGGGGGAGGAGAAACCAGAGTTACCCCTGGGGTGGTGTGGCGGATTCGTCCGATGTAGTCATCCACCTTGTAGCCGGGAAGCTGGCCACCTTCACCAGGCTTTGCGCCCTGCGCCATTTTGATCTGGAGCTCATCGGCATTGACGAGGTAATGCGTCGTCACACCAAAACGACCGCTGGCAATCTGTTTAATGGAAGACCGACGATTGTCTGTGAAGCGCTCGGGATCCTCGCCACCTTCGCCTGTGTTCGACTTCGCCTTGAGGAAGTTCATCGCGATGGCAAGGCCTTCGTGAGATTCCCTCGAGATGGAACCAAGGCTCATCGCTCCCGTTGCAAAGCGCTTTACGATATTAGCTGCTGGCTCGACTTCTTCGATCTCTACAGGCGTGCCCGGGACAAAGCGCAACAACCCGCGAATTGTGCTTGCACGCTCAGGCGACTCATTTATCGCCTGACTGAATTCCCTGAATGTCGCATAACCCTTTTCCGTATCGTCATTGCGAACGGCCTTCTGCAGCTTTTCAACCGACTCTGGATTGATTGCGTGGGACTCGCCGAAACGGCGCCATTGATATTGTCCACCTGGGTCAAGCTCAAAGTCACCACTGACTCCATCTTTTGGATAGGCACTGTCGTGGAGGCTTCTTACCTCGCGCTCGATGTCATCAAGCGTTACACCTTCAATACGACTTGGCGTACCGGAGAAGTACTTCTCGACGACACTGGATGCGATTCCAACTGCCTCGAAAATCTGCGCTCCACGGTAGCTGGGAATAGTGGAGATTCCCATCTTAGACATCACCTTAAGCAATCCCTTATTGATGCCTTTGATGAAGTTATTATTCGCCTTCTGGGCAGTGATTGATGTAATCACGCCTTCCTGAATCAGGTCAGCAAACGTATCAAAAGCCAGATAGGGATTGATTGCACTTGCACCGTACCCGAGCAGACAGGCAAAGTGATGAACTTCACGGGCTTCACCAGACTCCAGGACCAATGCTGCCTTGGTACGTGTACCTTCGCGGATCAGGTGATGGTGAACCGCAGAGATGGCCAACAGGGATGGAACCGGTGCATGGTCTTTGTCTACAGAGCGGTCCGAAATAACGATTACGCTGACGCCATCCTCAATCAGGTCACTGGCTTTACGGCAAAGCCACTCGACCGCACGCTCCAGTTCGCCATGAGGCTTGTTTACATCGAAAACAGCTGGCAAAGTCACCGTTCGAAGATTTTTGAGGCGGACATCATCGAAGCGACGAAGCTTCTCGAGGTCCGTATTCAGAAGTATTGGGCTCTCAATCTTCAGCTGGTGTGCATTTTCAGGGACATCTTCCAGGAACGAACCATCGGTGCCGATGTAATCTGCAAGATCCATGACAAGCGATTCGCGGATTGGGTCGATAGGCGGGTTGGTGACCTGTGCAAACAGCTGCTTAAAGTACGAGAACATCGATTGAGGGCGGTGCGACAACACGGCCAGTGGAGTATCCGTTCCCATGGAGCCAAGTGGCTCCTCGCCGTTCATCGCAACGGGAGTCAGCAACATTCTGACATCTTCGCTGGTGTAGCCAAAGGCTCGCTGATGTGCACGTAACGACTCATGCGGCTCCTGCGGACCCATTTCCGGCGTTGGCAGAGCACCAAGCTCGACACGGTGTTCATCCAGCCATGCGCCATACGGATGCAGCGAACAAATCTCAGCCTTGACTTCCGCATCACTGCGAATCCTGCCAAGCTCCGTATCGACGAGGAAGATCTTGCCTGGTTGCAAACGGCCGCGTTCCTGAATGCGTTCTGTGTCAAACTCAATTACGCCCGTTTCACTTGCGAGGACCACCAGACCATCCGTTGTGATCGTGTACCGCGCGGGACGCAGTCCATTACGGTCCAGAACAGCACCAATCTGCTTGCCATCGGTGAATGCAACCGCTGCGGGGCCATCCCATGGCTCTACCAGACATGCGCCGTATTCATAGAAAGAGCGTCGTGCGGGGTCCATGAGAGCATTACCTGACCATGCCTCAGGAATAAGGAGCATCATGGAATGCGCCAGACTCCGACCACCCTGGACCAGGAGCTCGACAGCCTGATCCAGCGTTGCTGAATCGCTACCTTCACGGCTGACAAGCGGAGAAATCTTTCGCATATCATCGCCAAAAACCGATGAAACCATGCCCGCCTCACGCGCACGCATCCAGTTTCGGTTGCCATTGATGGTGTTGATTTCGCCGTTGTGAGCAACGTAGCGGAACGGATGCGCCAGCGGCCACGACGGGAATGTATTCGTGGAGAAGCGCTGGTGAACCAATGCGATAGCCGTTTCCATTCGCTCATCAGCTAGGTCACTGAAGTAAGCCCGCATCTGATGTGGCAGCAACAAGCCCTTGTAAACAATCGTCTGTGATGACAGGCTGGCGAGGTAAAACTCGCGCGGATTTGGAATCCCGCAGGCGCCGGCAATCAGCGACTCGACTTGCTTGCGGATCACATAGAGTTTTCGTTCAAAGCTCTCGGATGGAGTCGTTGAACCACGACCGATAAAGCACTGGCGGATCAGCGGTTCAGTCTCGCGTGCCTGCGGACCGATTGCGGATGAATCTACCGGGACATCACGCCAGCCAAGTAGAATTTGACCTTCCTGACGCACGACACTTGTGATGGTTCGCTCGCATTGGGCACGGTGGTCAGCATTGCGTGGAAGAAACACCATCGCGACACCATAGCTACCGCGCTCTGGAAGCGGGATGCCCATTACATTGCGGAAGAACGAATCTGGAAGTTGGAGCAAAATGCCCGCACCATCACCGGTCTCGGGATCGCAGCCGCAGGCGCCCCGGTGGACGAGGTTTTCTAGGATTTGCAGACCCATACTGAGAATCGCGTGGGATGCTTCGCCACGCATTTGTGCAACAAATCCGACGCCACAGGCGTCGTGCTCCGTTGCGGGCTCGTACATTCCATTAGTCAGCTGCGTTAGATGGTTCTCAGTCACTGCGTCAAATCCGGTTTCCACACCGGCACGAAACCGGCGTTCTACATTTTTCCGGCGACAGTGCCGTCCTCCTGTCCTCATTGACTGGAATCAAAATGTATCATCTTTAAAAACGATGCTCAATTGCACATCTTTTCGATGGTGTCAACCAAAACGATTCCATCGTCTGACATCCACCAACACCGTTGATGATCAAGCCTTTCTTGGTCATGTCGAGTGACCATTGGTTTTTGCAATAACTGCCATTCTGTTTGCAATAAGACCAGTGAATGGGTAGTATTCCCTCTGTGTCTATCCCATCCAACCAAACAAGACCGACGCAAACACATCAATGGCATATGGATGCCATGGATTGTCCTGTTGAAGCGAATCTGATTCGTAAATCCCTTAGGACCATGGATGGTATTGACGATCTTGCATTTGATTTTGTTGATAGGGTGCTTACGGTGCGGCACCGGACTGATGCTGCGCAAATCGAAGCACGCCTTACGGATATCGGGATGGAGCCGCGACAGGTCTCGGTTGCCGATATGGCTGTGTCAGGAAAAACCACATCGACATTCTGGTTAGTCGGGACCAGCGTTGCGTTTGGAGCCATAGCCGAAACTCTGGAGTGGATCCACGAGGCAAACCCGGGGTTTGCCGGAATTACCCCGCTACATATCGCCATCGCATCCGGCTGTGCGGTCGTATTGACCTTTCCCCCTACACTGAAGAAGGCTTGGCTGGCCCTACGAGGGCGAACTATCACGATCTCCCTCCTCGTCTCTATTGCCGTTTTAGGAGCCATCGCAATAGGGCAGTATCCGGAAGCCGCGATGGCGGTGAGCCTGTTCGCACTATCGGAGGCTATCGAGGCAGCCAGTCTGCGACGGGCGGGAAACGCTATCAAATCGCTACTTTCATCAGCTCCTCAGACGTGTGAGGTAATCCAGTCTGATACATCCGTCGTTACGGTTGCGACAAATCTTGTAGCCACCGGAGAGCGTATCCGCATACGACCCGGCGGAATAATTCCTCTGGATGGCACCATTATCGCAGGGGTTTCGGAGGTGGATGCATCCGCGCTGACGGGAGAGCCCATTCCCGTGCCCGTGTCAACAGGGGATTCAGTCTCGGCAGGGACATCCAATACAACGGGCACCTTCATCATGGAGGTGACTGCTGCAACGGGTAACACAACCATGGACCGTTTGATCAGGTCTGTGCGTGAGGCAGCGGGGGATCGTGCAACCACAGAGCGACTTGTTGACCGCTTCGCCGCTATCTACACTCCTGCAGTTGTGATGATGGCGTTCGTGCTGGGATGTCTCGTTCCGCTTGTAACGGGGCAACCGTTTGTTCCATGGATCAGCAAGGCGCTGGTTCTCCTTGTCATTGCCTGCCCTTGTGCCCTTGTTATTTCAACACCGGTAACCGTTGTTAGCGCACTCACAGCTGCTGCGCGTGCAGGAGTTCTTGTCCGCTCCGGAAGGATTCTTGAAAGCATAGCGGCGGCAACCATGGTTGCATTTGACAAAACCGGCACACTGACGACCGGGAAGCCCACCGTGACCGACATTGTTCCGTTGGTGGATGGCCTTTCCACCGATGATGCGCTTCACCTTGCGGCAAGCGTCAACTATCCCAGTGAACATCCCATTGGCGCCGCTATTGTCCACCACTGCGCAACACGTCATCAATGTACACCGGATGAACTTGATACCTTTGAAGCCCTGATTGGCCGCGGTGTTGCTGCATCCGTCCGCGGACAAATGCACTTCATCGGAAGTCACCGTCTTGTTCATGACAAAGATTTGTGTGGCGAACATGTGGAAGTAGTCCTGGACCGGTTGGCCGAAGAGGGGAAGACGTCTGTTGTTCTGATGTCGGATCGTCAGGCACTCGCTGTTATCGCTGTACAGGATGCAGTTCGACCTGAGGCGCAGGCTACGCTCGTCCACTGCAATGGCCTCGGTATAAAGACCGCGATGCTGACTGGCGATACACTTGCCGCTGCAAAAAGCCTTGCTGTAAGCCTCGGAATTGAGGATGTCCGTGCAGAGCTGCTCCCGCTTGAGAAGCAGGATGCGGTAAAGCAGTCACAACAGCGCGGAGATGTCGTGGTGATGGTTGGAGACGGAATAAACGACAGTGCTGCATTGGCACAGTCCAACATTGGAATGGCATTGTCTACCGCCGCGACGGCCGTTACCGTAGAAATCGCCGATGTCGCCTTGATCAGGCCCGATATCCGTTTAGTGCCAGCGCTTATTCAGCTTAGTCGCACAGTTCGAAGCACCCTATGGGCTAACATCGCAATAGCACTTGCCTTCAAAGTAGTCTTCTTTGTATTGGCGCTTCTGGGCAATGTACACCTATGGATGGCCGTGCTTGCTGATGTTGGCGCTGCGCTTCTGGTTACACTAAATGGTTTGCGTTTACTGAACCAAAAACTTGGGATGAAATCTCCCTAAGGTGTGGCCGCACCCCGAACATTTACAACACCGCCGTAGCGGCGGTCGCGGCGCTGAAACTCGCGAAGCGTGTCACAAAGCTGAGGTGTTCTAAAGTCTGGCCACCGGGTGTCGACCACAACTATCTCTGCATAGGCAATCTGCCAGAGCAGATAGTTTGAAATGCGCATGTCCCCGGCAGTACGCACCAGTAAATCCGGGTCCGGTAAGCCAGCCGTATAGAGACCATCGCCAAAGACTTTCGCATCAATGTCATCAATCGTGATGTCACCGCTTACAACCAGCGCTGCTGCGCGCTTTGTCGCACGCAAAATTTCATCCCGTGCACCATAGTTTAGGCAGATATTCAATACCAGACCTGTATTCGCCTGTGTCAACGCGATATGTCTGTCGAGCTCTGCCTGCAGTGCGGTAGGGAGGGTTGAGAGGTCACCACTAAACATCATCCTGACATTGTTTGCGTGCAGCTCAAGCAGCTCCCGCTTTGCCCCCTCGATGAACAGAGACATCAGGCCATCGGTTTCATCCTTTGGGCGACTCCAGTTTTCGGTGGAAAAGGCATACAGGGTTAACGCTCCAATACCAAAGTCACTTGCAGATCTGACGATCTCGCGGACACTTTGGTAGCCTTGGTGATGACCAAGCAGCCTGGGCATCCCGCGCTCACGCGCCCACCTGCCATTACCATCGCAAATAATCGCGATATGCCGGGGAAGGCGAGCAGGATCAACATCTTCCGGGAGAATGGCAGGGGTTCGCTTACTCATATCAGGATAACTTTGCCGGGCAAAGTAATACTGAAACTTAACCACAAACCCCGATTGGTTGCAACGTGTTAACGCTCGAATGGAGTAATCGCGATGGAATCCAACAGTTTTTCTGGAGCAATGCCCGTAACACTCACCACTTTGACATCCCCTGGACAGATGTGAAAGCCGTTATCACTCAGCTTGAGGGGCATCGTTTCATCCTTGGCACGAATCACGACGAAAGGAGCAAAGCGTTCCGTTCGTATACACACATTTCCGCTCGCATCGACTGAGACATTCAGCTTCACCTGACCCGTACGTAGGTTCTTAGGCTCCGCCAGAAGGCTTGCTGAATGAGCGATGACCTGATTCCCGGATGTAACCTTTGCTTCGGCATAGACCTCTTCGGGAGAGTCAGCGATGAATCCGGGAAGCATCACCGATGCTGCATCCCGCAATGCACTATCAGCATCCACAACAATCGTTCTTCGGTCGGCCACAATCAACTGGCCATCAAAGGTGCGTATACTTAGCTCCATATGTGCATCTATACGCTCTGGTGTATCGTTCACAATGTGAGCAACGACGCGATTTCCGTCCTTTACGATGCTCACGATTCGCGGGGCGCAGCTGCGCTTGACTTGGTAGTAAGCGAGTTTTGGAGCCCCTGCGCTGTCAATGACTGACCAGCTGTGCGTCGGCCAGCAATCATTCAGTTGCCAGAATAATGTGCCCATGCAACGTCCTCGCAGGCTTCTCCAATGCTCAATACCGCATTGCAATGCCAGCGCCTGATTCGCCTGACCGTAATAAATCAAGTCATCAAACGTTGTTGGCTCAGGAAAATGACGGGTGATAAAGCCCAGATAGGTTTCGTAGCCCTTTCGCGTTTTGTCATGCCACTTGGAAACGGCTGAGTTGACATCCCAGTCATCAGGAGCCATTGCCGTACGCCACGCAGAGTGTCCTGCGGGAGCAGCAAACCCAAATTCGCTGCTGAAGCGGCACATACTCTTGCGGTAGTTGACCCAGTCGCCATCCGAACCAGGCTCCTTCGAATGCCAGACATTCCAGTAATGTGCTGTCCCAAAGTTTTCGTTTTGGGCGTTGCCTTCTCCCGCATCACCAAATGGAGAGTTAGGAAGGAACATCCTGGTTGGGTCTTCTACACCGAGTACGGACGGCAGAATTTCGGTAATAAGTCGCTCACCAAAAAACTGTTGAGGTGCACGATCACCTGACCACTTGCCCTGACTCAGCTCAAGATTTTCATTCCCGCCGCACCACATCGCAAGACAAGCCCGGTGGCGTAGACGCCGCACCTGAACCGTAGCTTCATGACGTACGTTGCGCGCGAAAGTGACATCGTCATCCGGATACGATGAACATGCAAAAGGAAAGTCCTGCCAGACCAAAAGTCCTAGCTCATCACAGAGGTTATAAAACGTCTCAGATTCATACTGGCCGCCGCCCCAGACACGGAGCATTTGCAGCCCGGCATCCCTTGCCTGTGTAAGGCGTTCACGCAGGCGGGCATCCGTTACCTCTCCCGGGAAACAACCATCAGGAATCCAGTTGGCGCCTCGAATAAACAAATCCCGGCCATTGACACGGAAGTTAAAGCCGGCACCTGCGCCATCTTCATCCGGTTGTTGGATAACTGCAATCTCGCGGTAACCAACAGACTTACCAACGTGATCGACGAAGATTCGGTCCATACCAACTGAGTCATACGTCCACAACCGGAGATTCATAAGGTACCGGCGCTGCTTGCCAAGACCGCTTACATTCCAGCGCTCGACTTCCTGGTTTCGGATAATCGGAAGCACGATTTTGTGCACACCGGCAACTTGCGGAACGGGGGCATCCGGTGTGTTATCGCCCATCGCATAGAGTGCCACTCCAGCAGTCATCGGGACGGAATCATCGTATACGGCAACGGTGAGCGTGATAGCGATGTCAACCGTGTTTCCACTGGTGAATGTGTAGTTTTGCTCCCAGTCAATAAACTCGGCAACAGGAATTGTAACGAGGTGTACCTTGCCACCGATACCACAGCTGACAAGCGATGGTCCCCAATCCCAGCCAAACATGTACTGAGGTTTCCGTACAAAAGCGCGCGGGGCGAAATTGAAGTAGTGAAGCTGACCCCGCTCTGAAGAACCATCTCCAAGGTAAGCATCGGAAAGAGCACGGCCCTTAGCCAGCGCTGAAGAAAACTCAACCCGGATTTCGTTCTCTCCCGCGATCAGCGCATCGGATACATCAAAGCGCTGAGGGATAAATGCATTGTCTGCGGTCCCGACGAACTTTCCGTTTACCAAGACAGTCGCAAATGTATCCAGACATTCAAAGCACAGAAAATGGCGTCCCCGACCTCGCGAATTGAGCTCATCGAGGGTTACATCGATGGAGCACCGGTACGTCCAATCTGCCTCATCAACCCACGCGCAGCCTTGTTCCCCAAGACGGTAGTTGGGATCCTGAATGACACCTGCAGAGACTAATGCGCCGTGGACATAGCCCGGTACGCTCGCCGCATACCATTCTGACTCACCTGTTGACAGTGAGATGAGGTCAATCGGACCTGCATGGCGCTGGGCAACCTGCCAACCGGAATCAATAGGGCGACGAATCACGGAGAGATATTCAGACATATGGCTTATTCTACTACTGCAGGCTGGCCGCATTTAGGCGTAGCATAGCGGTAGAAGCGTTCGTTCTTAAGGAATTTGTAAGCAGATGGCAAAAGTAGCAGTGCTGCCCGGAGATGGAATCGGGCCCGAAATCGTCCGCGAGGCAGTCGCGATTCTCCAGTTGGTCGCACCGGA
>CAZSGJ010000050.1:0-19828 GCA_964606305.1 uncultured Armatimonadia bacterium
TGTTTTTCGTGGGGCTTCTCAGTTAGTAAAGGGATTATTGAGTGTGTCTTCTGAAGGATCAGCAGGACAAGCATCAAGCACTTATGGCCACACGCCAGAAAGCGTTGGGGTTACAACCCCGCGATGGACCCAATTTTGATTCTGCAAACTCGGTAGGGTGATATCGGGCTAACCGCCCGTAGACAACAGAAAAGCCCTCCGATTCCGGAGGGCTCGAGTCGCTACTTCGTCTTATGCGTGAGCGCAGCACCAATCAAACCAGCGAATAACGGGTGCGCACGGTCAGGGCGTGATTTGAATTCTGGGTGGAACTGGCATGCAATAAAGTAGGGGTGCCCTTCCACTTCGATGATTTCGACCAAGTCCTTATCCGGATTGACACCGCTACAACGCAGACCTGCGGCCGTTAGCTGCTCACGGTAGGCGTTGTTGAATTCATAGCGATGCCGATGACGCTCTGCAATATCCGTTGCACCGTACACCGAATGCGCCAGGGACCCTGGAGTGAGCGTACATGGCCACAAGCCAAGGCGCATCGTCGCACCCTTGTCGGCTACATCCGCTTGTTCCGTCATCAGGTCAATAACCGGATATGGCGTTTCCGAAGACGTCTCCGTTGTATTGGCACCCGTTAGGCCACAGACGTTTCGCGCATATTCAATCACTGCCATTTGCATACCGAGGCAGATTCCGAGGAAAGGCAGACCACTTACACGAGCGAATTGCACCGCTGATATTTTGCCTTCTATTCCCCGCGCACCGAATCCGGGACAGACCACGAGACCGCTACAACCAGCTATACGGGCCTCAGCATCGGCTACACTCTCAATCTCTTCCGAGTCAATCCATCGGAGCCGCACGCGTGCATCATGCAGAATGCCCGCATGTCCAAGTGACTCCGCGATTGATATGTACGCATCACCGTTTTGAATGTATTTGCCAACGACTGCGATTTCGACATCCTTGGTGGGATGCACGATTCGCTCGACAATTTCCCGCCACGTGGATGTGTGCGGTTCCGTGACGGGTAACCCTAAGCGGCGGACAACGAGGTCAGAGAACCCTTCCTCTTCGAAAACCAGTGGAATCTCGTAAATTGTGTCTGCATCCCGAGCTTCGATAACGGCATCGGCATCGACATCGCAAAAGAGCGCAATCTTTTCCTTCTGCTCTTTATTGATCGGGCGACCGGTCCTACAAACCAGCACATCGGGTGCAATTCCAACCTCACGTAGTCTCATGACCGAGTGCTGCGTTGGCTTCGTCTTGACTTCCCCCCAAGGACCAACGGCAGGAATCAAGGTGACATGGATGTAGAGGACATTACCAGTGCCCGCATCCCGCTTCATCTGCCGAATCGCCTCGAGGAACGGAAGCCCCTCGATGTCACCAACCGTGCCTCCTACTTCCGCAAGGACGATGTCGGCATCGGTGGACTTTCCCAGACCGATAATCCGGTCTTTGATCTCATTGGTGACGTGCGGAATAACCTGGACGGTACCGCCAAGGTAATCACCGCGTCGTTCCTTTTGGATGACAGCGCCATAAACAGATCCGGTTGTGACGGATGCCTCGCGCGTCAACTCGATATCGACAAATCGCTCGTAGTGCCCAAGGTCAAGGTCGGTTTCTGCACCGTCATCCGTGACAAAACACTCGCCGTGCTGGTACGGGTTCATCGTGCCAGCGTCAACATTGATGTACGGATCAAGCTTCAGCATCGCGACTTTGAAGCCGCGGTTTCGTAGCAGGCGTCCCAGCGATGCGGAGGTGATTCCCTTGCCGATTGAGCTGACGACACCACCAGTGACGAAGAGATAGCGGACCTGTTTGGCGGTGGTCCCGCCGGTTGCCGATTGAGGCGTGGGGGAGGGCATAACGCCGTTTACTATATCACGCACAATTGCTGGAAAAGATGTAACTAATCGACATCCGGGTACTGCTCATGAAGGTGCACAGGCGTGATTTTTTTCCCGGAGGATGCCTTGAGATTGAGGACCTCAACAAACACCGAAAATGCCATCGCGAAATACACATATCCCTTTGGAATATGGAAGTGAAAGCCTTCAGCAACCAGAGTGGTACCAATCAGAATCAGGAACGAAAGCGCAAGCATTTTGACCGTCGGGTGACGCTCTACAAAGCCTGCGACAGGTCGTACCGTTGCGGCCATAATAATGGTGGAAATGATGACAGCGATCATCATGACCATCACCTGTTCAGGGGGAATGATACCGATTGCGGTTACGATTGAATCAAGGCTGAACACCAGATTGATGACCATAATCTGGATCATCACTGCGGAAAATTTTGCGCCTGATTTACCCAAACCGGCACCAGGCGCGTGCTCATCCTCACCCTCAAGCTTGCCGTGGATTTCGTGTGTCGCCTTATAAATTAGGAAGACACCACCAACCAGCACGACAAGGTCCTGAAGGGACAAGCCAAGCCCCTTGCCGTGTGCATTGTGTCCTGGGTCCGTGATGAATGGGATCGTGAAGAGGGGATCTTTCATCGCGAGGACCAGTGGAATCGCGAGGAGGAGAACCAGGCGTGGAATAACCGCAAGGACCATCCCAAGCTTTTGCCCGCGAGGTTGGTCATCTTTTGGTAACTTGCCGGACAGGATTGTCAGGAAGACGATGTTGTCTATACCAAGCACGATTTCAAGTGCGACAAGTGTTACAAGGCCTACCCATGCGGATGGCTGGCTCATCCAGCTGAAGTCTACAAACCCAGACATATTCATTGTTTTATTATTATCTCATGCCTGAAATGAACTATTTGTCAGCGTTGAACATCAGCCCTTATAGCTGAACGTATGAACTGCTCCGCGGTGCACGCGGTGTGGGGTGCCATCGGGATGTAAACCATAGTGTTGGAGTGCAGCCAATATGCGTTCTGCTCCGAAACCGACTTCGTGCGGTGCATGGCAGTCAGAGCCGAATGTTAGTGGCACACGATGGGCGACCAGCTCAGCCAGAAGCCGATGATTTGGAAATGGGTCATCATCATGCGGGCGTTTACGATACCCGCTGGTGTTTAGCTCAACGATGCAGCCGCTCTCTTTCATGGCCACTGCAACCATCGGGTACAGACTCCCCGCGAGCGTCGGATCAATCGGAGGACCGTATGCTTCGATTGCCGTCAGGTGGGACATGATATCGAACAGACCGCTCATCGCGGCGCGGCAGAGCTCTTCGTAGTAGGCAGTGTAGACCGTGGATGGGTCTTCCGTTTCCCAGCGTGTCCGCGCGAAAATTGAGCGCCCCAAAATGTAGTGAACGCTTCCTAAAACGTAATCAAAGGGGTGGCTGTCCAGGATGTGACGCAGATCATCCGCGCGTCCTGGAATCCAGTCTGCTTCAAGTCCAACACGGACATCCATGCGACCGGCATAGATCTCACGTTCCATCAGGACTTCAGCCACATACCCGGAAACCGCGCTGCAGGCCATCTGCGTTTGTGGCTGCGCATGGTCGCCATCCAGCCAGTATGCCGGGCCATGGTCGCTGATACCGAATGTCGTCATCCCATGTGCAAGTGCTGCCTCGCAGTAATCGTGGATGCTGCCAACGGCATGTCCGCAGCGGTGGTGATGTGTATGGTAATCAAATCGAAGCATCAGGCTTGTCCAATCCTGCCCCGCGGTGTTATGAATGTTCCAACTATGAAGATTCTACTACTTGGCGGAACCGGATTGATTTCGACAGCAATCACAAGGGCGCTGATCGCCCGTGGGGACGAAGTTGTCCTCCACAATCGTGGGCGCACGCCGCATCGATTTGGTGACAGCCCAAATGTTCGGGTGATTACAGGTGACCGCAAAGACCGGGCGGGCTTTGAGGCAGCCTTCGAGGGTGAAACCTTTGATGTCGTCGTGGATATGATTGCGTATCACATCGATGACACTCTCTCAGCACTCCGTGCCCTCTCAGGTAAGTTCGGGCAGTTTGTCCATACATCCACTGTTTGTGTCACCAGTGGTCGGCCCGTGAGCATCCCTACGACCGAAAATGAACCCTATCACTCCATCGGCCAATACGGCTGGAACAAGGCTGCGATTGAAGAGCATCTTCTGAAGCTTCATGCAGAAGAGGGTGTTCCCATAACGATTATCCGCCCCAGCCATTCGTACGGCGAAGGAGGCGGCATTCTTCGTCCATTTGGACCATGGGAGCCATTTGTTGCTCGGCTGCGTGCGGGGCGTAAGGTGATTGTTCCCGGGGATGGAACCGGGCTTTGGGCAGCTTGTCACGTTGATGACGTAGCACAAGGTTTCCTCGCGACGTTTGGAAATCCAAAGGCGTTCGGTGAAGTGTTCCACATCACTGGCGATGAATGGCATACCTGGGACCATTATCACCAGACGGTTGCTGATGTTGTCGGCGGAACGTATCGGCCCGTTTACATACCATCCGATGTGCTTGCTACCTGCGCCCCAGGCTGGTCCGGGGGGCTACGTGAGATCTTTCAGTGGACCTCTATATTTAGTAATGACAAAATCAAAGCGCTCGGTTATTCGGGGCAGACTATTAGCTTTGCCGAAGGCACGCGGCGCACTCTGGCCTGGATGGAACGAAATGGGCCGCTACCCGAAGTCGTGGAGGATGACTTTGAGGACAGTTTGATTGCGTCTTGGGAGCAAGCTGTCGCAGGGCTTCCTGTAATGCCAAAGTCATCCTGATAGATGTTAGGCAGCGTCAGTCCAGAGGGGCTCACTGACGAGCTCTGGTTGGAGTGGTCGTGGGATGTGGTTGTACCAGGTCGTATCCACATTCCACAGCGTTGCCAGCCAACGTTGGACATCCGGGCATGGGCTGGGTGTACCCGAATGTCCCCGGTAAGGTGTACCAACCAGCCGGTGAGTGACAGGGCCTGTGGGTGAGGAAATGAACTCAATGCAGATATGGTCGAATCCGGAGGATATCGCCATTGCATCGCGGACCATTTCCTGAAAACCATCAGGGCGTTTAAAGTCGAAGACCGATGCTACGCCACTGTGCACCGATTGCCGTACACGTGTCCACTCCGGGGTATACAAGGCGCAGCCACCAAGGCGATTGATCATTGGAGATGATAGCTCAATCAGCTCCGGTATTCCGTCAAAGCAATAAACCCTGTATTTGATTGGTTGCTGACCGTTGAGGTCAAGGAGAAACGACTCTACGACAATGCTTGCAACCACATAGCCATTCTCGTCTCCGTCGGCGTTTCGCCCTGATGTGCCGAGCCACATGGAGGCAATCGTTCTGGCATCGGAATCACTGATGGCAAAGCGCATGGCTCGGTCTGTAATCTGAAATCGGCCATCAGTGTCGCAGAATGCGTCTCCATTACCGTACAAAAACCACTGACCATCGAAGCGCAGCAAGCGTGTCGAATGTTCCTGGGAACCGCGTAAAAAGCAGGTAGCGGGTAAGGACTCCCAGTCAATGTCGTCGCTAGATGTGTAAATCCCCAACACATCGAGCGTCGTTGCTCCACGGTTGGCTGCAAATGTGCGGGCTTCAACGATATCACTGATACGGTTCCAAAGAGGATTAGTGTCATAAGCCATCCTCTGGCGAACCTTCCACGCATATTCGGTAGTGCTTGGTGCAACCTGATCTTTGATACGTTGCCACGAAACCTGCAGGCGTAATGTTTTTTCATCGTTGAACATTGGTTATCCGTCCTCGTGGTGTATCTAGTGCAATCTTTGTGCCGAATAAACAAAAAATATTAACTAAACGTAACATGGGACTTAAGAATGATTGTTTGATGGACCTCGGGCAAACTTGGTGTTTCTTGTACGTGTCTGTGAATTAGCGGTAAGTTGGAGCAATACCGGGTGAATTGCAGGTGCATTTTCTGAGTCACGCCGTGCATTATTGTTTACGCGTTATCGTCTGGCTGGAGGAATTAGATTTATGGTGATGTCCGTACTGTGTGCGATGCTTGGGATTATCTCTGGAGATGTGCAGTCAATCCGCGCAGATGTCACTTATCTCGCATCCGATCGGCTCGCCGGTCGCGGCACAGGGGAACCTGGAAATGTGCTTGCTGCGGGGCATGTGGCTTCCCGGTTTGCAGCACTCGGCCTTCAACCTGGAGTGGGTACCCGTTCGTGGATGCAGCCGTTTAAAGTGGCGATGGGAAACCGTCCGGTCGGATCGGTAAGCGTTCGCGTGGATGGTCGTGCAATTAAGGGGGCTGCATCGGTGATGGTTCATCCCCGAAGTGGCAGCGGAAACATCACGGCGAATCTGGTGGCCGCATCACCGGGTGCAAACCTAAAGGGTGCCATCGCAGTCATTCCTCTGCCAAGTGATGCTGGATTAATCAAGCAGGCCGGGTTGGTTGCGGCGGCACGTGATGCAGGTGCCGTTGGCGTGATTCTCCTAGCGGAAACGAATACAGATGGTGCATTTGGCATCCATGTGGAAGGTCCTGCTGCTGACTATGGGTTACCGGTTGTCGTGATGCTGAAAGGAGCTTTTTCACCGGGTGGAAAGCTGCCTGAGCGTGGAAGCCTTTCGCTGACGATGCAGCCCTTTGAGGTCACCACACATAATGTCATCGGTGTGTTACCGGGTACGGACCCGCAGCTGGCCAAGGAAGTCGTCGTCGTAGGAGCTCACCTGGACCACCTTGGAATGGGCGGAGCATCCTCGCTTGCAGACATCAAGGCACCGGCTATCCATCACGGCGCCGATGACAATGCATCCGGCACCAGCGCTTTGATTGAGATTGCATCCTTATTGTCATCTCCTGCGAACCGGCCAAAGCGTACAGTCGTATTCATCGCGTTTTCAGGAGAAGAGCTGGGTCTGCTGGGATCCGTGCACTATGTAAAGAGCCCGGTTTACCCGATAAAAGACACTGTAGCGATGATCAACCTTGACATGGTTGGTCGGATGAAGGACAAGGGACGATTATCGCTGATTGGTGTCAAGACAAGTCCAGGCTGGGAGTCGGTGGTTTCACCCCTCGTACGCCAGTCCGGTCTGAATGTGGTTTTGGAGGATTCAACGAGTGGCGGCAGTGACCACCAGCCATTCCAGGCAGCCAAGGTACCAGTGACGTTTTTCTTCACCGGTCTGCACGCGGATTATCATCGTCCGAGTGATACTGCTGACAAGCTGGATATTGATGGTATTGCCAAGGTCAGTCAGCTGGCTGCGCGGGTCGTGGAGCGCGTAGCGGATAGCCGGGAGCGACTTGTGTTTAGTGAGCCTCCGGCTGCTGCGGGCGGTTCGTCCACAATGCGTGCCAAGGCATCGCTTGGAACAATCCCCGAATACGGTGCCGGCATTGTTGGAGTACTGATTGGCGGCGTGCGTGCGGGAAGCCCGGCGGAGAAGGCGGGGCTTCAGGCTGGAGACATTTTGGTTGGCTTTGCAGGCAAGACGATTCGGAGCATCGAGGAATACACGGCGGCGCTTGGCGGAGCCAATCCTGGAGATGTCGTAGAGCTGAAGGTCGACCGTAAGGGAACGATTTTGACGATGAAGGCTACGCTTGCGGAGAGCCGTCGTTAGATCATTGAGAGGAACGAAGATGCGAAATTTGGGAGTTGGCGTCGTTACATTGTTGACGGCATTGATTGGAGTGGGAGTGGCGGCAGTTGCAAATGTACAACCTCCTGCCGCAGGGGATGGACCGCTTGCAGCGATGTTGGATCCGAAGGAAAAGCACCTGTCCAATGTCCGTCAGTTGACATTTGGAGGTCAGAACGCGGAGGCCTACTGGTCATTCGATGGAAAGAAACTGATCTTCCAGCGCTATGATGGTGACACATACAAGGCAGATCAGCAGTTTGTCATGAACGCTGATGGCTCCAATCGCATTCGCGTTTCGAATGGAACCGGACGGACCACCTGCGGCTACTTCCTCAAGGGAGACAAGCAGGTCATCTTTGCATCCACGCATGGCTTCGGTCCTGAAATCCCTCAAGACCCGGATCGCTCACTTGGCTACGTCTGGCCCATTTTCCCAAGCTATGCAATTTGGAAGGCAAATGCGGATGGCACAAACCTTACGCCGTTGTTCCCCAAGAAGATTGAGCCAGGCAAAAAGGTTGGATACAACGCCGAAGCTACGGTTAGTCCGGATGGCAAGCGCGTTGTGTTTACATCCACGATGGACGGTGACCTTGAGCTTTACACCATGAAGCCGGACGGGACGGATATCAAACGGATTACAAACCGTGTTGGCTACGATGGCGGTGCATTTTTCAGCCCGGATAGCAAGAAGCTTGTCTGGCGCGCAGGGTTGCCATCAACCCCGGAGGCCATTGCTGACTACAAGCGTCTCCTTGGACAGGATTTAGTGCGTCCAAGTCAGATGGAGCTGTGGGTTGCGAATGCGGATGGCACAGATGCAAAGCAGGTCACACGGAATGGTGCCGCTAACTTTGCCCCATACTTTACACCCGATGGATCGCGTTTGATATTTGCATCCAACATGGGCGATCCGAAGCGCAGGACATTTGAGCTTTACCTGATCAACCTTGATGGCACAAACCTCGAGCAAGTAACGTTTGGGCGGCAGTTTGACTCATTCCCGATGTTCTCACCGGACGGTAAAAAGCTTGTCTGGGGCTCTAACCGCAATGGCAAGGATCACGAGACGAATATATTCGTCGCTGACTGGAAGCCATAATCGCAGCACCGTTCAGCACTCAGGATAGAACCCTGTCGTATGTATGCGACAGGGTTTTCTGTTGGTTCGGCCAATTGCTCGGCGCTGTCTGACTGACATGGTGAGCGTTCCTGGTACGTAGAAACACTTCTGCAGAGTGCCCGTAGCTGTTTGCGGAATGTAATGATGATTTACACCAGAGAATTGACATCGCAAAATGCTTTGCGAACGCACATTCTGGTCGGTATAATGACACTCGTTATCGGGGCGTAGCGCAGTTGGTAGCGCGCGACATTTGGGATGTTGAGGTCGCATGTTCGAATCATGTCGCCCCGATCAGAAAACCGGACAGAGCAATCTGTCCGGTTTTTGGTTTCTACCCGCTGGCTGTACAGGTTGTGTTTGTGATCCGGTTTTCCGCATCCACGTAAATGACCGTCTGTGTAACGGTATCCAGTTCATTGATCGGGATGTTCTCGATGCGGTTGATGACAACGATATCGCCACGTGAAAACAAGTGCGCTGGCGGTCCATTCAGAACAATGCTTTGTGGCTCTCCCGGGATGACATAGGTCTCCCAGTGGTTACCATTGTTGACATTGTTGATATGCACGAGCTCAAACTTCATAAGGCCCGCCGCAGCAATCAGCTCCGGGCAAATTGCAATTGAACCTTTGTAGTCTGCATTGGCATCGGTGACTGTGGCCCGGTGAATCTTGGCGGTAACAAAGAGGCGTTGGCGCATTTAGAGAGTACTCCCTGAGTGAATGTCTTACTTGAGATTTTGTTGGATGTTTTGGCCAAATGTGTCCAGCTGTTCCTGAATCGACTTACAAGCTTCATCGGTTGTGCAGGTGGAATGCAGACGGACAATAACGGTGGGAGATCCACCCATGACCTGTCTGATGCCTTTTAGGATCCGGCTTGGCAAGTTACGAACACGTCCCATCTTTGACATCGTCTCGATGTGTCCACTTTGTTCCTGCTCCCAGTAGTCCATAACAATGCGTCGTTCCGGTGATGCAACGCTGCGGAAGAGCATTCGTCGGACCTTTGCTACTCCAGCGGTCGGCAGCTGTCCGACATATGTAAAGTCACCCTGTGCCATACATACGGTCGGGTCGTGATACGCATCCAGATGCGCACCGGAAACAATCGTCAATGCAATCTCCGGAGCGTTTGCTTGCTTGTAGATGTAGATATTGCCTTTTGGATTGCCAATCATCTCACGATACTGCGTACCAAATGGCACTTCTGACGCCCGATACCTGGCGATTGCAAGAGGCGGAATCGGCATCCAGCTTGCCTGCGCACGGACCTGCTTGGCTTGTGATGTGGCAATGAAGATGACGGTTGCCATCACAGGAAGAGCTGCAATCAGTAGGACATCACTTACACTTGCCTTGGCTCTTGGGCGGTACATCCTTCTCATAGAAGCAATCCCCATGAGGATTCCGAGAACGACTCCCAATAGTGCTTCGGCGACGAGAAGAATCTTGATGGTGGATGGCGTGGCAGCAATATTCAGCATTCCGTGCCAGCTCGAGAGAAGCGATTCGGGAAGGGGGATGCATAAGAGCACCATCAGGAGTGAAAGAGGGAAAAGGCGTTTACCATGCAGGTGGCCAGATGACCGTGCTGCTAGAACGAGTACCAGCGTTAGGGCCGAGAAGGTAACGGTCGGTGCGTGCCCAATGGTTCCAAGAATGAGGATGATGCTTCCGATGGCAAAACCAAGCCACGTACGAACGGTTACTCTGTCCTGCAACCGAGGTGGCATCAGCAGGCAGGTGAAGACACTGCTTACCAATGCGGCAAACGAGAGGATCTGCCATGGGGCTGCAACAGAGGCCGACATCCAGTATCCGCGCGGAAGATCCATGATCAGAGAAATGGGTCTGTCGATGGCATCCCTTGGCGTATTGAAGAGCCATGGTGTGTCGATACGAAGGAGGACCAGCGTTAGTGCTATGACTCCGACTCGGAGACCGATGTGCAATGCTTTTTGGCCCAATGAGAGGCTTTCGTAGCCGTGCAGTGTTTCCGGAGTTTGCTTCGGTGCGACAAAAAAGTCATCTTCATCATCAACGGGTAGATGCAGGTAGTCATCATAACCACCCATACTGACAGCCTTGAGCTGCTCCATTGCCCGCTTAGCAAGCATCCGCTCCCTGATGATGAAAAGTGTAACCAGAGCCACAGCCAGCAGACCGCCAACAATGAGGATGTCCCGCGTGGCGATGCGTGTTCCTTGTTCAACCGGTGGGATGTACGGAAGGAGCTTTCCGATAAAGGTGTGCTTTTCATCCCCGATTTTCGACTCGAGGGTCGCAACACCATTTTCCACGGTGATGTCCCAGCGAGTCGCGGTCGTGCTCGAAAGGCGTTCCATGACCAAAGAAATGCCTGATTTTCCTTGAGTGTTGGGCGAAAGGTCTAGAACTGCAGGCACTTTTTCCTTTGAGAGGGAATAGAGGTTCATTGCGCTGAAAAGGCGCGTTGCCTCGAGACTGCCATCCATAAAGTTGATTTCTGCCGAATAAACCGCGAGTGCTCCACTTGGTTTTTTCTCTGCCGTAACGGTTAGTACAACGGTGAGTGGAAATGTTTGTTTTCCTCCGGTCGAGGAAACTCCATCAAACTTTATTGCAAATGCCCGTACAGGCTCGGCGGCAGCTCGCAAGGGGACCATGGTTACGAATGCCATGATAGCCAGCAAAATCAGGTGGAATAAGCAGTTTCTTTTCAAATCAGTGTAATCGTACCAATGTTAGAGCCGATTACCGGTCGTTTGATGCGTCTTTCACAGACGATTGTATATTTTTGAATCTGTACAACGTACTGTCGCTAAAGGTGTACAAAAACATATGATTAATATTGCAAACATGACAGAGACGTGACATTATGCCCCTAAGCAAAAATAAGGGGTTTGCGGACTGGATAGCACAAAATGCGCTTGGCCTCCGACACAACTGTCCTACGCCTAGCGTTTTGCCGGAGTCATCTCCGGATACGTGCTCATGTTCAAGCTGCTTTCACCTATCGTTACGATACGTTTCTATCAGTTGTTCCCGTGATCGTGACTTTTTTTGCTTATGTCTAATGCGTCCGGTTAGCGACGCACATGACGAACTACATTTAGTATTGCTTGAAACCGTTCAGGGATTGTTAGGAGTTATCTTAAATCCCAGGACAACCTCAAAGATTTAGGTTCGGAGGTAGATATGCAGTCTTCATTCAGCAAGTCGCGTTCACGCAACGCCTTTACGCTCATCGAGCTTCTCGTCGTTATCGCAATTATCGCGATTCTTGCAGCCATCCTCTTCCCTGTGTTCGCACAGGCACGCGCTGCTGCACGTCAGGCATCCTGTCTTTCCAATGTCAAGCAGGTTGGTTTGGCATCCATGATGTACGCGCAGGACTACGATGAAACCCTGCCACGTATGGATAACAATGGTTCCTGTGGTTACGGTCAGAATCCTTGTATGACTCCTGACTGGGCAGACATGACCCTCGCCCCCGGCGCAGACCTCAACGCGCAAATTGCTAACTCCACCATTGGCTACTTTGGTGTGATTCAGCCTTACATCAAGAACTGGAAGATCGGCGAGTGCCCTGAAATCGGCGCATCGAAGTGGCAACAGATTGTCGCTGGTGGCTACGGTATCAACTGGGGCGGCGCCTACAGCAAGGCTAAAGAGCCTGTTTACCAGGCGATGCTTGGTCAGATGGCAGTTTCCCTCAACGTTGTTGACTGGGGTGCTGACTGGGCAACAGATACCGCACGTGGCAAGCTAAGCGCTATCGCACGCCCTGCAGACACCATCATGTTCACTGGCGAGTCCGCTTGGGGCTGGACCGGCGAGCAGTCCCTCGGTCTTGGCAATGGTGCTGTTTGGCCAGCAGGTGTTGATGGTAGTCCTTGTGGTGGTGGTGATGGCTGGACCTGGTACCGCCATAAGGGAGAAAGCCGCAACTACGGTGGATTCTCATCCAGCCCTCAGAACAACCCTAATAAGCGTGGATTCGCAAATGTTGGCTTCTGTGATGGCCATGTCAAGGCGATGAAGCATGGTCAGCTTGAGAGCTGTGCATATGATGCAAGCCGCAATCAGTATTACTTCCCATACTGGGAAGTTCGCTTCTAAAGTAGCACAATATCGATTCCGGGATAGGCCATCTATTCCGGAATCGGATTTGTGGCAGGAATAGACGTCAAATAGCCAACGGTTATGAAGGCGTCTCTTTTCATTCAGGAGACTTGATGACATGAAGAAGTTTGTAATGCTGGCCGCCGCAGTTGCTGCTATGAGTGGTGTGCTTGCTGGATGTGCCAATGAGCCAGATCCAAACGAGACTGGTGCCGTTGTTAAAGGTGAGCCCGCTGGTGGTGCTCCGGCCGATGCAAAACGTCCCTCAAATCCATTTGCCAATGCTCCTGCCGGCATGGGCGGTCCCGCCGGTGGAAAAGGTGGTATGAAGGGTGGGATGGGCGGTGCCCCGACGCCCGGTGCTCCAGGTGCACCAGCGCCAACGGGTCAGTAGTACCTGCTTCACAATTCTGAACCCCGGATGGCAAATCGTTATCCGGGGTTGGTTTTTACGAAGAATGTAATCCCGATGACAAAGTTCTACGTCGCTCACCTGCTCTGTCTATCGGCAGCCATCTGTGTTTTCTGCGGATGCGGGGATAAGAAGCCAGAGGCCGCTACACTCGACTCCGGCCCCAGCCGACTGGTACTTCCTTTACCAAGTAACAACGACCTGACTGCTGAAGCTGAAGCTGAGGTCAACCGCGCTCTGCAGGCAATAGCAGAACAGGACATCAAGACCACGCTTGACATCATCAGACGGATGACACCGGCATCGGTAAACAGTGCAGACTTGTCAGAGCGACTTGCCACGGTCTGCAGATCTATCGGCGAAGTTGACCTGGCATGGCGCTTTGCAAATCAAGCAGTTCAACTAGGACCAAATTCGCCCAGTGCACTCCTAGTGCTATCGGTTACTGAAAGTGACCTTGACTGGCCAGCCAAGGTGGGTGACCGCCTGAAAAAGATTAAACAGCTGGCACCCAATTCGGTCGAACCTAGACTCGCTCTTGCGACCTTCTATCAGGCGGCCGGGCAGTATAAGCAAGCAGAAACTGAGTATCGGGAACTGATTTCGATGGACAGCGACAACCCTGCGGGCTGGGGGATGTTAGCCGCAAACCTGCTTCTGCAGGAGAGATTTGAAGAAGCCCGGGCAGCAAACAATGAAGCAGGCAAACGTAGTGGGCCGCAGGATACTGCAGTATGGATACTTGAGGCCAAGGTCAGTCTCGAACAAGCCGACCGTGATCCTGCAAATGCAGAGAGTTTGCGGAAACGTACGCTAATCGCCCTTGAAGAGGGAGTTAGGACTGCACCGGCACCGGCGGCGTTGTTTGTCCTTGGCAAAGTCCGTGAGGATCTGGGTGACCTGAAAGGGGCCAGAACGGCAATGGAGGCCGCATACAAGCAGCTGCCGGAACAAACAGGTCTACGCCCACGGCTTGCACGACTACGCATACGTCTCGGTGATCGCGCAGCTGGTGAAAAACTGCTGGCGGAACAACGTCGCCAGGTCGAAGAAAAAGACCGAATCACGCGCGCAGTCAATGGCTCAGGAGCAGACCTGAGCAATGTGGAGCGCCACCGTGAGGTTGCACGGGAAGCCGATAAGCGCAAGATGGCATCCAGAGCCCGCCTCGAATGGTCCATCGTTAACCATCTGAAGCCTGGTGATCCTGAAGCTGAAAAACGTCTGGAAATACTGCAAAACGGCGTCCCAAGTGTGCCATTTCCGAAAGATTTCCCATAGCAAAACATACTGCATGGGCATGCAAAAGCGTTGGTTATCGTCCGGGTTCTTTGATCTTGACGTACTGTCCCGGTTGAACATTGTTTAGCCTCTGAACGGTACCGCTCGGCCAGAGGACTTCAATGTCTATCTGACCGGCCAGGTTTCCAAGTCCCACGATAACCCGCGAGTCACTTGCAGACATATATGAGCCATCAGAGTGCGCATGCCGTACATAACGTTTCTCTGCGCATGTGACGGTAATGATTGCGCCAGTGGCATCCCGTGGAGAAGTTGTCCCCGTAAGCTCCACTCCGACCCAGGATCCGCTGTTTGGATGCGCATTCTGGAACACATGTACGCCTCCGAATGCATCCACGATGGCAAAGTCTACTTTGCCATCATTGTTAATATCGCCAGCAGCTAGACCCCGGCCGACAATTGGGGTGGCGAAGTCTGAGCCCGCCAGTGATGTCGCATCTTCAAAACGCTTACCGGAAACATTTCGCAAAAGCTGATTTGGTTGTTTGAAGACACTCTTGGGTTTGATGTCTTTGACATTATCCATAACATGCCCGTTCGTTGTCACGATATCCAGTAGTCCGTCATTATCAATGTCGACCATACGCAATCCAAATGTAACAAGGGATGTTGTGGGAAAGGCTGTATTCGACGGAACACTGACATCGGTAAACAAGTCCGGGCCATCATTGTGATAGAGGCTCATAGGTTCCGTTTCGAACGTGGCTACGGCCAGGTCAAACGCTCCATCGTTGTCGTAATCTCCCCAGTCGACTCCCATGCCACCGTGGACCTTGCCATCCATGTCATAGGCCGTCCCAGATCCCGGGCCTATGTTATTCAATCGAAGCGGCCTGGTGGATGTGACAGCAAGCAAATCACCTGCACTCTCATCATTGGCAATCGCAACTCTCACTTTTCCCGAACGAAACACATCGAGAGCAGCCACTCCGAGGCCACGACCATTCGTGATCGCTCCGGCTGACTTTGTCACATCTTTAAAGGTAGCACCGTTGATGTTTTGATACACCGCGGCCTGAAGGGGAACATATTCGCGCGGGCCACATGCTCCAAGTACCGTTGAACCATCCGGATTGCGGAAGTCACACCGTTCCCGGGTACCTTTGTCCGGATTGTAGGCAACATAGTTCGCGATGATCAAATCCAATTTTCCATCGCGATCTAGATCAGCAAAGCCTGCCGATGTACTCCATGGTTGTTTCGCGATACCACTGGTTGTTGAAATGTCCTCAAAGCCAGAACCTGTGTTCCGCCACAAATATCCGGTCCGGTAACCGGTGAGGTAGACATCGGGGTCACCATCATTGTCAATATCGCCGACCGCGCACCCCTGGGGCGTAACCGGGGTAGCGGGGAGCACCGCCTTGGATGCCTTGAAGCCCAGCTTGCCATCTCCGATGTAGAGAGCAACGGGCGCACCAACGACGAGGAGGTCAAGATTGCCATCATTGTTGAAATCCGCCAGCGCACAGCCATTCCCAATCGTCTGCAGCAACGTCAGCGGCCGGTCTTCAGGCATGGGAAATGTATAACCAGCGACATCTGTTTGTGCTGTGACATCCCGGAACCAGCCACGCTGGGAAGTTTGCTTGGATGTTGCTTTTGTTGCATTGCATCCGGTAAGCAAAGTTATGGCAAGAAGCACTGTGATGGCGACGGGCGGCGTGTGAGCGAAACGCATCATGTCGTCTTGTTAGCCATTCCCTACAGGACTTCCTTGCAGTGCCGCAGGATAGGCAAGCTCGAGGGCAATGACGGGCGAGCTTAGCAATTTTGTGGCGGCGTCCAGTGTAAACGCTGTGCCTTCAAAGTGCGCCCAATCCCGATGGCTGGTCGCAACAGCTTTTGAGCGCAGAACGATGTCACGTCCTGACTTCAGTTTCAGGGTGACAGCCAGATGCCCTATTTTGAACTTATCCTCATTGTTGGCGCATCGGATAACGACTGACCATCGCCGCGGAATAGGACTGTTCGCCGTCAGCGGAACATCAAAGGTAAATCCATTCCATTGATCTCCGCAAGCAGGCAGATTACCGATGTGTCTTTCGTTGACAAAGATGCGTTTTGCCCCATAGCCGGCATTGATGCCAAACGCATCCAGCGACAGTTTTGCTGATACCGTTTGTGCCAGGTCGGCATCGGATGCCTCGACTGGCGTTGCGGGGCGAGCGGCAATTGCTTGTTCAGTAAAGACAGGTGTGGCTTCACGAAGCACGCCCGGAAATGTTTTCGGCGACACTTTTCGATTGGAATCATCCCCGAATGGCCGCTCTGCGATCATATGAGCCTCAAATCGGGTTGGAGACTCATTGCCCTGAATGGCAACAGTAAACTCTTTACCCGTGTGCGATGTGACATCGAAGCCCGCCATCTCCCACATCCGGGCCGTTTTACTAGGCATCCCATCGATTGCGTAGCCGGCAAACTGATTGATTGCACCCTTGGTTTTACGTGTCGGCTGTACGGATTTGCCATTGATTTCAATATCCGGCAACGTTGGATAGCCAATCACCACGAGCTCACGTTGCCCGCTTGCGAACGGCGCGAGATTGATCGTTTTGATGTATGGGTTCCGGTTATCGGAGATGCGAACAATGGGAGCCATTTTTACCATCGGGCCGCGGGCTGCCCCGGGGCGCAGCTCAATCGCCATCGTCTCATAAGCTGGAATCGTGACTGTACAGTCTTCTCCGGGCGTGAAAGCAAATGGCAGCTCCTGTGTATATGGGTAGACAGTACATCCACTCCACGGTTGGCCGGGCGTTCCCGAGAAAAGTGTTGTGGAATCCAGTTTGAATGTAATTGTTTTTGTGATTGGGGCAGGGTTTCGGATGACCAGTGTGCCAGTGTTGCCACGTTCGGCAAAGCCGATGAATCCGTATGGCACGCCTTCATCAGGTCGGCCACCGATATAAACGGTGTTGATAAGGTCCGCTCGCCGGCTGTCGGCCCATTTGTGGATGGCAATCAGCGCCTTCCATTCATCCGGTGTGACGGATTTTGGTGAGAGATACCACTCGCGGAGTAGGGTTCCGCGACTGTAGTGCATCAGGATGTAGTCGCACCAGTCGCGGTACGTGTCGGTTGGGAGGGACATTTGTCCTGCGGCGTTACGGATTATCCCGTGGGTCATGATGGCGCTGATGGGGAACCACGGTCGGTCTGCGGGATCGCCCCACATCCGCCAGAAATAGACATCCCGGTCCGTAGTCGCCTGTGCCCGTCCACTCAGCTCTGGTGTGTTTGCGTTAAAGCCATCATCCCCAGCGAGTAGCCAGACTGTATCCGCATGGTTGAGCCAGCCAGGAGCATGCCAGGTCCAGTTCGTTGCATTGATAAAAACGCCTTGTTCCTTTGGATAGCGTGTCGCACGTATAAACCCATCCATTTCAGCTTCGTGGCCATGGCGGTCGGTTGGGATGGTGTTTGAGAGGTGGTTGAAGTCGAATTTGTAGTAGCGGATGGCACCAGCATCTGTGAGGGCTTTGAGCTGGCTTGTCAGCGCGGCGTTGTATTCGGGTTGTGCGAGGGAGTGGTGTTCAAAGTACTGCGAGAAGTAAGGGTTTGCTTTGGCACGTTTGTATCCCACGGATGTACCCCAACCGATGTCATTTGTCGTATTGTCTGCAGCAATCCAGAGTCCCAGTGCGGAGCCGGATTTGCGGAGATTTTTTCCAAGGTGTTCGATAGTTTGCATCCCGTTTGGAAAGAGGCTTTTGGCCGGTTGCCAGACGGAGCGTCGATCCTGCCAGCCGTTGTCAGGAACCATCGCATCGATTGTAATTCCGCTCCCCGCGAGTGGCTTTTGAAAGGCGGCGAGGGTTTTGTTGAGGTTGTCACCTCGGATGTCCTTGCCATCCGGGTCAAACCAGTTGTTGTAATGCGTGAGGGCGCGTGCGTTTCTGGCTGGACGGCTGTAGCGAAGGACGGTTTGTTCGGCGGAGAGGCCACTTTTGATGGCAATTCCCGTGATGGTTTGGCTTTGGATGACATAGCCGGGTGCGTTTGTGGCGGGTTGTGTGATTGGAAAGTGCAAGGCGCGGGTGAGGCCGGGTGTTGGCTTTGGTTCGTGGTCAGCATCCGCGTAGTCAACATAACTGTGGTTGCCGACCCGTTCGAAGCGATGTGAATATGCGGCGGGTTGGTTGCCATCCGTGTGGCGTGTCAACATCGTGGGATTTTCGGGTAGCAGGACGATGCTGTTACCGATGACGATGGGTTCGCCGCGTCCACCGCGAGCGGCTTGTGTGGATGTTGTAAAGCGTTCGACTTCCACGTGCAGCGGTGTGGTGGATGTTGGAAGTTCGAAGTATATGGATTTTTGGATGCCGGCGGCTGTTTTGGTGAACGTTATGGTGACGTTCACAGGTGCATCGGTGCTTAAACGGAGGTTTTTGCGCTGCGTGTACTGGATGGTTGTGGTCGAAGGGGATGGGGTTTCGACATTTGTAGTGGTGTAGTCGCGAGCAGTGATGAGCTGTCCTGTTGCAAGCTTTATCGCAAACTCATCGGATTGAACGGCGATTGTCGTCTTTGTGCGTGTATTGACAAACTTGTTGGTTGTTAGTGTGCCATTTTGCTCCACCAGGTTACGAGTGAGGCCATTTGAGTTAATGTTGATAATTGCTGGCAGCAGGCGTTTGTGCATGTGCTCAGTTTATGGCAAATTCTTGAAACAGATGCTCCTCGTAGGGGCGGACCGCCGAGTCCACCCGCGCGTATCGATGCCGAGCGGCATTTTTGTGGCGGTTTTATCCGTTATTGATGTCTATGCTTCGCTTGCCGGGTGGATGTATCGCGTTTGTGCCGATCTCGCCGGGTGATACGAAGATTCCGTTCGGTGCTGGGTTCGGCTTGGCTGGTTTGTCGCGTGATGCTGCCGTGTGGGTCGACCATCCCCGATGGTCACGAATGGATCATTTGGTAACAATTGGTCGCTTTTGACCATCGTGGACGGTGCCCGCCCTGCTTGACGCCGATTGTTGCCTTATTTGCAACCCCCGGCGGCTGAAATGTCCGGCTCCCGGCACACCCGCTTCACATTCCACCCGGCATCGCGATGTCACTTGTCAAGGATTTATTGTTGATGGTTGGGTTATAAATGCTCCGCGTAGGGGCGGACCGCCGAGGCCGCCCGAGCGTATCGATACGTTTTTGCTTACTTTATTGATGTCAATGCTCCGCTCGCCGGGTGGATGTATCGCGTTTGTGCCGATCTCGCCGGATGTTACGAAAATCCCGCTTCGTGGTCGCTTCGGCTTCGCTGGTTTGTCGCGTGATGCTGCCGTGTGGGTCGACCATCCCCGATGGTCACGAATGGATCATTTGGTAACAATTG
>CAZSGJ010000051.1:0-6901 GCA_964606305.1 uncultured Armatimonadia bacterium
TGTCGGCGAAACCGTTGCCGCAAAACCGGTTATCCGTGAGCTGCGGAAAGCACGCTCCGATGCATGGATTGTTCTCAGCACCACGACGCTGACCGGTAGGGATGTCGCAGCGAAAGTCGAGGGAGTGGATCAAGTCATTCAATTTCCACTTGACTTCCCCTGGTGTACATCCAAAGCGCTAAAGACTATCAGCCCGAAACTCATCATCCTGATGGAAGCCGAGCTCTGGCCAGGATTTATCGGAACGGCTAAGCGAATGGGCATCCCCGTTGCAGTCATTAACGGGCGCTTCTCAGATGCAAAGCTAACCTCATGGTTGCGGTTTCGTGCCTTGCTCTCACCTGCCATTAACGGCGTTGACCTCTGGCTGATGCAATCCTCCGAAGATGCCGACCGTGCCCGCCGCCTTGGCGCATCGCCAGACAAAGTCAGCATCGTGGGGAACACCAAGTTCGATGAGTCATCCGTTGCCCTAACGATTGATGAGCGCATGGCACTGCGTGCAACCTATGGCATCCCGGCCGATGCCCCCGTTGTCATCCTCGGCTCTACCCGGGAAGACCGCACCGGTGGTACCAGTGAAGAGGCGCAGCTGCTGCCTGAGTGCATCGCGCTCCGAAAACGCTATCCCAACCTCCACGTCATCATCGCGCAGAGACACATCGAGCGCGTCGGGGAGATACTGGCCCTTTGCCCGGATGCAGCACGTCGGAGCCAAGGGGAAACGGGATGGATACTGATTCTCGATACCTTTGGTGAACTGGCAACAGCATACGCGGCAGCCGATATCGCGTTCATTGGTGGAAGCTTGGTCCCGTGGGGGGGGCAGTCTGTGTTCCAGCCACTCGCACAAGGAATCACATGTTGCTTTGGACCCCATATGGACAATCAAAAAGATATCGCCAACCTTGCGTTACGCAACGGTGTCGCAACGGAAGTCAGCACGGCAGCGGCATTTCGCCAGCATATTGAAACGTTTTTTCAACGACCAATGGATGAACGGGCAACTCTTGGTGCAAACGCAAGAGCCCTCATTGATTCCAATCTTGGTGTGAGTGAGAGGTATGTTTCCCGAGCATTAATGCTGGTCACCAACTGACACACGCATCTTCAACGCATTCTGTACAATCGGTTTGTCTCCGTTGAAAGTCGTATGAAAACTGACCTGATTGAAGAAAGCTGGGAACTTACAAATTCCAGCCCACGCACCGCATGGCTTCGTGCCATCATGACACCGCTCGCTGTCCTGCACCGGGTTGGGCTTTGGTGCTATCTGCTTCCTTATCGGCTTGGGATGCGGCAACAGCACATCCTCCCAGTCTGCGTGATTTCGATAGGTAACCTGGTGTCCGGTGGCACAGGTAAGACGCCGACAACACTTTGGCTTGTACGCGCTCTTCGCGAGTCTGGTCTTCGCGTAGTGATTCTCTCACGCGGGCATGGCCGCACGAATGAGTCCGTTGATCCTGTGATGATAGTTTCCGATCTTCGGGCCGTCCGCGTTGATAACCCGGAATGGGCCGGGGATGAACCGCTACATCTCGCTAAGTCATTACCCGGGACACCTGTCATCGTCGCTCGTAATCGTCGCGACAGCGGGGATGTGGCGATTGCACAGTTTCAGCCGGATGTCATCGTTCTTGATGATGGCATGCAGTATTGGCAGCTGCATCGGGATATTGAAATCTGCCTTGTTGATGCACGTCAACCCTTTGGAAACGGCTGGGTTTTACCCCGTGGTCCGCTGCGTGAGCCAGTAAGTCACTTGAGTAAGGCAGATGTCGTGGTTTTGACACGTTCCGATCAGGCATCCGCAGAGTCAGTGGCAACCCTCGCAAAGGACATTAAGGACCGCAATACAGATACATGGGTTACTCAAAGCAGTCACGTACCCGTATGTTGGCTTTCCGTTGACGGCCAGCAGGGTGCGTTGGATGAAATGAAAGGACTCAGTGTCCTCGCGGTCACGGCCATAGCGGACGCTGACCAGTTTTTCCAAACGCTTCGCGACCTCGGACTGAATGTGGTTCGGGAAGTGAAGTTTCCAGACCATCATTCCTATACCAAAGACGATATCGAAACGCTCCTTACAGGGCCTGACGTGGCAGCGACGCACGTTGTTGTTACGACGGAAAAAGACATGGTCAAGCTCGGACATCAATGGCCAAAGTCAGCGATACCGCTTGCGGCGCTTCGTATAGAGACAAGGCCAGTGGACCATGATGCGCTTATCGAGGCTATCCTCGACCGCATCGTCCGTCGGAACAGGGGAGATATCGAGGTCTGAGACGTTTCCAGTGCTATTTTGAGTGATTGGCTCTTTGGTTGGCCACCGACAAAAACACCCGCCAGATTTTCCGGCGGGTGTTGTGGTTTACAGTTTACCGACGTTGAAGCTCAACGAAGCCGAAGAACAATCAGTCCCCGTGTCAACCCTGTGCCGCCCGCGGCCTCTGAGCGTCCGCCGATTACTTGAAGTCTAACCGTCTGCGGACTGGCCTTTAGCACTGCGTCTACATCAGCCGGGCTGTTCAATATCGTTCCATTTGCATGGGTGATGACAGCACCTGGGATGAGTCCGGCATCATCAGCAGGGGAACCATTGGCAACCGTTGCAACCTGTACGCCGACGGTTGTCTTTGGGATTCCGCGCTCCTTCTTGTCATCATCAGAGAGCGGAGTCACAGTAAATCCATACGTCTCAGCAGCCGTTTTGACTTTGCCTGGACCACTGGGGGCCGTTCCCTGACCAAGCTGGGTTTCCTTGATCTCTCCAAGGATGACAGCGGTAGAGCGCGCTTTGCCATCACGTAGGAAGTTGATGTCCACTTTGCTTCCAGGGGCTGTGCTACCTACGGTATCCCGGAGCGTGATTTCATCAACGATGGGTGTTCCACCAATCTTTGTGATGACATCGCCAGCCTGAATTCCGCCTTTATCGGCGGGACCACCAACAACGACCTCTTTGACGTAGGCTCCGGTGGATGTGCCAACAAGGCTGCGCTCATCGGCGGTGATGTCTTGTGGAACCAGCCCAAGCGAGCCGCGGGTAACCTTCCCTTTGGCAATCAGCTGGTCGGAGACATATTTGGCCGTATTGGATGGAATGGCATAGCCGATGCCTACGCTTGTTCCGGTGGGTGAATAAATGGCGACATTAATGCCGATAAGCTCACCCTTGATATTGAACAGTGGACCACCGGAGTTACCACGATTGATTGCAGCATCGGTTTGGATAAGCGATGGATAAAAGCGGCCTGTAACGCCATCCGAAATGTCCGACTTGCGGTGAAGAGCGCTCACGATACCCGTTGTCATCGTGTTTTCTTTGCCAAACGGCGAACCAATTGCGATGGCCCATTGCCCTACATGCAACCGTCCACTGTCAGCAAACTTTACGGATGGGAGAGGTTTCTTAGTTTCAACCTTTACAACCGCCAGATCTGACCGGAAATCGCGTTTTACGACTCCATTAAGTACGGTTCCATCCGATAGCTTTACCGTGACCTTGCCGTCCTTGGCACCTTCAACAACATGGTCATTTGTGAGGATATAGCCATCAGAGCGAACGATCACTCCGGAGCCAACGCTTGTCCCCATGCGCGGAGCAGGAGCATCCTGATTTTGTCCCCGTCCCTGACGTCGTGGTTGCCCGAAGAACTCAAATGGGTCAATACCATCGGCATCTCCACCCAGTCCGGGAATGCCCGCCATTCGGGGAGAAGCAACTTCAGCCTGAATGCTTACCGTCGCCGGTCCGACATTATCGGCAATATCGATGAAGGCGCTTTCGAGGGCGCTAGCAGTGGCACGATCTTCCGCCTGCGCACGCTTCGGGTCATCCGCCTGGAGAGGCCGGCCAGTCGAGAGGAACATCGCGATGGCCGTGAGTGAGCAGCTGATTGCCACGATTGGCAGGGGCATCCGCCGCAGACCGTTGATGAAGTTCGGCATTGGGTTTCTCCTATTGATAGTTAATGAGTAATCGCGTGTCCAAAGGACATCGCTTTACCGGGTTTATACGAAACTGGCAAAAAGGCCGATCCACTGCTGATGGGTACATCAATGCACTGTGGTTGCCCTTGTTCACATGGATAGCTCTCCGGAGCGCCACCTACGGCAGACTTTGGTTTAACCTCGAGGCGGATGACACTTTGGTCCACCGATGTGGGCATCGAGAGCGGCACCATCGCTGCACGCGACACAGGCGGCCCGGCATGATTATCCTGCACGCTGAGGCGGTCAGCCCCGGCCCACAAAATGACTATCGAGAGAACCGCAGCAGCAAACGTACGCAAGCGGAACGGTTTACAGCAAAATTCAAGCGCTGCCTGAGATGCGCTGTGTTCAACCAAAGCCTTGACTTTGTCACACTTCGCTGCCCCCAGGTGCTTGAGCAAAGACTTGGTTCGGTTTAACTGCTCGAGGTCACTCTGACACTTGCCGCAGGTCACAAGGTGATCCTCCACCTCGGCACGTTCAACGTCATGCAGCTCGTCATCAATGAATGCAGAGAGTTTGGGCTGAATTTTGCGACACTTGAACATGGTACTTACCGGGTATTACAGCGAAAAGCCTTCCAGATGTTTCCGCATCAGCTTTCGTCCACGATGGAGACGGCTGCGGACGGTACCAATGTTACAGTCAAGCACCTCACTAATCTCCTCGTAGGACTTCCCTTCGATATCAGCAAGAATGACTGTCTGACGGAACTCCGCAGGCAGTTGATTCAAAGCGAAGTGAATTTTGTCATCCAGCTCCTCATGTAACACGAGACGCTCTGGCGAAAGCGTGCTGTCAGCGATTTCCATCGCTGGCGCAGCTTCACCATCGATCATCATCGTCTCGTCGAGGGACTTAGTTTTGATGCGGGAGCGGCGCCGGATGTCATCGACAAACAGGTTGCTGATGATTCTGAAGAGCCACTTCTCAAACGGGAGGTCACGGCGGTACGTGTCAAAGAATCGGAAGGCACGCACAAATGCTTCCTGTGCGAGATCCTCCGCATCCGCATGGTTGCCAGTCAAGCGGTAGGCGACATGATACGCCTGCCGCTGATGCCGTCGCATCAGTCGCTCAAACAACGTGTTTGCAGATTCTGTCATTTGTGTATCTCACAATCCTGTACGACCCGGACCCGCAAATGGTTCCCGTCACCCGTACAGTTCACCTACTTATTATGACCAAGATTCGGCTGAAATGGTTCCAGAACATTAGGGCTGGATAGTCCTCATTCGTACTGGAATTTCAGACTCCGTGGCATTTATGCGCCTTCAATTCCGATGAACACGTGTAAGTGATTGTTTGGGTGTTCGATAAGATAGACGGTTATGTCAAATGCTTATGATTTGCTGCGGAGCAGCGCACGGGACCTCATCGCGGCGACAGGGATTGCACCTGCCACTAGTATCCAGCTTGCAGAGCCAAAGCAGCGTGAGCTCGCTGACCTCGCATTCGCCGTCTTTCCCATCGCAAAAGAACTTGGCCAGCCAGCCCCGGATGTGGCATCCCGCATCGTTGATGCCATCAACACAACCGGAACGCTCTTTCGGTCGGTCGAGGCGGCCGGTGGTTTCGTAAACTTTAAAGTAGACACCGGTGCACTCGCTACCCAGCTCTACGCTGATATTCAGGCAGCACCGGATGCATTTGGGCATGACATGTCGCTCGGTGCTGGTCAAACAATCATTGTCGAGTACTCCAGCCCGAACATCGCCAAGAAGCTCCATGTCGGCTCTCTTCGTACGACTGTCATAGGACACGCTCTTTACAAAATCCATCAGGCACTCGGCTACACCGTCATCGGTGACAACCACCTCGGTGACTGGGGAACCCAGTTTGGCTACCTCCTTGCAGCTATCGAAGACAGCCCGACGCCGCCATGGGAGGATGCTGAACCCGTTGCTGCGATGATGCGTATGTACGCCGATTACTATCAGGCATCCGAGGAAGACCCCGAAAAGAAAACACGTGCACGCACCTGGTTCCTGAAGCTCGAAAAAGGAGATACCTGGGCACGCGAAATCTGGCAGAAACTCATCGATATCTCACTCGCAGAATTCGACATCATCTATAAGCGTCTGGGCATCAAATTCGATACTGCGCTTGGCGAATCCTGGTTTGAACCGATGCTTGGTCCACTCGTAGAAGATGCCATTGCCAATGGGGTCGCCACCGTTGAGGAATCCGGTGCGGTTTCCGTGCACTTTGATGACAAGTATCCAAGCTGTTTGCTCCGTAAAACCGATGGCGCAACGCTGTACCAGACCCGTGATGCTGCAACATGCATCCACCGCTGGAACACGTACACCCCTACGCGGAATATTTATGTTGTAGGAGCCGAACAGCGTCTTCACTTCCAGCAGGTATTCGAGTTTGTACGCCGGATGGGCTACACCGAGATTGCGGACTGCTCTGTCCATGTAAAGTTCGGGATGGTTACCGGGGCAAATGGGGAGCGTTTCAAGACGCGGAAGGGCAATGTCATCTTTGCGGATGAAATCCTGGATGAAGCCGTACGCCGTGCAAAAGAGAAAATCATGGAGCAGGTCGATGCCGGTCGGTCCGAAGTCTCCCAACCCGATGACATCGAGCGCGTCGCCGAGACCATCGGACTTGGAGCGGTCATCTACTTCGATCTCCACCAGGGACCCGAGCGAAACATCGCCTTCGACTGGGAGAAAATCCTCGCATTTGATGGCAACACAGGCGTGTACCTCCAGTACATGCATGCCCGCTGCTGCAATATTGTCCGCAAGGCGGGTGGGGTTCCCGAACGCGTTGACTCAAGTGTGCTGACAACAGATGATGAGCGGGCACTGGTGGTTCAGCTGTCGCGAATTACGGGTGCCGTCCGGGATGCCGGAGCGCGGTATGCCCCAAGTGCCATCGCCAACTGGAC
>CAZSGJ010000051.1:7001-19601 GCA_964606305.1 uncultured Armatimonadia bacterium
TCTTCCCATGTCAGTTGGTCATGTGTCGCGGCGCCATGGGTCGGAGGAGGAAGGACGATGACCCGGTGGGCCTCTCTGAACAATTCCTTATACCAGTCGAGCGCAGCCCGATTCCGGAATGAGAACGTATGCGGCTCAAAAATGACCGTAAGGCGGCGATCCGGGTACGCCCGACGCATCGCGTCGATGCCCGCTTGAAGCTTGGCCTGAGAGCTGCCGAAATCGTTGTAAACGGGTGTGCTCTCACGTCGGCTGATGCGCTCAAGACGACGCTTGACTCCGCGGAATGCATACAGCGCGTGTGCAACAGCTTTTGGGTCAGCGATACCGCGCGTGGCAAGCATCGCGATAATGCCAACCGCATTTTCCACCATGTGATCACCAAGGACCTGCAGCTCGACCTCGCACTGCAACAGCTCATCCTTCATCACTTTGAATCGCATCCCGGATTCTGTGCACCGAACATCCTCAGCCCACCAGGTCGTCCGCTCATCCCGCTTCACGCCATACCAAATGGGGACCAGTCGCGTCTGCTGGATAATGCGCTCGATATTTGCTCCTGTTGTGCAACAGAAGAGGGCGCCATCGGATGGCAGCGCCGCAAGCAGCTGTCGGAACGGCTTTAGGTAGTCGCTTACAGTTGGGTAAACATTGAAGTGGTCATGTTCGCAGCTTGTCAGGAGCAACGTCTTGGTGTTGTAGAAGGCGAATTTTGGAGTCAAGTCACCGAGTTTTGCCGGATATTCATCCCCTTCCAGAACAAACAAGTTCGACTCATCCAGATGGCCGTTATCCTTGAGGTCAATCGAATCCGCTCCGACAAACCAGCTTGGGTCTTTGCCGACAATACGCAGCACATGCGCACACATCGCTGTAGTGGATGACTTTCCAAAGCTCCCGGCAACAACAATGTTATGCGTGTCAGTTAGAAAGGTAGCTAGAGCCTCGGGGAACGACAGGACTTCGATACCGTGTTCAGTCTGTAAGCGATAGGCCTCAGCGACTTCCGGGCACTCCGCGGGTGTAAGCTTTGCATGCCGGCCGATTACGATTCGGGTGACGCCATCAGGAATGTTTCCGGCGGCGTACGGAGTTGCACAGGGAATCCGATAACGCGTGATCAGGTTACTCACCGGTGGGTAGAAGCCTTCATCTGAGCCAGACACCGTCCAGCCCGCTTTTTGGTGGATGCGGGCGACACCGCTCATCCCTGCTCCACAGATTCCGATGAAATGTACGATTTTGTCAGCGTTCACAGGTAGGAGTATACGTTTTCATCGGTGTTGCAGGCATTCAGGTACCGGATTCATCAACAATTCAGGATGAATGAGCAAACTTGGTTTGAATGCAGTTGATTCAACCGCCGATTTCTTTGATGTAATCCCTAGAATGACGGTTGTCACACGGTCTCAGACGCCTCTGGATGGACCCTTGAAGGTATACTCCGATGCATGTTCCAACGACGGAATCTTTTGCGCGTTACTGCAGCACTTGGAGGTATCGCAGGCATTTGCATCGGTGCAACTCTTGCTGCGCCTCCAGTGAAATCAATAACGCCAGCCCAGACCGCTGCCTTTGAAAAATCTGTAAGACCGGTCTTACTTGCACGTTGTATTTCGTGCCATAGCAGTGATTCGAAGATGGGGGGCGTTCGTCTGGACCAGGCGATTGATGCATCAACCGCTGCAAAACTGGCAAACGCGGTTACGCACACTGGTAAGAGCAAAATGCCTCCTAGCGGACCGATTCCCATTGCTGAGCAAAAAGCGTTGCGCGACTGGGTCGCCGGCGGAGCACCATGGCCAGCAGGGACAAAGCCTGTTGCACGTCGGGACATCAATAGCCAGATTAAGGCCCACTGGGCCTTTCAACCTGTCCGCCTTCCGGCTCTCCCAAAAGTCAAAGACGCTGCGTGGGCGACGAATCCAATCGACCGCTTCACGCTTGCTAAAATGGAAGCCGCTGGTGTCAAGCCAAGCAAGTCAGCAGATAAGCGGACGCTGATTCGTCGCGCAACATACGATCTCACCGGTCTGCCTCCAACCCCTGAAGAGGTCCGTGCTTTCGTTTCTGACACAGCTCCCGATGCGTACTCACGACTGATTGACCGCTTGCTTGCCAGTAAGCACTACGGAGAGAAGTGGGGACGTCACTGGCTGGACCTCGTGCGCTTTGCGGAAACAAACTCGTACGAGCGCGATAACCCCAAGCCAAACGCGTTTCGCTTCAGAGACTATGTCATCAAGAGCTTTAACGAAGATAAACCCTTTGATGTGTTCATGCGCGAGCAGCTCGCGGGGGATGAAATGCCGAACCCGACGGCAGATCAGCTCACAGCAACCGGTTTTTACCGGCTCGGTATTTGGGATGATGAGCCGACAGATCCCGAGCTTGCCCGTTACGATGGCTTGGATGATCTGATTACAACGGTTGGGCAGACATTCCTTGGCCTCACCATGGACTGTGCCCGCTGTCACAACCATAAAATCGATCCGATTCCACAGGCAGATTACTATCGCTTCCTCTCGTTTTTTCAGGGCATCAACCATTTTAGGAATGGCGGTCCTACTGACGAAAAGCCGGTCTTTGATACGTTGTCAGAGAAGGCCCGCTATGATGCCGAAGTTGCCGCATTTGATGCAAGGCGCGAAGTCGGTCGCAAGCGCCTCGCAGAGCTTCAAGCGGCGTATGGCAATCGTCGCGATAAGGATGCCATCGCGAATGGTGACCTTTCAGATGTACGGTGGGTTTCGTATGCAAGCAATGGAAACAACATCCCTGATTTTTCCGCTGCAAAGCCAACCGGCAACGGTGTTCTGAATCCAGCTCTTTTTGATGTCGCTCCTGCCCGTGGCAAGGGCAATATCGCTATCGTTTACGATGCAATTCTCAATGTGCCGCAAGCAGGCAAGGCGACGTTTTACCTTGACTCGGATGATGCATCGAGGCTGTATATCGATGGCAATATTGTAATCAACTACGATGGCAGTCATGGAGAAGGTGCGGAAAAGAAAGCTGATCTTGACCTCATTGCTGGCAAGCATACGATTCGCATTGCCTATGTCCAAGGTGATGCTGGAAGTCCATTGGGACTCAGTGCGGCGTGGAGCCTCCCCGGATTTGGCCGGCGACCTTTGACGGTTTGGGCCAGTACCAGCGCGCTTGGTCAGCCCGTTCAACGCGCCTATGACCTCAAACGCTTTGTCTCTGCTGGTGAGCTTGCCGAGCAGACAAGCATTGAAAAGTTGCTCGATGACAACCAGACAAAGCGTCCGTCTGCGAACATTGCGCTGGTTGTAACGGAGAGCGGACCAAATCCGCGTGAGACCAATATTCTCATACGCGGCGTACACACCAGCAAAGGCGAAAGAGTTGAGCCGGGGTATCCGGTTTGTACAGGTGGAATTACACCGCCACTGGATGAACCTGCACCTGGTGCTCCAACGAGTGGACGCAGGACGGCACTCGCCCAATGGATCACCGGGCGTGAAAACGTGATGACCCGGCGGGTGCTCGCAAATCGCATTTGGCAGTATCACTTTGGCCGCGGAATCGTCCGGTCTGCAAACAACTTTGGACTCGCCGGGGATAAGCCAACGCATCCCGAGCTGCTCGATTATTTGGCTGAAACATTGGACTGGAATGGCTGGTCCCTCAAGGATATGCACCGCCTGATCATGACGAGCAACACGTACATGCAGGACAGTGCGCTTCGTCCGGATGTGCAGCGCAAAGACGCTCTAAATGACCTTTTTCATCGGTTTGACATGCGTCGCCTGCAAGCCGAGGAAATCCGTGACAGCATCCTCGCCGTAAGCGGATTACTCAATCGTGAAATGTACGGTCCAAGTGTTTATCCTGACATCGATAAAGATGTTCTGAAAGGGCAATCCATCCCCGGTAAGGATTGGTATCCTGACCGTAACACGCCACAGCAAAAGAACCGACGGTCGATTTACGTATTCGTAAAGCGGTCGTTGCTCTACCCGCTGCTCGAGGCCTTTGATTTGGCTGAAACCGACCGGACCACCCCGATGCGTTACGCATCCACGCAGCCCACACAGGCTCTGACAATGATGAATTCGACGATCATTAATCAAGCCGGTAAAGGACTGGCGGAGCGTATTGCAAAGGAAGGGCATATGGATGTCCGTGACTTTGCCAGACGGGCGCTTGAGCTGGTGGCGCAACGGACGCCATCGGAGTCAGAAGTAACAAAGCTGGTTTCTCTTGGAATACGCTTAGAGCTTCGTGGTGCTACTGCGCAGCAGGCAAAAGAGTATTTGTGTCTTTTGGCACTGAATTTGAATGAGTTTGTGTATCTTGACTAGGCTGTTGGCGGTGCTGCAGCGGCCGGCCAAAGGAATCTGATGATGGACAACAAGAACTTTTGTGGGCGTACACGACGGGAATTTCTCTGGGAGGCTGGCGCTGGATTTACGGGTCTTGCATTGACCGGGATGTTGTCTGGGGATGGCTTTTTTGGTCAGGAAGCCAATGCTGCAGGACCTCCAAAGGCCGGCGGGGGACCACTTGCCGAGAAGCCACCGATGATGCCTGCAAAGGCGAAAGCGGTCATCTTCCTTTACATGTACGGAGGGCCAAGCCAGCTCGATACATTTGACTACAAGCCAGGCTTGTTCGGCCGCGAAGGGCAGACGGTTTCTTACAACAATTTTAGGAATGGCGGCAAGGCATCCACGGTGACGCTCATGGAGCCGAAGTGGAAGTTTAAGCCCTATGGTAAGTCCGGGACATACGTCTCCGATTTGTTTCCGCACGTTGGACAGTGCGCAGATGACTTGTGCATCGTCAAATCAATGATTTCTGATTCGCCCATTCATGGTTCAGCGATGCTGCAGATGAACAGTGGCAAGATTTTGTCGGGGTCGCCGAGTATGGGCGCATGGGTTAACTATGGTCTTGGCACGGTGAACCAGAATCTTCCAGGGTTTGTCGTGATGCTTGATCCATCCGGTGGTCCCATTTCCGGGGCGAAGAACTGGTCGAGTGGTTACATGCCAGCGGTGTATCAGGGAACGGTTTTGCGATCGGCAGGTGACCCTATTCTTGACCTCAACCGACCAAAGGGTTTTGAGCCGGATATGCAGCGTGACATGATTGATACGCTGAATCAGTTCAACGATGCACATCGGCGTCCACGGGGGGACAACTCCAACCTGGCAGCTCGCATTGCATCCTATGAGCTTGCCTATCAAATGCAGAACTCTGCTCCGGAAGTCGTCGACATTTCCAAAGAACCAGAGCACATCAAGGAAATGTACGGCCTCAACAATGCCGTAACCAAAGACTTTGGAACGCGCTGTCTGCTTGCTCGGCGAATGGTAGAGCGGGGTGTCCGCTATATTCAGCTCTATTCCGGAGGCTCGAATACAGACTTCAGCAGCTTCTGGGATGCTCACGGTGGCATTGTTGCAAACCACAATGGCCTTGCAAAGAAGGTGGACCAGCCAATTGCTGCCCTCCTGAAAGATCTCAAGCAACGTGGGCTTCTGGATACTACATTGGTTGTCTGGGGCGGTGAGTTCGGTCGGACGCCGCATAGCACCGGTGATGGCCGCGATCATCATGCGACATGTTTCTCTACCTGGATGGCCGGCGGTGGCATAAAGGGTGGAATCTCCTACGGCGAATCAGATGAAACCGGGCACGAAGTTGGACGTAATCCTGTGCCAGTCAAGAAGCTGCATGCAACAATCCTCCATCAACTTGGAATAGATCCGAATCGCTTGTCCTACTTCTATGGTGGCCTTGACCAGAAGCTGGTTGGGGTTGAGCATGTTGAGCCTATCAAGGAAGTTATCGCATAACTCTTGAGGACCGCTTCGCTGCAGCTATCGTGGCTAGTGGATGTTCTTGAGCGCGAACGGACGACTCTGAGCTGTCCCGGTCTTGTGGCTGGCTATGTACTTGGTGGCGAGCAGCCAAAGGTTGAAGCGGTCGGTGTACGTCGTAGCGGCGACACAGAGCCGTTTCTTGACTGTGATGCCATTCATATTGGGTCATGCACAAAGGCATTCACGGCGCTATTGATCGCAAATGCCGTCTCCGAACGTCAGCTGAGCTTTTCGACGACATTGGGTGCATTGAATGACACATGGAAGCGTTCCTCATGGGCAAACACCACCATCGATTCCCTTCTGCGTCATGAAGCCGGGCTCCCAGGGAATGCAAAATGGTGGGGTCTCGCCGGGGCGGTGAATGACCTTGTGGCGCAGCGCCGGGATGTCCTGAATCCCAAGTGGCTTTCCGCATCAAAGCCCTTCGGTGCGGGGAAGTTTGTCTATTCAAATGTTGGCTACGTGGTTCTTGGTGCGGTGGTTGATCTCATTTACGGGATGCCATATGAGGCGGCGTTTCAACTTCAGATTGCGCGGCCAAATCTTTTGCAGTCTGCTGGATTCGGTGTGCCCGACAAGGCGTTTGGTCATCAGCAGACCGCTGCCGGTTATGTGCCGACGACTATGGACAACCCGCCGGTGATGAACTCTGCTGGGCGAATCCACTTGTCGATGGGCGATTGGTTGCGTTCAGCTGCACTCCACACGGAGTTAAGTCGTTACCTGCATTCCGACATTCGACGAAAGCTGCAGACAAGTTCCGTGGATGGCGGTTATGCTGGCGGTTGGATTGTCACACAGCGCAGCTGGGCAAGTGGAAAGACGTTGACGCATGCTGGCTCTAACACGTTCTGGTTGGCAGTGATGTGGGTTTCTCCAAAGACTGGGCGGGCATTTGCAGCGGCCGCTAATGCTGCTGGACCCAATGTCGCAAAAGGCCTTGACCGGGTTGTCGGGGCAATGATTACCACGTCAGGGACAGCGTAGCCCTAGTCTGGATAAGGCAGGGAGAACACTGTGGCTGGCCAGCGACCTCCCATGTCTACCTGACCGACTCCAGTGGTTTGATTGATCACGTTTAGTGTCACACGGTCGACGTTTTTGTAGACTTCGTGTGTGGTTTGTCCCGCTTTTGTGATGGTGGATACGACAATTGCGTGAGACTGATTCGTGCCGGTATCACGTGCCGTGTTAGTGATAACTTGCATCGAACCATTTTTGGGATTAGTGACATAGCGCCGGACCTGCGTAAGAAATGCCCCATCCGGTAGCGTTAGCTTATGCGACTGCTTTATTGCACCGGTAACGCTGTCAAAGACGTACAAGTCGATTGGTGTACGTGAGTCCACAAGGGACTCCTTCACGACCATTTGTACTTCACCACTGCGTGAGTTACCGAACAGGGAAACATACGGGTTTGGAATATCTGGCTTGATAGACGAAACACGCCACGTAGCCCCCGTGTGAACATTGACGAAGGCTATGGATGGCTCGAGTTTTATTTGATTAGTACCTGTGTCCAGAGTGTTCGTTAGTCCACCAATAAAGTGGTACTCATCCTGAACGGCAAGGATTTCACTTGTGGTTGTAAACGTCCCAGTGGCTGGTTCGACGGTGGACGTCCACAGGATACGCCCATCATTGTTAAAGGACGCAACAAGACCTGTCACGCCAGTCTTTGGCTTGTTCGTGACTGCATTTGCACTGATTACATATTCATCCTGGGTGTGACGGTTAAACGCCAGGACTTTAGCCTGAACTCCGCTGATGACGATGTCATTTGTAATTCGCCCATTACTGTCAAAGTGCGTGGCAAATATACGTTCCTTGCCCGACTCTGCAGTCGACGTGCAGTACCAAACACCGCCACGCTCATCTGCGACGATACGGCGCTTCACTTCGGAGCCATGGATGATTTGTCGCTTGGTGAATGCCTTAAACCGGAGATTGCCGTCAGCATCATACGAAACAACCGAGCCGTACCAGCCATCCTTACGATCTGGCTGCTTAATCAGATATGTCTCCCCACCCGCATAGACGTTCTTGACGGTATCAAAGCGGACACTCTCAAGACGATCACAGTCATGACTTGAGCTGGTAAACCTTCTGGTCCATTTGGCTTTCATGTCTGGTCCGAGGAGTGTCACCAATCCATCAACGTCCTCAGTCCTGGTTTTCACAATGCCAGCGACAGCAGCCATTCCGTCGGACGTGCGTGCAACATCCAGGAACTCAGACTCATTAAGCTCATCAGGGGCAGGTGTGTGTTGATACGCAATGATTTGAGTGATTGGTGGTGTCTTTGTAGTTATCGTTGGTGTAGGAGAAATCAGGTTTACTTTCGTTGGAAAGACGTAGGTCACAATAACTGCCAAAACAACGGCAGCCAATCCGAGGCGCACTTTCCAGTTTGTCCGCTTGAGCCAGTTCCCAGACGAAACTTTGATGATTTCGGGGCTTGGAGTGACCTGATTTGTGTCATCCTGCTGAGCAAATTGCAGCGGGGTTTCAAGGAGGCGGGCATTAAGGGCTTGGGCTATTTCGTTTTCCGGATGTTCATCCAGCACGGCATCGAGGATCTTGCGGGCTTCCGGTAAGCGACCAGCATCGATGTAGAGTTTCGTGAGCTCAATGCGTGCAGTTGTCAGCCGTGTACACTTGCGCTTCCGTTCGGTTTCGAACAGGTTTTGTGCATCAGGAGCAATCTGGCCACGCCCCAGTATTCGAATTTGCTCGCTGAGGTTGTTGAGTCTTTCATCGAGCGGGAGAGTGGATGCAAAGGCAGAGTAGAGTTTCCGACTTTCAAGGCAGTCAATGTCGACTTCAGAGACATTGAGAGTAAGGAATCCTTTTTCCACAATGAGCATTTCATCCCGCTCAAGCCGTGCCGTGAACTCCCGGAGAATGCCGACTTCCTGGCGAAGACGCACTTTGCGACTTTCATCCGAGCTGTCCGGCCAAATCGTTCGGCATAGCAAATCGCGTTGAACGGGTTCCGGATGCGCCAAAATCAACGCTGTGAATATATGGCGGGCTTTGGTTGATGCAAGCTCCACCCGATTGCCATTGGAATCGTGTGCCTGGAAGGGACCATATATGCTTATGGATGGTTTATGCATCGAGTGAGGGGAAATCCAACCTGTCTACCCTAAGTAATAATTATTCTACATTATGTGCCCGCAGTTGATATAGCTGGTGCGAGGTTTACATAACATTAATGCATGATGCTGAAACGACGCTTGGTCGTTGCATTGCGTTGGTGTAAATCATGTGGGTGCAAATCAAGCCGTACATTGCACACCGGGGTTCCGCGATTTCATCGTCGGCGATGCGATCCAATGCTTTGCACCAAGTTGGCGTTTTCTGATGTATGCGCAGACCGGGTGCGGATGTATGTCAGTGACTACAGCCTCGCGTGCACAACCTAAGATAGCTTAGTTGCGCTTGTGTGAGTGGCTCTCGTTACCGATTGGTGGCAATGGTAGCGTTGCCATGTCAGACCGATTCTGACATAACAACCGCGACTATCCTAGCATCAGCAAGAGGAAGACGTTTTCCGCAAATGATGGCTGTACGGGTTCTGACGGCAGCGATTGAGCGGGTAGCGTATTCATCCTGAGTTCCTTGCGGGTGTAGCGATTTGCTATCGGTAATAAGCCAGGCGCCCTGATTCCAGAGAGGGGTAGCGCGCTGATCGACCGAATCTCAGTGGTGTGTGCCGATGATGCGAGGATGCTCCCGGCAGGAACCACTGTGATAACCGGAATGCTGTTGAAGTGCGTATCACACTGTGCTGTGTCAGGAACACCGTAGTGGTTGTCCTGCCATGTCACAGCTGCACCGGTATGTGGGACAAGGTATAGCGGGCGGGTGTTGGCAATCATTACGAGAGCAGTCTATGGAAGGGGTCCGTAAACTGGCAGGAAACGTAAGTGTAAATTAAGTGTAAATTATGCGTTCTCTATCCTGTAAAACGTGGTTTACAGGAGGTTTACAGTCAGGGTTACTGGAAAAGTTACGTGGTGACAAGACGTCACTGCGTTGAAATATTACGCATCATGACGCTCCATCACACGCTCTGGATAAGCCGGATTTTCGAATCCAAATTTGCGATATAGGTCCTGCGCATCCTGCGTGAAGAGAACCCAGCGCCGAAGCAGAGGCATCGATGGAAGACTCAACGTCTGTTCGACCATCCACGTACCAACTTTGTTTCCACGCTCTGCCGGATCAAGGTAGACATCGCATAAATAAGCAAACGTCGCATAGTCGGTGATGATGCGGGTTAGGCCGACTTGCCGATTGTCTTTGTAGAGCCCGCACACAAGAGAGTGCCGAAAGCTTTCGCGGATCATGTCCGCTGTGCGATGCTTGCCCCAATACGTTGCCAGAAGAGCAACTATGGCCCATTCAGTATCTATACGTGTTGGCTCGGTGCTAAATGTGTACTCGCCAAAGGTTGCCTCATGTAGCGGTAATACCGTTTGCATTGCTCTATCTTTCATCCTTACCCAAACTTTGCAACATGGTTACAATACACTGTTGACACCATAGTCTGTCATTGCAATGCATCGGACTGGTCGTGAAACGGAGGAATTCTTACGTACAGGTCCCCCAACTGTTCGATTCCTGGCATCGCGACTGTGAGCTTGGGCAAGTGGCAACGTCTGCCTATCCAGCCCATCGAACTGCCCCACTAACGTAGTCGCCTCTGAGCAGGTGTAGACTGTAACCGACATCACTTTGAGCGTATCCATAAATGCACAATGATGTATAGCTCCATCACGCGTGAAGCTACACAGTCGTTCACCCTGCGACAGCAGCGACTGAGGCTAGAGTTGGACAAGGTAATCGAGGGTTCAGAAAATGGCGATTGAGAAGTCCCAGTTATTGGAGTGTCTGGCCGAATGGCAGACGCTTCTCGGTCAGAATCCGATGGTTGAAGACGGCGACACTGTGCGGGAGCTGTGGTCAGTTGTGTCTGCATATGGCCAACGTTATTTTCTCAAACGCCTCGGGCCTTGGCGTAACCTTCCAGTCTTGAGCGAGTATCGAATGCTTATTCACTTGCTGGAAGAAGGTGTGCAGGTACCAGCTTTTTTGTTGACTGATGATGGTTCGATTACCGCAGGACTTACAGAAGACTCGTTTGTGCTGATGCGCGCTTTTGAACACGAGCATCGATTAGCGGCAGACACCCCTCGCTTTCAGTACGAGGTTGGCAGTGCAACAGCATATTTGCATCAAGCGATGTCGCGTTTTTTGCAGCCTCTTGGTTCCTACACGGAGGATATAGAAGGCGGCATAACCAACGGGCTGCGCTTGTCGGATGACATTCTTCATAGGTTTGAATCGGTGCGGGGGGAAATACTACGACGGATAAGCAAATTGCCTCTTCAGGTTATTCATGGAGACTTCACGCCAGACAATGTCCTTCATCTATCGCAAGGCAGGGGTATCGGATTTATTGATTTTGATCATCTTCCAAATGGGCCGCGCATTTGGGATATTGCCAAATATTTGTCACGTCGGATTCGGTTTCGCTGGTGCCAAGGGGCCTCCGCCACGGTCAGAATGGACTGTATTGAGGCATTCGTCGCCGGATACACCAAGGTTGTTCCTCTGGATCAAGCGGAGATTGAAGCTTTGCCGGGCGCGGCTCTTGCCTACAACGTGATGGAAGCAAGTTACGACCAGAGCATTTTGGATGGGATACTGCTGCGTCGGATGCTCCCGGATCACGCGGAGGTCCTCAAAGATACTTTGGAAACGATTGACTGGCAGCTTAGCAATCTTGATGTGGTGGCTGCTGCGGTACTGAAAGGCGTTAGGCGATGACAGCGACCAATCAGCATCGATTGACATTGTGAACGAAGCACAACCAGCATAGTGAGCGTTTAACCTAATCGCAGATGGACATTTAGGAGCACATCAGCTTTACGTCTTGCCAAAGCGCTGTCAACCTGTTGAGGCTTTCTTGTAGTGCGTGCTGGGTTTGTCCGGGGTACCCAAGAACATCATTAAGGCGTGCCATAAACCTGATTGGTTGTTTTGCGAAAGTTGGGACATCAAGGATCACCGCTTTGTCACTCAGGAAATACCTGTCATTGATCGCATACAGCACTTGTATCAGGCTGGCTCCAATCCGCGAAAAACAGCCCGCTGAACCGTAAATATCATTGCGTGCTACAAAACCTTTTGCCCACTGAAGTGTAAATTCGGCAAGCCAAAGGTGTTCCCTTATGACTGCAGCTCGGAGAGCATCTGGATACCGCTCAACCAGCGTTTTCAGCTCATCGATAATATTTTCCGGATCGGAGAGGGGAACACAGCAGCGCGTTTCTTCCAGGTATGCGATTGAGTAAAACCCAAATGCTGGCTGCTGGAGGTAGTCCTGCTCATATTTGCCCATATGGGCGTCATCAATCGTCTGCCGGACTTTATCGATTTCCCGGTACAAAATATCTACTTTTCCAACGGGCGTTGACAGCCAGCCTCCACCATTCACCCAGCGTCCCCATTCATAAATTGCCGTTATCTGTTGCTCTGGATTACCGGAAAGCTCAGCGGCGACTTGCCTGATGGCATCAATGTCCGGTGGGGAAACCGCATGGTAGTAAATGGCAATATCGATGTCTGAGTCCTGCCCGGCTGTACCTCGCGCGTGCGAACCGCCAAGGACAACAGCAGAGACACCCGGGATGCGTGACAGGCGCGCTGTTGCATCCTCCAAAAACGT
>CAZSGJ010000052.1:0-19503 GCA_964606305.1 uncultured Armatimonadia bacterium
CGGCATGGGCGGCGGCATGATGGGCGGCGGCATGGGCGGCATGGGCGGCGGCATGGGCGGCTTCGGTGGCGGTCGCAACTTCTAGGCTTACGAATTTACGTGACAGTCGCTCATGCTAGCGACTGTCACGGTTGCACGTTGAGAGACGTGCGCATCCGTTGGGAGGACATGTAATGTTGAATCCAATGCCGCGTAGACGGCAAGGTTTGTTACTCGCTGCAGCATCTGCTGCTGTTCCGTTTATGCTTTGTGCTCCGTCTGTTGCACAAGTTGCGACTGACGCACGTACGGTTTCCATCGAGCTGCGTGATGCACGTATGGAAGAAGCGATCACGGCGCTTACCGGCAAGTCTGGAGTCAACGTTGTCGTTGTTCCCGGTGCGTACAGTAAGGTCACGCTGAATATCAATGAAATGCCGTTGCAACGCGCACTCAAGGCAATCGTTGAAGCAGCGGGTGGTCAGATTGAAGATGCTGACGGCATCACATACATTCGCCCTGCAGCAGCAAAGGTCGAAGTCAAGGCTGAGCCAAAGATTGACGCACCTGTTGTTGTAAAGCGTGCTCCGATGATCTGGACGAAGATCGACATCAAGTATCTTCCCCCCCGTGACTTGGTCAAGCTGTTGAACAACCCACAGGGCACTGAGCTGTTCAAGTATGACGTTAAGATGCCAGACTTGACGCCGAAGGCCCTTGGTGGTGCTCCAGCACAGTTTGCTACAACCCCTGGACTGAATCCGTTTACGCCTCAGGGTGTGAACGGCTTCAATGGTGCTCCAACCGCTGAACCTACGTTAGATGTCGCTGGACAGCGCGGCGGGTTCGGTGGCATGGGTGGCGGCATGGGCGGTATGGGCGGCGGCATGGGCGGCATGGGCGGCGGCCGCGGTGGTGCTGGTCAAGGTGGTGGAGCCAACGGTGGCTTAGGCGGCGGTGCAAACGGCGGCTTTGGTCAGGGCCAAAATGGTCAGGGTGGACAGCTGCTGCCAGATGGCATCCGAAACCTGATTTCCGGCGATGGCGACAACTCCCTTATCGTTCAGGGCGAGCCACAGGCGATTGAGGAACTCAAGTCAATCGTTCGTTTCCTTGATGTTGCACCGAAGCAGGTCATGATCAAGGCCGAATTCGTTACTGTCAACATCAACGATGCTCAGGGCTTTGGTATCGACTGGAAAATTACACCAGCTGGTAACCTCGATGTAAACATTGCTCCAACCACGTTCAATGCGGCACCGAGTGTTACTGTTGCTTATGCATCCGGTAATGCTGTTGCCGCTCTGCGTGCCGCGGCGACGAAGAATACATCCAATATTCTTCAGGCTCCGATGATCACGACGAGCAACAACCAGCCGGCATCTATTTCGACGTTCCTGACGACGACAATTTTCATCAACCAACAGGTAGTAACGGCATTCGGTTCGTTTACACAGACACTGCCTGTGCAGATTCCAGTGCAGTCTGGCCTTCAGGTACAGCCTCACATCAACGGAGATGGCACGGTCAGCATGTTCCTGACACCTCAGCTTTCTTCGTTCCGTGTTGTTCCCGGAGTTGGTACACAGCCATCGTTTGAAACGAGCACACAGTTCCTGACGACATTCCGTCGCTTGAAAACTGGGGAGACGATGGTCCTTGGTGGATTTATCACGAACCGGGAAGACAAAAACGAAACACGTGTTCCGTTCTTGTCTGACCTGCCAATCATTGGAAACCTGTTCACACAAAAATCCAAGTCCAGCAATGGTCAAGAGATTCTTGTGTTCATCACACCAACGATTCTGGAAGATCCAGGTTCATCCACCGGTGGTACCAGCCTCTAAGCTGGACAGCGAGTCCGTTAGAAAGGCATCTGCTCACGCAGATGCCTTTTTCTTTTGTATCTCTGTGGCACTGAGAGCGACTCGTAATAACGAGTCATTGGGATGGGTGATGCGCGTAGAAGAGGTCGGCATAACGTGACATACTCTCGACATTGTCGATGTCGGAATACAGCACCATGCATATCCGCTTCAGGCCGGATGTATATGTGATGACGTCATGCTGTTGTGGCTCTGGGATAATATAAACAACTATGTTTCGATTCCTGACCGCTGGAGAATCCCACGGTCCCTTGATGACGACAATCATCGAGGGATTACCCGCTGGACTGTCTATCATTGCTGAAGATATCAATGCTGACCTCGCCCGAAGACAAGGCGGATATGGCCGCGGTGCACGGCAGAAAATCGAGACAGATACAGTTGAAATCACCGCAGGCGTACGGTTTGGAAAGACATTGGGTTCACCCGTGACGCTGTCCGTTCGAAATCGTGACTGGATGAACTGGTCTGGGCGAATGCAGGTTGAACCCCTCGATGAACATGTCCAGCCAGTGCCTGCGGTTACCGTTCCACGTCCTGGCCATGCTGACTTTGTGGGAATGCGTAAATATAACCATGATGACTTACGCAATGTCCTTGAGCGGTCAAGTGCCCGAAATACAGCGACGCTCGTCGCTGTCGGTGGTGTAGCCCGGGCATTACTTCGAGCCTTTGATATCGATGTCGTTTCACACATTGTTCAAATCGGGTCGGTCAAGGCTGTCTTCGATGGAGATCTGACGGCGGGTGTGATTCGAGAACGCGCGGCGCAAAGTGCAGTGTCTTGCATTGATGAGACAGCGTCCGCCGAAATGGTTGCTCTCATTGACAACGCAAAGCGGCGTGGTGACACTCTCGGTGGTGTTTTTGAAGTCATCGTCTTTGGACTTCCTATTGGTCTTGGATCGTATGTGCACTGGGATGAACGTATTGACGGTCGGCTTGGTCAGGCCATACTCAGCATCAATGCCGTCAAGGGTGTGGAAATCGGCCTGGGTTTTGGAGTAGCTGATTTACCAGGGTCACAGGTTCACGATGAGTTCGCTGTAGATGATACCGGCCATGTTCTAAGGCCAAGTAACCGTGCGGGAGGCACGGAAGGTGGAATCACCAATGGACAGCCTCTGATCATCCGTGGCGCGATGAAACCTATCGCTACGCTGATGAGACAGCTTGGAAGTGTGAACGTGCAAACCGGACAGGCTGCACCGGCATTTGCTGAACGCTCGGATGTTTGCGCGGTTCCAGCGGCTGGCGTTATTGCGGAGGCCATGGTGTCGATCGTTTTGATGGAAGCCTTTCTTGAGAAGTTCGGCGGAGATTCTATGGAAGAGATTCGTCGTAATTATGATGGCTATATGTCTGCGCCGTTCGGTGCGGTGGTTGCGTAGGCATTCGTGGTTACACTGCGGGATGCCAGGCGCAACATAGTTCTCATAGGATTTATGGGATGCGGTAAGACGACAATCGGTAGGCACTTGGCATCCCGATTGGACTTTGGTTTTACAGACACCGATTCTCTAATCGAAACACGGATTGGTGGTTCCATTCCTGAGTACTTCGCCACTCACGGTGAGGAGGCATTTCGTGAAATTGAACATGAGGTGATTGCAAAGGTTTCAGGTCTTGCGAATCAGGTGATTGCTACGGGAGGAGGGGCTATCCTCCGCGATGATAATCGCGCACACCTTAGCTCCGATAATGCCGTTGTCTGGCTGACGGCACGTCCAGATGTTGTCGTTGCACGCACAGAACGTAGGCGTGGTGCTAGACCCTTGCTCGAAACCAAAGAAGATCCACTCGAACGGGTTCTACGCATTCTGGCCATTCGAGGACCGCTCTACCAGTCGATTGCCGATGTCATTATTGACACATCAGACCGACCAGTTCATCGCGCTGTGGGAGACATCGTACGAAAATGTGTACTTCCATATCGCTCGGGGGATGGGGCGAAGTGAGTAGGAAGACAACGGTAGATGTCGGTTTCACTGATGGTAGGAGTTACATCATCTCCATTGGGGATGGTCTGCTCAGTGACACTTCACTCTCACTAGGGTGTAAGGCTTCCCAAGCGGTTGTCATCACCGAGAACAGGATTGCTGATCTTGGTCCTGTCGGTCCACTGGCCAGGACTATCGCTAATCTTGAAGCGAGGGGGTTACGCGTCAACGTCATCACGTTTGAAGGCGGAGAAACCCGCAAAAACATGGCAACTGTCCTCGAAATCCTACAGCTGCTGTATGAGATTCCGGATGTTGATCGTAAGACACTTCTTGTTGCGGTTGGTGGCGGTGTAATCGGGGACATCGTGGGTTTTGTCGCCGCAATTTACCTAAGAGGACTTCCGTTCCTTCAAGTGCCAACAACCTTACTCGCAATGGTAGATTCGTCCGTCGGTGGTAAGACAGGGGTTGACTTCAATCAGGGCAAGAACTTGGTTGGCGCCTTCATTCAGCCATCAGCAGTCTGGATAGATACATCTGTTCTATCTACGCTTCCATCGCGGGAATTGATTTCCGGTATGGCTGAGGTTATCAAATACGGGATTATTGCAGATCCCAGCATCCTTGCGCTGTGTAACAAGTTGCCGGATGAAACAAAGCAGTACATCGACATCGTCACAAAGAGTTGTGCAATCAAGGCGGCAGTGGTAGTCGAGGACGAGCATGAAGTAACCGGAGCAAGGGCTACTCTAAACTTTGGACATACCATCGGACATGCACTTGAGGGGCTCACCGAATACCAACGATTCAAGCATGGCGAAGCAATTGCTATCGGGATGGTTTCTGCATGTCATATAGGCATCGCTGCAGAGGTTACACCACCTGCCATACTCACTACACTACTGGATACACTCTCGGCTATCGGACTTCCAACAACACTCCCGGATGACATCACGGATGATGCCATACTTGCACTGACATCCCGGGACAAAAAGGCAGCTGCTGGCGTCGCCAGATATATCATCGCACGGGATTATGGCCAAATGGAGCTGCATACGCTTTCTGCAGATGTGATCAAGGCAGGACTACATCAGCATCGATGTAAGGGAGGACAGCATGTCTGAACGGATTGCTTCCGGAATCCTGATCATTTGGATGATTTTTGCAACCTTTGTCTACTTTTCACCGTATCTGGGAATAGCGATACCGATGCCATTAGCCACTGCTATCTATGCATTGATGTTGGTGGGGGGTATTGTAAGGATATTACTGATGTGGCTGCGCAGCCGTAGTGGGACGATTAGCTAATCATGAACGATGGGGTTCGCGATGATGGAAGTCAGCCTCAGCTGTCACTAGGCATTCTGAGTGAGCGCTATGACCTGCTCGATGATTTTGGTACAACGCCTCTATTCAGGCATTTTCGTGCCAGGGATATGCAGCAGAATACATTGGTCTCTGTCAAGCTGCTCCGCTCCATTATGCGGGAATACCCAGACGTCTTTGATGCAGTCAAGGTATCGGCACTGACCCACCTTTCACTTAGGTCGGATCACATTGCACAAATCCTCGATGTCGCTGAAGACCCAGAGCACGGCCTGTTTGTTGTCGAGCAGTTTGTACGTGGCGTTGATCTGGCGGATCGTATCCAAAGATCAGCCCTCCCGATGCCGATGACGATCATCAATCTATTACTCCCGGTTGTCGCTGCACTTCAGGAGGCTCATGCACAAGGGGCGGTTCATGGGGGAGTGCGCCCGGACAACATCGTCATCGGATTAGATGGTAAAGCCGTTCTAGCGGGCTGGGCCTGCGCACCAGCGTTGCATCGCCTCGCGCAACGGGATGCCGGTATTGCATTGCGTGTTGCCCGTTATGCTGCTCCGGAAACGACGACGATTCACAGCTGGACACCATCATCCGATATCTATTCAATGGGTGTGGTGCTTTATGAGGCGCTCACGGGCGAGCTTCCATTTTCCGGTGATGATGCAGTTGAACTGGCAATGCGCCATGCAACGATTGCTCCTGTATTGCCATCAATCAAGAATCCCGCAGTGCCCAAACCCCTCGATGACTTGGTTCTGAAGTGTTTGGAGAAGTACCCGGCGGATCGGTTTACATCGTCTTCCGTACTCTATCAGCAGCTGGTCCAGGTCGGGGACAGTCTACGAACCGGGCGTGGTTATGGCGTGGGGGATGAGGTATCACCTGCCGTGGCTAGCCCCGGTGTCCAATATGGGCTTGTGCAGTCGCAGGAGCGGATGCGCAGCGCGCGTGACGCGTGGAGTGATGATATGGCTAAACGACGTTCCACCACCGTTGTGGATGACGACGATGATGTTGATGATGGCCGCTACGCCAGTGCCAACGCTACCGCTCTGAAGCAAAGGAATGCAAGCATTTGGGCAATGCTGGCTGCATCCTTTGTGCTCCTTGCCAGTATTGTCGGTGTGGTGCTGCTCGTTCGCCCCTATTTGATGCCGGCTGAGATCATTCTTGTGCCCGCCCTCAAGGGCAAGTCCCTTGCAGAGGCGCAGGCACTGGCAGAGGAACGTGGGTTCAAAGTCGAAATTGTTGATCGTAAGAACAACCCGGATGTCCCGAAGGATGTCATCTATCAGGTGAGGGAGGCCGAAGGACAGGCAGTACGACCGGGAAGTGTTGTTGCGATTTGGGTCAGCGATGGACCCGAAATGCTGCCGGTGCCCGATTTGCGTGGAAAAACCATTGGGCAGTCTAAACGCTCTCTTGAAGAGGCTGGGTTTGCTCTTGGCGGAACAACGAAAAAGCGTGACTTTGCAGAAGCGGGCACGGTGATCGACCAAAGCGTAGCCGGAGCTGACTCAGCACCACGTGGCACAAAGATTGATATCGTATTGTCAGCCGGGGATGAAGTGATTGCTGGTGATGAGCCTGACCCAGCCGGCATCGGAACTGGAAATTCCGGAGGCATTGGTCCGCAGGATACTCCACCATCCGGGCTTCCACCAGCTGATCTCGACAAGCCACGCTGGTTTCGTATTCCCTATAACATCCCGGATGATGGGGCAGACCACCATATCCGTGTCGATGTTGAAGAAGAGGACCAAAACCGTACGGTTTATGAGAAGACCCATAAAGCAGGAGAGAAGGTCAAAGTCGAGTTCGAAGTGCGCACGTCCAAGCGCAAAATACGCCTCTTTGATAACGACCAGCTTAAGGGTGAGGTCGAGTAAACAAATGCAAACGACGGCGGTTGAACTGGCACCATCATTGCTTGCTGCAGACTTTTCAGCCTTTGGCGATGCTGCGAGAAGATGCCTCGCAGCAGGGGTTACCTGGCTTCACATTGATGTGATGGACGGACACTTTGTGCCAAACCTAACGTTTGGACCACCGCTCGTCAACGCATTGCGAAATCGGGAGCCGGATGCTGTCCTTGATGTCCACCTCATGGTTGCCGAACCGGAGAAGTGGGTCAAACCATTTCGTGATGCCGGGGCGGATGCGTTGACGATTCATGCGGAAGCGACCGTTCACTTGCATCGTACTTTGCAGCAAATCCGTGCGACTGGAGCGCTCTGCGGCGTGGCGATCAACCCTGCAACTCCCATCAGCGTTCTTGGACACGTCGGTGACTTACTGGACATCGTTTTGGTGATGACAGTAAACCCTGGCTTCGGTGGCCAGAAGTTTATCCCCGCAGCGGCTGAAAAGGTCGCCCAACTGGCACAGTGGCGTGATGGAAATGGGTACGACTTTCGTATAAGCGTTGATGGTGGCGTCGATGCAAACAACATAAAGGGCCTCGTGATGGATGGGGCATCGATTTTGGTCGCCGGATCCAGTGTGTTTGGTCATGCCGATGGCATCCCTGGTGGTATAGATGCGTTGACAATGGCACTGGAGCGCTAACGCGTGCAAATCGCACTTGCCGTCATCTTTGTATTGACCGTAATCTTTGCCGTGCGGGGTTACCCGAGCGGGTATGGAGCGCTGTCAAACCGGTCCCGCTTGTACCGGACCGCAGCACTTGGCCTCCTGATTCTCCTGATTATCGTTGCATTTGTCGGTTTTTCATTGCCACTTGATGGTCCGAGGAAACTGATTGCATTCCGCCAGATAAGCATCTTGCTTGTTTCCGTGATGCTGGCCCTCAGCCTGGTTTGTGCAGCGGGCTTGGATGCGCTTGAGAGTTACTCCGTTGTACGCCGTCAGGAACGTTTGGCAAACCAGAAAGTCGCCGAGGAGCTTCAGTCCCAGCTGCAAAAACGCAAGGAGCAGGATCGGCTTGACTGATGATGCGGTTGACCGTAAGTGGATGCAGATGGCTCTACGGACCGCACGTAAAGGCCGTCCGCATCCGAACCCACCAGTTGGAGCGATTGTCGTTCTTGATGGTTCAGTGATCGGACGTGGCTGGCATGACGGACCCGGTACGCCTCATGCTGAACAAATGGCTCTGGATGCCTGTCGCATTACCAAAAGAGGAGCGACACTGTACGTTACCCTTGAGCCGTGCTGCCATACTATTGGGCGTGATGGTCGCATGCGAATTCCGTGTTGGCAGCGCTGTGTGGATGCTGGTGTTTCACGAATTGTTATCGCGTGTGAAGACGTCGATCCGAGGACTGCCGGCAAAGGGATTCAACAGCTGCGCGAACATGGCATTCACGTTGATGTCGGTTTGCTGCGTGAAATCGCAGTCCATCAACAACGTGGTTTCCGCTGCCTTCAGGCTACGGGACGCCCGTATGTTGTGCATAAAGTAGCCACAACGCTGGATGGTCACACAGCTTGCGAAGGTGGCGACTCCCGGTGGATTACCGGTAAAAGTGCGCGACGGGCGGTTCATCGGCTACGCGCGGAAGCAGACTCCATAATCGTCGGTGTAGGCACCGTCATCGCGGATGACCCGGACCTGTCTGCAAGGTCTGTACATTTACCAAGTGGGCGACAGCCGCGACCGGTGGTGTTTGATCGTACGCTCCGCATGCCCGAAACTTCAAAAATTGTCCGGCCGGGTACTGTGGTTGTGACGATGTTGGATGCATCGAAAACAAAGAGAGATGCATTGTCGGAAAAAGGGTGTCACGTGATTGCTCTTGATTCCGATTTATTCTCGATCGACAAGATTTTGCCACTCCTTGCTGAAATCGGTATGGGAATTGTATTGCTGGAAGCGGGCGGTACTCTGGCAGCTGAGTTTTATCGTGCCCAGTGTGTGGATGAGGTTCAGTGGTTTGTTGCTCCAAAGATGGTCGGCGGTGGCAATGCACCGGTTGGGCTTTCCGGCCTGCCCCTTGCGACACGTATGAACAGTGCAATTGAGTTGACGCAGATGCAGGTCCACAGGTATGGTGTAGATGTAAGAATCACAGGGCGGCCTGTGTGGGAAGGACGGGAGGCAGAGAACTGATGTTCACAGGCATAGTCGAAACAACCGGAAGGGTTACGCGAATCGACCGACTGAGCGAGTCAGTCCGCCTAAGCATCGCTGCCGGACGCGTCTCTGAAGACGTGGCTCTTGGAGATTCCATCGCTGTAAATGGTGTATGTCTCACCGTCGTGTCCATTGATGCCCCTGAGCTTGTTTTTGATGCCGTATACGAGACGCTGCGCAGGACAACCCTTGGCTCGCTAGCGGTCGGAGATGTCGTCAACCTTGAGCGTGCGATGATCGCGAATGGCCGGTTTGGTGGCCATATTGTTCAAGGTCACGTAGATGGTGTAGGGCGTATTGCATCCATGCGGCCTGTTGGCAATGCCTGGCATGTACATGTTGATGTCGATTCAAACCTGATGCGCTACATCGTGGAAAAGGGCAGCATCTGCATTGATGGAATCTCGCTTACCGTCGCCGATGCCGGTCGTTCCAGCTTCTCGGTGAGCGTTATTCCGCACACATGGGATAACACAACCCTTTCTGCACGACGTGCAGGGGATGCATTGAATATCGAATGTGACATCATTGGCAAGTATGTCGAGCGATTGATGGGCTTTTCCACCAGCACGAATACGACTTCCTCGGTTTCAATGGATATGTTGGTTCGCACTGGATTTGCGACTGAAGCGGCTACCGACACGTGGTAGAAGATACAAACATTTCCTTTGCTTCGATAGAGACCGCCATTTCAACGCTGAGATCCGGTGGCATCATTATTCTCGTTGATGATGAAGACCGTGAGAACGAAGGCGACTTTGTGATGGCGGCTGAGTTCATCACAAGCGAAGCGATCACGCTGATGACCCGTGAGGGCAGTGGCATCATCACCGTTCCGATGGAGCAGAAGCGTCTCGCACAGCTAGGTCTGGACCTGATGGTTCAGGAGAACACGGAGTCACTTCGGACGGCGTTTACAGTGACGGTAGATGCGGTTGCGGGAACGACGACTGGAAGCAGCGCACATGACCGGGCACAGACAATCCGGATGCTGGCTAATCCTCTGTCTGCGGCCAAAGACTTCAATCGGCCGGGGCATGTGAACCCGTTGATGAGCCGCCAGGGAGGCGTTCTGAAGCGTCCTGGACACACGGAAGCTGCAGTCGACTTTATGCGCCTGAGCGGCTTGCAACCAGTCGGTGTCATCAGTGAAATCATGGGGGATGATGGCGAGATGCTTCGTCTTCCGGCATTGGCGGACATGGCTACGCGTCTTGATATGCCATTGGTGTCGATCGCGGACCTGATTGCATACCGACGGCGAACGGAAAAGCTCGTTCACAGGATTGCGACGACAAAGCTCCCTACCCTGTATGGCACGTTTACAACGCACGCGTATCTCTCCGATGTCGACGACAACGAATATCTGGCTTTGTGCATGGGGGATATCAGTGGGGATGAGCCGGTCCTGACCCGCATTCATAGCTCTTGTGTCACCGGAGACCTCCTTGGTTCGCTTCGGTGCGACTGTGGAGATCAGCTGGATTTAGCACTGGCAAAAATCTCCTCCGAAGGTCGTGGTGTACTGCTCTACATCGAACAGGAAGGAAGAGGCATCGGGCTTGTCAATAAGATGCGTGCATATGCCCTTCAGGACGATGGTGTAGACACTCTGGATGCGAACATACGATTGGGATTTCCGGCAGATGCACGGGACTACGGCATCGGAGCACAGATACTGGTTGATTTGGGTCTCAAGCGTCTTTCTCTAATGACAAATAATCCGGCAAAGCGTGATGGCATTGATGGGTTTGGTCTGGAGATTACCGACAGAGTGCCACTTCCTATCGAGCCGAATGAGCATAATCGCGCGTACATGGAAACAAAGCGCCGCCGGATGGGGCATTTACTCTTTGATGCATCCAATGCGGATGAAAACTAGTTTCGTATGCCAAAATGTGTATCTGCAACATTTTGAAGTGAAGGAGGAACAATCCTTGTGTATCAAATCGTATGTTAGATACGCATGTCCTCCTAACCTCTCCTTGTTGGAGCGGTTCCCGGTTCAGATTTGAGCCGGGTTTTTTTTTGCCTGTATCTGAGATTGATCGAGCCCAATAGTGTCGATTGCTTCACGCGGCACAGTTACGACGCAGAGGACTGAAAAATCTCACTTCTCACTGCCCAAGCCGACTCTAAAAACAAAACCACCCGGGTAGCCCGGATGGTTCATGTGTTCACGTATTCGATGCCGCTATACGATTTCCCGCAGGCGGCCTTTCTTCGCTTCATTTCGAAGTTTCTTCAGGGCATGCTGTTCGATTTGTCGCACCCGTTCCCGGGAAATATTCAGCTGCTCGCCAATTTGCGCCAGAACTAGTGCATCGTCATCATCAAAGCCGTAACGCAATCGCATCACGCGCCGCTCACGTTCATCCAAACAATTCAGAATATTGTCGACTTCCTGTACCATCTCGACGTCGAGCAGTGTTGACTGTGGGTCAGGAGCATTGCGGTCGGTAAGGAGGGAACCAAGGGATGTGTTTTCCTCATCGCCGACAGGTAGATCGAGGGAAATTGGATCCTGGGTTGTATTTAGGAGTGCCTGTACCTTGCGTACCGAGAGTCCAGAGCGTTCAGCGATGTGTTCGTTCGTGGGCTCATCCCCTGTTTCACGGCGTAGCTCTGCACGCACACGGTCCAGCTTTCGGAGCGACTCAGATACATGAGCTGGTAATCGGATAGCTTTCGCCTTATTGTCTACCGCACGTCCAATGGCCTGACGAATCCATTGCGTTGCGTATGTACTAAACCGGAAGCCACGGTCCGGGTCGTAACGCTCGGCTGCGGTCATCAGACCGATTGCACCCTCTTGGACAAGATCTTCGATCGGGATGCCGCTGGCGCGGTACGCCTTAGCGATCGAAACAACCAGCCGCATATTGGATTCCACAAGGCGGTGCTGGGCACGTCGACCCTCACTGCCACCTTGCTTTACTTTACGCGCAAGATCCATTTCCTCCTGATGATTCAGCAGGCGTGCGCGTGTAAGACGGGTGATGCCGTGGTGGTGCTCATCCACAGTACCCCTTGGGTGAGTGGGCGTGTTTACGCGATCTTGTTCCATCGTGTCTGACTTCAGTTCAGCCATTGGCTTGACCTTCCAGAAATACTGGATTTGAGCCCGTATTCACTACAGGCTACCGTAAATCCTGCTAGCACACTATTATTTTTATTTGATAGTCATTGCTACTTGAATTTGATTAAAGCATTACAAAGCATCTGAATGCACTCAAATGCGTCTCATTGGGTATTCTTTCACACCTTTGGGAGTCGAATTGGTTTACCAATAGTGAATGTTTCTTTCTGACAGATATCGGTCAACCAGCGTCCTAATGACATGTATGTGAACGTGGTGAGCAGTCGATATTGTTGTTTGTTGAACTTTTTGACGGCGATAGATGTTCTGGACATGCACGCTGATTCAAAAGGGAAGCATTTCATCGGTGAGCTGGCTGTGCAAGATTCCACTGTGAATCCGCCGTTTTTGTTGCGTAGTGGACTGCCGGACCGACTAGCGGTCAGGAGCTCCAAAGAAGGTCTCGACATCCATTATGGTGTGTGTGATTGGAGCTGGAGGTAGGTCGCTAAGTAACATTCTGCCGTAGCGCTTCGTTACCAGGCGGCTGTCCAGAATACCCACGACGCCGGTGTCCGTCACTGTGCGCAAAAGGCGGCCAAAACCTTGTTTGAGGCGGAGACTGGCACTTGGAAGTGACCATTCCATAAACGCATCCCCGCCTGCATCCTTTATCCGTTGTTCCCGCGCACGCTGTGGCGGTGTATCCGGGATTGCAAATGGAAGCTTATCAATGACAACGAGCGACAGGGCATCTCCTGCAATGTCAACGCCTTCCCAGAAGCTGTACGTGCCGAGGAGAACAGCGTTTTGTGTCACTCGGAAGTCTGCAAGCAAGCGTCCACTTGGCTTTTCTCCCTGAACGAGCAGAGGCCAGCGTGTACCGGCAAAGCGGTCCCTTGCCTGCTGCAACATCCGGTGACTGGTAAACAAAAGAAATGCCCGTCCATTGGATGCGCGTACAAGATCCTCCATGATGTCCAGCATGCGGGATGCATATTCATTGGATGCATCAGGTGAAGGTAAGTGTTTTGGAATGTAGAGGAGGCTATTTGCGGCAAAGTCAAACGGAGATCCCTGGCGGCATTCGATGACGGACGAACGGTTGAGCCCGAGGCGGAATCGGACATCATCAAATCTTCCAAGTGTGGCCAGCGTTGCCGACACAAATACCAGGCGTTTCGTGCGTGCAAGGAGTGCTGATTCCATGGCATCTGAGATGAAGTGTGGCGTCTCGGTGAACGTGACCGACACAGCCGCTGCCGCGCCTCTTGGTTCTCTGACCGTGAACCAGTTAAATGCGGATGTCTTTGGTGCATCGGATGCAGCTTGCTCCAGCTCACGAGCAGCCCTTGTGGCCATTTTTGAGAGGCCGTAGGCCCTGTCCTGATCTGGTCCTGTGGTGGATGCTTCAGCGATAGCATCCAGGTCTTTCCCAAGTCGTTCAAGGTTTTTGACCAGTGTGTTTCGTGTCGTCGCAAATGTTGTGGATGCCTCTTCGGTTTCCCAAGCCTCACTGAGAAAACCCTCTCTGTTTCCTTGGATGGCAAGTGGGGTCACGAGGTGTTGATGCAGCTGCTCGATTTCCATCAGGAGTGCGGGGTTTGTGGCACTAATGCGTTTACAGCGACTTAGTAACCGTGGAACCCGGCCACTCGTCCACTCAACGCCAAAGTTTCGGGTGGCTGTTTCGTCTACATGATGAGCCTCATCAAAGATAACAGCATCGTAGTCTGGGATTAAGCTCATCCCTGGTGCATTTGCAGTGAGCTGTCGGAGTTTGAGGTCCGTGAAAAACAGGGCGTGGTTTACAACGAGGAGGCGGGAGCCTGCAGCTTCCTCGCGGGCTTTATAGAAAAAGCATTTGTTGATATAGCGACAGTCTTTTCCCCGGCAGGAGTCGGGATGGCTGCTGACTTCATGCCAGTTGCCGAATACGAATGGAAGGTCTGCGACATCACCGGTTTTTGTCTCCTTCGACCACTGCTGCAGCTTGACAAAGCCGGGGTCGATTTCTGCGAGGAGGTCTGCCGCTGCGACATCCATTTCCTGATGGCAGAGGTAGTTTTGTCGACCTTTTAGGACTGCATACGTGATGTCAAGTCCAAGAACAGCCAACACAGCGGGAATGTCTTTTTCTACCAGCTGGGTTTGCAGGGCGATGGTGTGTGTCGAGATGACGGCTGTGGTGCCATCGTTTTTGGAGAGCCATAGCAGAAGCGGAACCAAGTAAGCAAGCGTCTTACCGACCCCCGTACCAGCTTCCGCAAGGCATGGGACTGAATCGGAGAGTGCGTGGGCAATAGCATCCGCGAGTGTCTGCTGCTGCTCGCGTGGGACAAACCCTGAAAATTGCTTTGCGAAGGGACCCGAGGCTGCGAGAAGTCCCGCAGCCTTGGATTTTCGACTAGTTCCCACCCAGTTCGGGACCGAGCAGGTGACATCCCGAGTCGATGTGAATGACTTCACCGGTGATTGCACGGCTGAGGTCGGACGCAAAGAATGCACATGTGTCGCCAACTTCATCCGGATCGGTAGCCTTACGCAGCGGTGCTACTTCTGGGATTCGCTTGTACATGTCGCGGAAGCCGGCGATGCCAACGGCGCTGGCAGTCAGGGTCATCCCGGGTGAAACGGCATTGACACGAACCTTCTGTGGCCCGAGGTCATCCGCAAGGTAGCGAACGGTTGCTTCCAGCGCAGCTTTGGCAACACCCATTACGTTGTAGTTCGGGACTACACGCTCTGAACCAAGGTAGGTCATCGTGATAATCGAGCCACCCTTGGACATCAGCGGTGCAGCGGCGCGGCTCGCGGCAACCAATGTGTATGCCGAGACATCCATGGCGAGCGCAAAGCCATCCTGACTGGTGTTAGAGAACCTGCCCGAAAGCTCATCCCGCTTGGCAAATGCCACCGCGTGAATCATAAAGTCAAGGTTGTCGGTAAGCTCTGCGATCTGCGTATGCAGCGCTTCCACCTGCGAAGCATCTGTCAGGTCACATGGAGCGACCAGTTTGACAGCATCACCCAGCGTGTCAGCAAGCTTGCGGACATCCTTTTCTTCACGTTCGCCCAGATATGTCAATATCAGCGACGCACCCTCGCGGACTGCACTCTTTGCACATCCCCAGGCCATCGAGCGTTCGTTCCGGACTCCGTAAATTAAACCAGTTTTGCCAGTAAGCAGACCCATGCCATCCTCCGATGTAGTGTATCCCGAAACGAAGGCATCAGGTTCCCGGCATCAAATGCGAATATCGCACGACCATTTGCCGCAAGCAAAGCCCACTACTTGCGTGATGGTTTGTTCCCAGATGGCTTTGCTTTACTCACAGGTTTTGCGACGGGTTTTGGGTCTTCGATCAATACTTCATAATAGAAAGTAGTCGGCTTGCCTTCCGGGGTAATCTGACATTCGACGTGAATCACATTTTCATCGAGGGTAACACCCAGTTTGTCCAAGCGATTTCCGCTGGCATCGAGGCGATACACCGTGACGGCCTTTGGGATGCTAGCTCTCGTGATGGAGAATGTCGCTTTGCCTTGCCTCGCTAGAATGACATCACCGCCAAAGTTTTCCAGAGTCTGTCGGTCAGAAGAAAAGTAGCGCGTGCCGGCGTTTTGTGTGTCGGTTGCGTGAATCAGAAGCAAGCGTTGGCTGGTTGAAATGGTCTTTTTGTCGAGGCTAGCCACGGCCGTAGCCGCACCGGTTCCTTCAATATCCACATCGACAGAGCCGAATTTCAGGACATCCCCCTCAGCGCCAACTCCTGCGACAGCATTCGGAGCAATCAGGCGAAGAGATCCTGCTGTTCCATCCAGAAAGACCTGATTCGTGATGCTTTGCCGAAATTCGGTATCAAGGGAAGTTTTGTTAGTCGGGGGCAACAGTTCGGCCCGGAGCATGCTGGCAATGGCATTTGAGTCGCCACTGTTCTCCAATCGAAGCTCTTTCGGATTCGCCACCGGGAGCTTTCCCGTGTCAATCCGCATCCCGATACGCGCAACCAATGCCAATGCCGGAAAAACCGGAGGGAGGGGAGTTGTGAAGTCCGAGACCAGCGACTTTTGCGGGACGATTCGTGCGACGGTCACGGGGGATGTCTTCAGGGCGCCGCTACGATACATCAAAGCCGCAATGCGTTCGCTTGCCAAGGCTGTTGGATCACTGGCAGTATCAAAATAGGTGATCACCTTTGGCGTGTTGACCGTTGCACGGCTGTGCGCCCAGGCGAACCTAAACATGCCATCCCAACCCTGTATGGAAGCGGTTGCGGCTGTGAGGAGACCCGCTTCATAGCGGTACTGGTTAGGCGCTGCGAAGTTCCATTCCGAAACGATAAACGGCTTGTCCAGCAGACGTTGTGGGGCAACTGATACGGGACCGGCCCCGCCTCCATAAATCGATGAGTTGCCTCCATTGGCTCCGGTGCTCGGTAACTTCCAGGGCTCACCTGGAAAGTTAGGGTGGTCAAAGTAAAAATGGGCATCAACAACATCAAGGCCAAGGCGGGTGTTTTGAAACGCAGGAACTTCTGACCAGCCATTCAAATCAGTTAGAAGGGCCTTAACGCCAAGATCTTTCTTTAAGAACGCCGCCATGGATGCGTAGGCCCGGGCATGTAAGTCTGCAAGAAAAGCACCGAGTTCACGCCCTGAAGATCCGTTGTCAACGCTTTGCGGAAGGGGCGTCGCCGGTAGATTTCTCGTCACTCGCCAGGCATCCCATGCCTTCTGTAAGTCTGCCTGTAATGGTGATGGCAACCTCCCAAGGACATTTGTCAGATTTGGCTCGTTGATGACCGAGATAATCGCGATGGACGGGTCATCTTTCCAAGCCAATCCGGTGTAAGGATTGACATGGGTCAACAGCTTGCGACTGAATGCCTTCCAATCTTCCATCGCCTCGGGACGCAGCAAGATTGCAGCCTTTGCTTCATCCATTTTATAGCCGGGGACATCACGGCTCACATAGAGATCCGTCTTGACCAGGATGCCAGCTTTGCGGCAGGTTGCCACAAGATAATCAAGGCGCTCTATGTAGCCATCTACATCGAGCAGATTGTCGTAGTGATGAATCCTTAGCGCGTTGTAACCCGTGGCGGCCAGCATTCGGACCAACCGGTCGACATCCGGCTTTTCAAGGTAGTTTGCATCGAAGCAAAGGTTAGTTCCAAACAAACGTATTGGCGTCTTGCCATCGATTGTGAGGTTCCCGGAAGGGGTCACGGTCAGGCGACGAGTTCCGGCACTTTCCAAAGGTGGAAGAATGGTTCGGAAATCAAGTGCTGACCCGGCGGTGACATCATTGCTGATGGAAATGGGTGCCCAATCCTCGCCGGCCTCGATGGTAAGCGGTCGTTCCTGTAGGATCCGGATTGGTTTATATAGTCGCAGCATCAGGTTGATGGACCGTGTTTCACCGGCCCGCCAAATCGCGCCATCGGGGTACTGGTTCCCAGCCCGGATTTCAAGCGCCGTCGTCCCGAATTTCCTGTTGTCCTGAAGGAGGACAGGGTTTGCACTGGATGCTTCCAGATTGTTGCCCTGGCGTGTAAGGCGTAGCGTTCCCTTTGCGCTGGGAATGAGAAGGGGTGAATCAGATGCATCCGAAACAATCACACTTGTCTCGCCCTGAGTGGCCCGTCCACGTTGCCAATCGGAGACAGGTAGGCTGGCTGCGATGTGGACGCTGTTTAGTTTAATGTTTTTGTTTGGCGTCAGATTTGCTGTTACGACGAGGGTTTCCGGATCGGCTTCTGAGACTTTATAGGTGACATCGCCGGTAACAATGGCATCGGCGCTCGGGCAAGTAATAACAATGTTGCCTGCATCGGTACCGGGTGTCGCTAAGCGCAGCTGCCATCCAGCTTCATAGAGCCCAACGGTGATATTTGCCAGAGGCGGGGCGCCATCTGATTGGCGGATGACTGCCAGTCCTGAGCGATCCACGCGTGTCAGCAAGGGTTGTTGCGCATTTGCTACGCCAGCCAACATTACTGTCGTGGTTGCAGCTATGAGAGTACGGTAGATTTGCATTCAGTACTTTGTTGCCACAGTGGCTTTTGATGTTCCATCCGGGAGGGCTGGTCAGTGCATTTTCTCGCATTTTTTGTAGGCTTGCTGGTTTTTCAGGGGCCTCAGGTTGGAAAGCCGATGTTTGTCTCTCCGGATGTTTCACGGAAACTCGGCTTGACGGTAGCACAACAGCAGCGCCTCAAGGCGGTCGACGCCAAATTTACGCCATCAATCAATAAGGTTGTCTCACAACATCAACCGAGAATCACTAAGTTAGCACGTGCGTTGAACAGTGAAAACTCGGCATTTGCAAAGGAATTGACACCACTGCTTAAGCAACGCGCCGATGCTGTTACAGAAATCCTTACACCTCAGCAGAAGAAACTCCTGATAGAGATGGAGCGCGCAGGGCAAAAAAAACGGGAAGTGACCGCAGGTAAACAATTTCGTCGGTAACCTTAACTGAGGCTTTGTTACGGTGCATGCTACTGAACCAGCCCCGCTGTTCGGTGACTAAACCATGCAAGCAGTCGTGCACTTTATAGTTACGCCTTGTAATCGTGTAATAACACCGTCATCTACTAGACAATGAATTTGGCTCCAATGGTACACTTTGACCACTTGTGTCTCGGATCTATGGGGCACGGTTGACATGACCGAGTTGGCAGTTCATCACTGGATGCCCTGTCGCTCTAGATGAGGGTAGAGACATGAAGAGATGGATGCTTGGTTTGGTAGCAGCAGCTACCGTTCTCAGTGCTGGTTCATATGCGCCTGTGCGTGCACAGCAGCCGCCTGCCGGTGGCCAGATGCAGGATCCGCTTGGTCTGAGCGCTGACCAAAAGAAGAAGATGGAAGCGGTTCAAAAGAAGTTTCAGCCAATGGCACTAAAGCTTCAGGCAAAGTATCAGCCAAAGATGCAAGCCATTATGAAGAAGTATCAGGCAGAGGGCGAGAAACTTTCCAAGGACAAGAGCCCAGCGGCGCAGGCAAAGCAAAAGGAACTGTTTGCGAAGCTGCAGAAGGAAATGAAGCCTATTCAGGATGCTGCCATGAAGGAAGCTGAACCACTTCAGAAGGCTGCGGAAGCCGAGATGAATAAGATTCTGACGAAGGATCAGCAGGCGAAGCTAAAGGCGCTCATGGCTATGCAGCGTCAAGGCGGTGCAG
>CAZSGJ010000053.1:0-18970 GCA_964606305.1 uncultured Armatimonadia bacterium
TCTGAGACCTCACAAACTGAAAAACCCCTCGATGGTTACCTGTCGAGGGGTTTTGTTTTTTATCTACTAACTAGGCTTCGGTAATGGTATTCGACTTGATTGTCTGATCAGAACGTCTTGGATGCTGTGGTCCTCAGCTCGGATGCCCAAACCTGGCAGCAGGTCTGAGACCTCACAAACTGAAAAACCCCTCGATGGTTACCTGTCGAGGGGTTTTGTTTTTTATCTACTAACTAGGCTTCGGTAATGGTATTCGACTTGATTGTCTGATCAGAACGTCTTGGATGCTGTGGTCCTCAGCTCGGATGCCCAAACCTGGCAGCAGGTCTGAGACCTCACAAACTGAAAAACCCCTCGATGGTTACCTGTCGAGGGGTTTTGCTATTTGCCGATTGATTAGGCTTCGGTAATGGTTATCGACTTGATTGTCTGATTAGTCGATGGGCGATCCTGTGCACCGGTCTGTGTCGTTGCGATGGCATCGAGGACATCAAAGCCGGACGTCAACTTACCAAAAATGGTGTACGCAGGTGGCAACCCATAGTCGCTATGCATGATGAAGAACTGAGATCCGTTGGTGTTTGGACCAGCATTTGCCATCGCGAGCGTGCCACGGGTGTACTTGCGGGATACAGGCTCATCACTGAAGCGGTAGCCTGGACCACCGCGACCTGTCCCGGTCGGGTCGCCACCCTGAATCATAAAGCCCTTAATTACGCGGTGGAAAATGACATTGTCATAAAAACCCTCGCGTGCCAGAAAAACGAAGTTATTCACGGTCATCGGTGCCTCGGCTGCGTACAGCTCGAGTTCCATCGTGCCAGCAACGGTTTCAATCGTCGCCGTGTAAGTCTTCGCCAAATCGATGCTCAGCGCGGGTGGCGCTGCGTACTGCTTGTTGCTCATGTCGTTATTGTAACCGACAAGCGCACATCGATTTATCGCAGATGACGAACTTTGCATCCGCGAAGTTGGTATTGTGGAACAGATGAACGTTCTTGAGTCCATGCGTGTCGCACTGAGTGCGTTGATAGCGAACAAGCTAAGGTCAATCCTGACGATGTTGGGTGTGATTATCGGTGTGGGAGCCGTCATCATTATGATCGCTATCATCCAGGGAGCACGTCAAAAAGCGATTGCAAACTTCCGCGGAAACGGCGCAGATATCGTATTTGCCGTATATGCTCCCAAAAGGGAAGGTGGTAACACCGCCAAACTCGATGGCATGAACCTCGATGACGTCGAAGCAATTCGCCGGCAGGTCACACAGATTGATGCCATCGTTCCGCGACTCGAAGAACCAGCACGCGTCTTAAGAGGAGCAAAGACGTATTCAGCCCAATCTGTCGGAGCTACGGCAAACTACCTCGATGTTTCCGTAGTAGAGCTTGCCAAAGGGCGGTTTATTTCAGCTGATGACAACTACACGTGGGCAAAAGTCGTTGTTCTTGGTCACAAGGTTGCCCTTGAGCTCTTTGCACCGGGCGAAGAGCCAATTGGTCAAACCGTAGTCGTGGCGACCGGGCAGGCAAAAGTCCCTGTAACGGTTGTCGGCGTGCTGGCCCGCAAGGGTAATGCAAACTTTGGGTCCAGCCCGGATGACCAGGTCTTTCTTCCCTATGAATCCCAGCGTAAGCGCCTCTCAAACACGCGCATCGTAGCCGCCGTTAATGCGCGGTCCCTGCCAGGTCAAAGTGAGGAAGCCGCCAACCAGATTTTCGCAGTCCTGAAAGCCCGACATCCTCAAAATGCCAAAGACTTTATCGTCGACACGCAGGAAGGCATCATCAAGCAGCTGGATCAGGTTCTGATGCTGTTTCAGGTTGTGATGGGTGGTGTTGGTGGTCTCAGTTTGCTTGTTGGCGGCATCGGCATCATGAACATCATGTTAGTCTCGGTAACCGAGAGAACGCGTGAAATCGGCATTCGTAAGGCAGTCGGTGCAAAGCGAGCCAACATTCTCGTACAGTTTGTGATCGAGGCGATGACCGTAAGTGGTGTTGGTGGTCTCCTTGGCGTGGGCTTTGGCTATAGCATTTCGAGCCTGATAGGTGCGATCGCAAAAGATCAGCTACCGACTTATGTTCCACTGTGGGCGAGCTTGACGGGATTCTCGTTTGCCCTTGGCGTCGGGATGTTCTTTGGAATCTATCCTGCGATTCGTGCAAGTAAGCTAGACCCCATTGATGCCCTTCGATTTGAATAAGTGTTTCGCCGTAAGCCAGCCACTCGATACCGTAAACACCATCAGCAACTTGGCATTTGCTCATTTACATTCGCAATTCCATGTCGAAAATGCCAGATTAATGCTTGAAATGTAAGGTTTACAGCATTACACTTTGGCATGAAACGCACTGCTCTCCTCGCTATCACCGTGGGTGTGATAGCCTCTGCATCGTCGCTGGGATGGAACGTCGTCCAACAAAAAGAAGGCTACACAGACACTCCATTCATCTTCCCTGGTTCTAAGTGGCGTGTCCACGATTCGAGCCGACCTGTACCTCCAGTGGTGACACCGGCTCTTGGTGGAGCACCTGTTGCTGCACCATCGGATGCGATTATCCTCTTCGATGGCAAAGATCTCTCAAAGTGGACCAACCAGAAGTGGAAAATTGTTGGCGGCGCGATGATGTGCCGTGAAGAAGGTGAGAAAGTTGTCTCCGTTGGTGATACCCAGACGGTAGACACATTTGAAGACTTCCAGCTCCATGCTGAGTGGGCCACACCAACACCTAAGGGCGAAAAGTCTCAGGGGCGTGGCAACTCCGGAATCTTCCTCTCTGGGAAGTATGAAGTTCAGGTTCTCGATAGCTTTGAAAATCCAACCTATGCCGATGGTCAGGCAGGTGCTATCTACGGTCAGAAACCTCCGATGGTCAATGCTGCACGCAAGCCAACCGAATGGCAGACATACGATATCTTCTACACATCTCCTCGCTTCGATGCGGCGGGCAAGCTGACGAAGGCTGGTGCTGTAACCGTGGTGCACAATGGTGTCCTTATCCAGAACCATCATGAAATTCTGGGAAACACCAACCACAGGTCCGCTCCGTCCTATGTGCCACATGGACCAGGTCCGATTCGTCTTCAAGATCACAGCAATGCGACCCGCTTCCGAAATATCTGGATTCGACCGATCAAGGACGCTTCGTAATCTACCTATCCAGTCATCAGGGCGTTTCTTCGTGAAGCGCCCTTTTTTCGTAATTGCTTTATCGAGAAGGAATTGAAAAATGAACTTTGAACTCCTCAAGTCAATCTGTGAAGCGCCAGGCATTCCCAGCCGTGAAGAAGTTGTACGCGGTGTGATCAAGGACGCAATGGCTCCCTTGGTTGATTCGATTAGTGTCGATGCCATGGGTAATGTCATCGGGCATAAAAAGGGCACGGGTAATGGCCCCAAAGTACTGATCGCCGCTCATATGGACGAGATTGGATTTATCGTCAAGCATATTGATGACAAAGGTTTCATCCGGCTACAACCCCTTGGCGGATTTGATGCCCGTGTCTTAGTTGCACAGCGTGTCCTCGTACACGGGTTTGCAGGTGAGACCCTGCGTGGCGTCCTGCAGCCGGGGACGCGCCCGGCACACCTCCTTACGGATGCCGAGCGCGGCAAGCCGGTTTCCCTCGATGACCTCTTTATCGACGTTGGAATGTCTGCTGATGAAGTTCGCTCCAAAGTTGAGCTTGGGGATCCGATCACAATGGACCGAACGTGCGAGCGAGTCGGAAAGCGGGTGGTCTCGAAGAGTCTCGACGACCGCCTCCTTGTTTATGTGATGCTTGAGGCACTCCGGCAGCTTGGTCACCATGAATGCGATGTCTTTGCTGTGGCTACTGTTCAGGAAGAAATTGGACTACGCGGTGCAACACCAGCCGCATATGCGATCAACCCTGATATTGCGATTGCCCTCGATATCACCATTGCGGGTGATATCCCTGGTGGCACAGCCGACCAACAAATTACACAGCTCGGCGGCGGCACAGCAATCAAAATCATGGATTCCAGTCTGGTCTGCCATCCTAAGTTGGTCCGTCATTTCCGTGATGTTGCCGACGAACACAACATTAAGTATCAGCTTGAAATACTTGGACGTGGTGGCACGGATGCCGGTGGCATGCAGCGTGTCAGGGGTGGAATCCCATCGTTTACGTTGTCCGTTCCGACACGTTATGTTCACACGGTCAATGAAATGGCAGATGTCGATGACATCAAGGCTTCCGTGGACGTGCTTGCACGTTGGTTGGAGGTATGCCACACACGTACTTACGGCTACGGCGACGCCTAATCCACACTGTACTGAAACAAACCCGCTTCTTCGTTTCATCCGTTGAAGCGGGTATTTTATTGGCATGGCACAGGAACAACCAGATCACTCCATGGCAGCAATCCTTTCCCAGGTACAGGACTTGATTGACATGGCAACGTACGAAACTCAGACAGATGTTGCATCAACGCTTGCACACTGGACAGCATCGATTGTCGCCGGCGAGATACGCGATGCCTCGCTCACAGTTTTTGCAACAACAGATCCGATAACCAACGACGTTGTTGACCGGATAGAGGCACCGACATCGCTGCGGATTGCAGTCAAGCTTGCCGACGGACGCGTCGTGGAAAGGCAAACAACCCTCCAACCGCCCAAGAATCCTTACCTTATCAGCCTGCGGCCACAGTGATAGCTACCTGGGACGCGTCACTGAAAAAACCGATGATGCCTATCTTGCAAAGACCAGTTTGACCATGACCTGCGGCAGAAATGTCTTGTTGTTTGGCGCCCCGAGGAGCAGGTACGTTTCCGTCCCTCTCTCACCTGCCTCGCGATAACTAAGATACGGGTTGATTGTCGCTGGAGACCCTGGTTCCTCCTGAACGAGTACGCGTCCACCTATCGTTCTTGTACGCGAGAGGATGTAGTTGCCTGTAAGAATGTGCTGTCGCCGCCATCCGCCGAACTGTTGAAGCCCACCTGTGTATAAGAGGTCAAGATTCCTGACAGGTCTCCACGAAATATTGGGTGCATAGAAACGGTAGGCTTTGTCTGCCTGTTGCCCGGTTATCAAGTCCATGCCGATTTGGCGGAAGCGGTTGGTCGCCCCGGATGTAATACCAAATCTTATCGTTGCATCCTTTTGTGCATCAAACATGTTGTGATTGATGCTGGTTTGAAAGCGCCAATCAGAGCGAGTGTCAAACTGAACGCCAAGTCCACCACCCCGTTGAAATGGCGTGCCATCCTGGTGCCATGTGTAGCTTGGAAAGAAGTCAACCGAGAAGCTGCGCCATGCACCCTTTCTCCATTCACGACTCCAGTTATGGTAGACCTGAAAGCCTTTGAAGTCATCGAAAAAGAATAACCCATTCGCAGCCCGCAGATTTCGTCCGGCATCCATCAACTGGATACTCGTAAAGTTGAACGAATCCTGGTAAGAGAAATTGAGATCCGCTGCACCGCCACCGCCGTTTAGACCGGATGACTTAATGAACTGATATTCAAGTCCGACTTTGTTGCGACGGAGAGAGCCATCGAGGGCAACCAATCCAGAGTGGTCACTATCTTTTGCAACATCGGACTGACTGGCGAAGAGACCAATCTGGTCGGTTGCGCTGATGTCATGGCGATACCGGACGATGGAATCGACACGGTCGCCAAAGTCGATGGCGGTAAGAAAGCCCAGTGTATCCTTAGGCGTAATTTTCCCATAGGCTTTTGCCCCAATGTCAAACAAGCCGATGCGATTTGAATAAAACAGAGGTCCGAATGCGTAAAAGGATCCTGCGGAGAAGTAGTTTGCTCCCTCTAGAAAGAATGGTCTACGTTCTGGAACAAACTGCTCTGCACGAGAAAACGCAACGGTCTGAACGGCACTCTCAACCGTGGCAAAATCCGGGTTTATCGTTGAGACAACGGTGAAGTCGGGCGTCACGGTGTAGCGTGCATCGATTCCCGTTCGAATCTGAGAGCCAGCCTCTTTTGCCGTTGTGAGGGCATATGGCAACAGACTCAGTGTTGGTTTGTGCTTCTCTTTGGGAGGCTCAAGCTGCGACCAGCGCCCCATCAGGTTCAGGAACTGCTGAGGTGTCGTATTGGACCATTGACTCTTTATGCGCGTCCTGTATTGGAAGCGGGTAAAGTTCAGCCCGAAGTCTAGCGTCTTCTTCCCTGCTGGAAAGGAAATTGTCTTCCATGGGATGCGCATCTCGGCTTCCCAGCCCCCTGCAGTCAGGGTTGCTTTGGCATCCCAGTCGCCATTCCATTCTGCCTTACCCGCACGTCCCCCACTGATCTTTGCGCTTCGGGTGGAGAGCGGATTTACGGAGAAACGGCACAAGTCGCTCTGTTTGGCTGACAAAAATGGATCTAATGTAACTTCAAGATAATCTTCGGAGTCATTGTCTCCAAAGTCGCCACCCGAGTAGCGTGAGTCTCTCAAGACCTCACGCCCGATGATTCCGCCGGGGAGCCTGTCATGTGCTCGGAAGGCAACGTAGAGAAATGTTTCATCGTATGAGATGAACGCCTCGGTCGGTTCAAGGGCCGGTTTGCCGGTGACCAGATCTGTGAATCCGGAAACACGTGTTGTGTCCGGCCACTCGTTATCGGCGATGCGACCATCTATCGTCGGTGTTGATGTCGCGCGGATTGCCTTGATTTCCCGATTTGCGTTACCCGCATCTGCAGCCGCAGCCACGGCATCAAAGATAGTGGCAATAATCAAGATACAAGACATTAACGATTTGAATGACATAACTGTGCAGTATCCATCAAAACGTGGATACAGGCACACATTACGTGCAATCAAAATTCAGGCGAAGGATGCCTTTGGTGTCGATACAGGGGATCAACCAGATGATCAATCACTCTGGAGACTACTCGGTCGCTGAGTCTCTCCCTAATAGTTTCAGAACCGAGTCACGTAAACTCGGAGGTGCGCTGACGGAGCTGATTTTATCCCGCAGTGTCCGTAGAAGTGTCTCTTCAAAACGGAACTTATCAAAGCAACCTTTGCACTGTTGCAAGTGCTCATGAACCAATTCGGCCTCCTCTGGCTGCAGCTCACGACTCAGATATTCATTGAGACGCTGCACAGCCTGTTGGCATTGATTGAACTCCACAGGGGTTTGTGAAGTATCGTTCATTCCGTTCCGTCCTTCTAAGTGGATCTCAGCCACCAATGTTCAGCGAGGATTTTCCTGCGTAAACGCCCAAAGTGATTTCTGTATCAGTTTCCGCCCTCTGGACAAGCGGGACCTGACCGTACCTATTGGTATCTCCAACATTTCGCTTATCTCCTGATAAGAAAATTCATTCAAATCGGAGAGGATAACCGCCTCCCGGTATTCATCCGGGAGCTTATCGATTGCATCCTGTATCGCTTCGACTTCCACCTTTTGCATGATGGCCGCTTCAGGTGACAGCCCCCCATCAGAATGATGCGCATCGGCGAGACGGTTATAGAGGAAAAAATCCTCCATTTCGTCGTACGACACGCGCTCAGGCTCACGGGTTCGCTTTCGATAGTTGTTGATAAATAGGTTCGTCAGGATTCTAAACAACCAAGCCCGCGCATTGGTTCCACCTTCGAATTGATGAAAATACTGGAATGCACGAACATAGGTTTCCTGCACCAGATCATCAGCATCCTGAGGGTTTCGTGTCATCCCAAGTGCCGTCCGATACAGCGCATCGATGTGAGGCAACATCTGTGCATCAAACGAGGATTGATTACTGTGAGGAGTCGTCGGCATAGGTTTATTCGTTAATGTCCGTCAAGAGCAGTGCGGGCGGGTGAGGCAGAGGTATCTGGAAAGTCCTGTACCATCGAAACAAGTACTTTACGAACATTCCCAATGTTGGCGGCGAACACGCGCATAACTTCTGCATGACTGACCGGCTCTGCCCCGGCAACCAGGCCCGCATCGAAGTCTGTCACTAAGCTGATATTGACGTAGGGTAATGCAAGCTCTCTGGCGAGCATCGCTTCCGGATACCCAGTCATACCAATCACATCCCAAGCGTTGTTCGTGAACCACTGTGATTCAGCTTTTGTACTAAATCTGGGCCCATTTATGACCACCAATGTTCCTGAACGATGTACATCGACACCCGCGTTTTCTGCTGCATGGATGGCAGCCTGGCGAAGTATCGGGCAATATGGATCAGCGGGGCTTACATGGATAACCCGGTCACCATCGTAAAATGTATCGGCCCGACCTGTCGTTCTATCCACAAACTGATCACAGACCACCATACTCCCAGGTTGAATGGTCGCCTGCAGCGAGCCCACCGCAGAGGGAGCAATGATTCCATTCACTCCAAGTGCCTTCATTGCCCATACATTGGCTCGATAGTTAATTTTGTGCGGTGCTATTGTGTGTCCGCGTCCATGCCGCGGAAGAAATGCGACTTTTTTCCCAGCGAGACTTCCGATCATTAACGCATCTGATGGGGGTCCATACGGCGTGTCTACGGCCACTTCATCGTATGAATCGAGCAGAGCGTATAAGCCCGAACCTCCAAAAATCCCAATCTCAACCTGTGGAAAACCTGAGCTCACTGGATCAGTCTACTCCGAATGCGCCAGCGAGAGTACTTCTCTGTAGACCCGCTCAACTTTTCTAGCTGTGATCGATGCCGTGAAGTGACGTAGAACGCGCTGGCGTCCCTTCGTACTAAGCTTGGCACGAAGCTCTGGTCGTTCAATCAGCATACGCAGCGCGTCCGCAAGAGCCTGGGGATTGCCCATTGGAACGAGCAAACCGGTCTCGCCGTGGACCACGGTCTCCTTTACTCCTCCACCATCTGTGGCAACTACAGGAAGGCCCGCAGCCATACCCTCAATGACGACCTGACCGAATGGCTCAGGGCTGGTAGATGCATGCACAAGGATGGACAAGGTTGGAAGGAAAGTATCGATTGGGTCGACGTGACCTAAAAATTCAACTTTATCCTGAAGGCCGAGGCGGTCTACCTGACTGCGTAGGCTGGCTACATATTCATCCTCGCCAAACATTGCCGTACCCGCAATCAGGAATCTGGCATCAATACCCGCTTCAACCAGCTTTGCTGCTGCATCCAAAAACACATGCTGGCCTTTCCAGCTGGTCAGACGTCCTACGATTGCGATTCGAAGAGGACCGGTTACGGTCGTTGCGCCAGCCACTGGTGGTGTGCCGGCAGAGATGCCATCGTAGACGACTTCACCGTGGGGATCGACACCGCTGGGTACTACCGCTCCAGGCTTAGCGACAGCAAGGTTCAGCTGGTCAAGCGTACTCTGCGAGTTAGCAATCACAAATGCAGGAACTCTTGCCGCCAAGAAACGCATCATTCGAACTGCAAATGATGGCAGATAGGTCACATCTATGTGATCCCGAATATGCCAGATCAAGGGAACGTGGCAAAGCCAGCTCACAAGCATCCCATAGAGGTCAGACTTAAGCGAATTCGTGTGGATGATGTCAACCGGCTTCGTACGAATAAGTGCTGCGACTTTAAACCCGTATGTAAGGACTTTGAACATCAAGCCGATTTTGGTAAAAATCCCGGACTCGATGGACTCCTTACGGACATCCAGTACAGAGCTGGACAACGGCACAATGTCGACAGGAATGTCAATTGCACGGAGGCGCTCCGCCAGCTTGCCGTCTTCAGCGAGGATTACCCAGGGCGCAATAGCCTTCCGGTCAATGGTCTCCAGCAATCTGGCAAGCGCAATCTCACCACCGCTGAGTTTAGCGGTGTGGTCGAGGTAACAAACCCGGAGCTGACGGTACGCCGGAACATCCTCCACGATTCCCGGAGCACTATCACGCTTTGAGATATTGCCTTCATCGAATGCAATTTGAACCTGTACACCACCGGTTCCACTGTCAGGCGTTGCACCAATCCAAACCGGCTTCCACTGATCGTCCTTCGGGCTATGCATCATGCCCCAAAAGCCACTCGGAACGCGATGGCGCATCGTGTAGTTTCCAGGCAAATCCTGCAGCTCAATGAGCTTTCCATCCGTACCAACAACGTCCCAGCCAGCATCATCGTGTGCCCGACCAATGAGGTGGCCAGGTGTAAGCGAGAAGGATGTAGCAGCAGCTTTGTTTGCGCCAACGATTGTGCCTTCTGCAGAAATATCGAGGATACCGATGACATTGTTACGGTTTAAATCTTCAAGACGCTCAGCCCGTCGTTCAGCAATCCTCGCACGTCGTCGCAGGACATCGATCTGCGTAATAATTGTCAGACCCGCAAAGAGCAAACCGACTAAAATGGCGCCCTCTAGTACGAGGCCCACACGTTCTCGAATGTACCTAGCAGCAAGGGCTTCACCGACAATTGTGGCAATAAATGCGTATAACCCGGCACTACGACCACGCCACATCGTCCAAGTGGCGCCAAGGAACAGCGATGCGATCGCAACCCAGCTGGGGTCTTCAGGTGCAGCCACCCTTCCAAGAAAGCCAATCAGCACGCCTGCCGTTGCGCCGATTACCCGATCGCGAATGATGTGTTTGGGTGTTGCCATGAGTAGTGTTGAGTGAATCCGACGAGGCTTACGTGCTGAGGTGAGCCACAGCAAAATCAGCTCGGTAGGAAAAATGTACCACGCAGTAAATTGCCACGGCAATTAACAACCGGTCACAATGGGACTTTTAGAAATGTTTAGTGAGGCATTGCACAATGGATTGGTCACCAGCAAGATTATTATGTCCATTTTCATTGATGACGTAACCACCGACGATAGTTCGTAATGACTTTGCTTTCTGGATTCACGTTCATCACTTTTAACGACTGATGGTAACTGATTATGGCAATTACTAAGGAAGAACCGATGATTGATGTCCCAGTCCGGCTGGCAGATGCCGCTTCAACGAGCGATGAGATTGCGAACTGGCTGACAAATCTCCCATCAATCCTTCAGATGCTACTTGAGCAACAACACTGTAAACGCTGGGAACAACTCAAATCTGAGTGGTCAGTTACCCTCCGGGTACATTCCGACAAGGGAGATATTGTTTATTGCAAGGCAGGTCCTCCCAACCACGAAACAACATCAGCGATTGCCAGCCTTCAGGGAAACACACACCCGCAGCTTGTACGCTGCATCGATGCCAATTTGAGCAATGGAACCCATGTTTTGGAGAATGTAAATGGAGTACCTTTCTCCCCGGATGAAGATGACGAAAGGCATTTAGCCGAAGTTGGATTGTTACTAAAGGAGCTGCATACCCTTCAACAGGACCCACGGATGATAGACCTCGCATCCTGGTGCAGTGATCTACTCAATGTTTCTAATCATTTTCCAGAAAGCATTCTGGCCAATGTTTCAAGATGTGCATCACTCCTCGATTCTGCTGAATCATCCGTTTGGCTACATGGGGACCTCCATCACGGCAACATCATCAGAAGTTACGCCACAGGTTTACTCGTGGCCATCGATCCGCATGGCATACGAGGTGATGCCAGCTTCGATATCTGTACATTCATCCGTAACCACGTTCCCCCTGACCTTGACGATGAAAGCCTTCGTGCATTTCTCGAGCGTCGCATTTGCATCATCGCTGAGGCAGCAGGCTATCCTTTGGACCGTGCATTCGCATGGGCAGCTGCCGGCAATGCCCTGTCCCTGGTTTGGGATCTCCCGATAACCGGTGAATTGTTAACGGACGACCATCGCCATATGAACCGTATTCTGATGCACCTAAATGCGCTTGCGCAGGACAAAGGCATGCATTGATGGAACCCTGTAGCATGGTTCATCGGTGATCGTATGGGCAATGAGGCAGCGTATGAAACTCGGAAAGCAAACTCTTGGTGCGGGACTCGCAGCAGCCACGTTGGGTCTGGCATTAATGGCGCATTCTGCTGCCCCCGCACGAACCAACCAAGTACCCAGAATCAGGGCAATTCTGACACAATGCATCGCCTGTCATAACCAGAATAAACTTGCAGGTGGCCTGGACCTGACATCCAGGGATGCCGCCATGGCAAATGGACGCGCACTTGTCCCAGGAAACGCAGATGCAAGTGCAATTGCCCAGCAGGTTGTTCACGGTGCCATGCCCCCGGGGAAACCACTTAGCCAGGAGGACCAGGATGTTGTCATCGGCTGGATAAAGGCCGGCGCCGAGTTCCCCATCCTTATGCCACCAGCAAAACAGGTGAATCCGTCCAGCTGGGCTTTCAAGCCAGTTACGCTTCCTGCTGTGCCGATAATTCTACAAAAGGGGTCCATCAATCCGATTGATGCATTCCTCGACCAAGGGTTGCGCGCAAAAGGATTAAGGGCTTCAAAGGAAGCTGACCGCGCAACGCTGATTCGCCGTGTAACCATCGATGTAATCGGATTGCCCCCAACTCCGGCAGAAGTTGCCGCCTTTTTGGCAGACCAAGCACCAGGAGCATACGAGCGGGTTGTGGAACGACTGCTCGCCAGTCCACATTACGGCGAGCGCTACGCACGATATTGGCTTGACATTGCGCGCTTTGGTGAGTCTCATGGTTATGAATATGACAACCTGCGTGACAATGCCTGGCCCTACAGGGACTATGTCATTCGTGCCCTAAACAATGACATCCCCTATGACCGCTTCCTGACAGAACAGCTCGCCGGGGATGCAGTTTCACCGGCAACGCCAGCCGCAACCGGATTTTTGGTCGGTGGTCCGATGGACGAGGCAGGCAAGGCAGCTGCTGGCTTACAAGTTCGCCTTCGCGCACGTGAGGAAGAACTTGAAGACATGATTGGAACCGTTGCACAGACGTGTGTCGGTCTGACAGTGAACTGTGCACGTTGCCATGATCATAAGTTCGATCCTGTTCCACAGGCTGATTACTACAAAATGAAAGCAGCCCTCACGGGAGTAGTCCCAGGTGAAAAGGTGCTTGCGGCACCGCAGCCAACATCAAATGTGGAACGAAAAAGCATCGATGACCGCCTCAGACAGGCTATTGGGAAGCTTCAACCGGTCAGCACAGATTCTGCCCAACGAGCGTCAAAGTCGCTTCCAGTGAACCCGGTGCTTCGATGGACATTCGATGGCTCGCCGGAGGATGCTGCGGTCAGTATCGGAGGTAAATTCAATGGCGGCGCCCGCATCGAGGGTGGAAATCTAATCCTGCCGGACACGCAATCCAGCTACAAAAGCGGTCCGTTGCCATTCTCGCTGGGCGAAAAGACCATGGAAGTCTGGGTAACCCTCAGCAACCTCAATCAGCGCGCCGGAAGTGCATTCACTGTTCAGACACTGAATGGCGTTACCTTTGATGGAATCGTCTACGGCGAGCGGGTCGCTAACCGCTGGATGGCGGGTTCCAATGGCTTTACACGGACCCAGGATGTCACCACATCGGATGAGATCGCGGCCGATCTGCTCCCGGTTCAACTTGTCATTACATACGCATCAACTGGTGAAATCACTCTTTACCGTAACGGTAAGCCGATCGGCGGTCCATACAAGCCAGCGGTCACCGCGCAAGCATTCTCCTCCAATGAATGGCAAGCATTATTTGGGCTCCGCCACGATGGATCAAACGGCTATCTTGCCGGTGTCGTTCATGAAGCCCGGCTCTATACCAAAGCGCTAAATGCAGCAGCTGTGGATGCTTGTTACCGCGTCCCGCCATCGGGCGCGCTGGTTGAGCCATTCAATAATGGTGCTGTCAGTGGGCTTGATAAACAGGCGATGGTTATCTGGAGGTCAATCAATGAGCTCCTTGAAGTCCGACGCAAGCTCACCGGCACTCCAAGCATCGAGGACCGGGTCTATGCCGTGACATCCGGGAAACCCGAGAGAACGTTTCTCCTCGCAAGAGGCGATGTCAATGCACCGAAAGATGAAGTCCTCCCGGGAGCAATCAGTGCCATTACAACGCTTCCTTCCGTGTTCGAGCTACCAGAGAACGCACCTGACCCCGACCGACGGAAAGCCTTGGCTGCGTGGATTACAGATAAGCGGAATCCTCTGACGGCACGGGTGATGGTCAATCGCATCTGGCAATGGCATTTTGGTTCAGGCCTGGTTTCGACACCTAATGACTTTGGCAATACGGGCGAGCCACCGAGTAACCCAAAACTGCTCGACTGGTTGGCTGCCACCTTTCAAACTGACAATCGCTATGGAAAAGCATGGAGCATTAAGAAAATGCACAGGCTGATCCTCACGAGTCGCGCTTACCGGCAAGCGAGTGCACCGAGTGCGGCTGCATCCAAAGTCGATTCCGAAAACCGGCTTCTCTGGCGCTTTTCGCCACGACGACTGGAAGCTGAGGTCATTCGGGATGCAATGCTTGCTGTTGCTGGAAATCTCAACAAAAGCATTGGTGGCCCTAGCTTTCGACCATTCACGGTTTCCAGTTACGGCTCCAAATTTTATACACTTGTTGACCGTGACACACCCGAGTTCAACCGTCGAACCATTTATCGGATGACCGTACATTCAGCGAGAAATCCCCTCCTAGAAGCGCTTGATTGCCCGGACCCAAGCAGCAAGACTCCTAAGCGGAATGTCTCAACCACGCCGACGCAGGCGCTCGAGATGATGAATGATACGTTTGTGCTTCGACAAGCACGCATTCTTGCTGAGAGAGTACGAAGAGCTTGCGGTTCAGACACCCGCAAACAGGCATCCCTGGCGGTTACCCTAACCCTTGGGCGTACTGCATCCGTCACGGAACTAACACGTGCAAGGACATTTCTTCAGGGTAACACCCTTGATATGTACTGCTGGGCGTTATTGAACTCTGGAGAATTTGCATATGTCGATTGAGAATCAGATACCACGGCGGCACTTTCTGCGTGATGCGGCGGCAGGTCTTGGAAACATCGCGTTGTTGTCAATGCTGTCAGAGGATGCATTTGCAACAGGCCAAAATCCAGCGTTGACATACAAGCCAAAGGTAAAGCGTGTCATCCAGATTTTTGCTTGCGGTGGTGTGAGTCATATCGACAGCTTTGATCATAAGCCAGAGCTGATTCGGGCGGATGGGCAGGAATGTAACAAGACGTTTGACACATTTTTTAACAATCCTGGTCGGTTGATGAAGAGTCCGTTTACCTGGGAGCCGAACAAGCAGACGGGCCACCTGATCAGCAGCTTGTTTCCACATTTACGGGATGTTGCTCACGAAATCACTTGGCTGCACAGTATGAAAGCCAAGTCGGCTAACCACACACCGGCAACGTTTCAGATGAACAGTGGTTTTACGATCAATGGATTTCCGTGCATGGGCGCCTGGTTGTCTTATGGTCTCGGGTCGCTCAATCGTGATTTGCCGACATTTGTTGTTCTCCCGGATCCGCGTGGTCTTCCAGCAGGTGGTGCCATTAACTGGACCAGTGGCTTTCTCCCTGCAACACATCAGGGAACCGCGTTTCAGACCAAAGGCGCCGCCGTCAATAACCTCTTCCCTCCTGATTCTGTCAATCAAAAAGAACGCAAGGCCGGGCTTGCATTGCTGGATGACCTAAATCAGGGTTTTCACCAGAAGCACCCGGATGAAACAGGAATCACCGCACGGATCAAGGCGTATGAACTCGCCGCCCGGATGCAGGTGAGTATTCCACAGGCTGTTGATATAGAGGCGGAGCCTGCGCACATAAAGGCGATGTACGGTTTGGATAAGCCCGAAACCGCTGGCTTTGGACGAAATTGCCTGCTGGCTCGTCGCCTTGCGGAGAAAGGTGTACGGTTTGTGCAGCTGTACCACGGTGGCGCATTTGGCTCGCCACGCATCAACTGGGATGCCCACGAAGGTATTGTTGAAAACCACACGGGACAGGCGGCGAGTATGGACCAGCCTGTTGCGGCATTGCTGAAGGACTTGAAGCAGCGCGGGATGCTCGATGACACATTGGTCGTTTGGACCACTGAGTTTGGGCGTACTCCAATCACGCAGGGTGTTGGGGCAACTGGACGTGATCATCATCCGTTTGCGTACACCTGCTGGATGGCGGGTGCCGGGCTAAAGTCAGGCCTACGGTATGGCGAGACAGATGAGCTTGGCTATGACAGTGTTACGAATCCGGTGAGCGTGTATGACTTCCATGCAACAGTGCTACGACTGCTTGGTATCGACCATACGAAGCTGACGTTTTATCACAATGGCATCCGGCGGCGGCTCACGGATGTCCACGGGCATGTCATCGATGGCATATTGGCTTAGTGGATGTCAGTGGTCCTACGTCACGCCAGATGTCCGAATGGGATGTGACCGGGTAGACTTTTGACCGACAATGTTATTCCTCCTCCCACCCAGTGAAGGCAAAACTGCACCGCAGGATGGCCCGGTGTTCGATGCTAAGCTGCTTCATTTCCCAAAGCTCACCCCGAAGCGAAACAAGTTATTACGAAGTTTAGTCAAGATTTCCAAGGGTAAGCCAGCCATCGCATTGGAGACTCTTGGACTTACTCCCGGTCAAGTGGACCTCCTCGAAGTCAACCGTCAGCTCTCAACGTCACCCTGTGGACCTGCTTACCAGGTTTACACAGGTGTCCTCTATTCCGAGCTTGCGCCTGCATCACTTACAGGGGAACAGCTCCAAAAACTTGAACACTCCGTTTGGATCGCGAGTGCCCTCTTTGGTTTTGTGGGCTTTACAGATTTCATTCCTGCTTATCGGATGTCCGGGGACGTGTCTTTGCCAGAAATTGGACCACTGACCCAGTATTGGAAGCAGGACCTCACTGCGATGCTTGAAAAAGTCCCGGGACCGATCGTAGACTTCCGCTCGGGAACGTATGTAAAGCTTGGTCCACTGTCTAAAGAAGTCTGTTCACGGACCGTGGTGCCACGGGTTTTGCAGCGCATGCCTGATGGCCCGCCGAAGCTGATTACCCACTTCAACAAAGCAACCAAGGGCAGGCTGATGCGTGCCTACGCTATGGCTGATTGTGATGTCACATCCCTGGATGATTTTGCTGCGCTGGTCCGGACGACGGGGGCAGATGCGGATTTAATTCCGCCGACCGGCGCGGGGAAGCCATGGACGATGGATATCATCGTTGGTAATCCCTAAGGCTTGTGTTTAGAAAGAAGGAAGCTTGGCCCCACTTCTCTGATGAGTAACAAAAAAGCCCGCTGGAGTTATCCAGCGGGCTGACTTTGTCAGTGAATCAGGCTGACTAGTTTAGAAGAACCGGGTTTCCGTGTTTCCAAGGAAGCGGCGCAGTGGTGCACCACCGTTGCGTCCCGTTGCTGGGATGACAAGAAGGGTGTCCTGTGCAGTTCCGTTTCCGCGGTTGATCAGTGTGCTGGTCGTTCCGGTGCGGATTGTGTGTCCGTTAGGAATGATGAGCTCAGGGTGATCAAACGGTGCGCTGCGGCGCTCGACACGGGCATCGGTCATCTCAAGCATCAGCTGCAGGAGGTCACGCTTTTGGAAGATCGTCATTCCACCAGCGAGTGCAACGTCAGGGCTTGTGTCTGGCAAGTTCTCGCGGCCAAAGTCTCCACCACGGTGGTAGATATTGATGACCTGTGAGAGCGTAGCTGCGCCACCATTGTGCATGTAAGGAGCTGTCAGAGCAACGTTACGGAGACCTGGGGTCTTGAAGGCACCGTTGATGGCCAATCGTGTTGTCGCTGTCACTTCCTGACCCACTGGGCGGTTTGGATCTGTCAGGAAACCAACCTGAAGTCCACGGCTAAAGCTGAGTGGGTTACCGAATGGATCGTTCGCACCAATACCAAGGTCTTCTGCAGTCGGACGGACACCGATGTTGTAGTATCCAATATCGTATGCACTTGGGAGAAGATCTTGCATAGGCATCACTTCGGAAAGAATATTGAGGCCAGCACCCGCAGCGTCAAGAAGTGCGATTGGAGTTGCAGCATTGGTCAGCGTAGCGCCAGTATGGCAGTTTGTACAACCTTGTGTCTCTAGGACAGTGATTCCACGGATTGCCGATGCGGACAACGCCGTTGCATCTCCATTCAGGTAGCGGTCGTATGGTGTCTGATCGGAAACGAGTGTTGACTCGTACATCATGACTGCGAGACCGAAGATGAGTGAGAAGTTACCTTCCATGTGGCTGAACTGGCCAGCAGCTGCAGGGACAACACGTCCACCGGCGGCTACATTGAAGCGGTTTGTACCATTCCACCACTTGTCCTGAATAGCAGCTTTGATCATCGCATCATAGGTGGTGTCGAGACCCTTTGTTGGGTTTGCGACAGCTCCGAGGACAGAGTCATCAGCGGCAACCTTCTGGAGTGCAAGTGGTTTCACACCGAGGAGTTTCTTTGCAACGATGGGGAAGTTACGTCCGCCGTGTGCCATTTCGACATCGCTATTGACCGGGCCAACGGCCTGACTTGCCAACGATGCATCAAGAATGCGTACCTGCACAGCAACTGCGTCTCCGGTAACAGGATCTGTTTCGTAGACACGTGCGTTCACATCGGAGTCGCCGTACGGGTTTACACCATTGAACTCATTGTGTGCACGGCCATCCCAGAAGTTGCGGTGGTTGAAGACTGCGTTAATAACCGATGGGGAGTTGCGACCTGTCACCTGTCGGGTGTTTACACCTGAGCGGGTGAAGACTGCGTCTGGACGCGTCACACCAGAGTCTTCAGCGCCAAACGATCCGACGCCGAATGCTCCGTTCGTCAAGCCGACAAAGTCTGTCTTGAAGACGCCCTGGGAGCCGACGATGTCGTTGCGGGAACGAATCTTTGGCGAGTTGACATCGAGCGCATCCGTGAACTTCGTGAATGGGAAGTGCGTATCGAGTCTGAGCTGGAAGTTGGTGCTGTGCGTCGTGTCAAAGCGGCCATCTGGGCCAGGGTTGAGCTGGTTGCGGTCACGGCTATCAGCACCAGCATTATAGTGGCAGGATGCACAAGCGGTTTTATCGGAGCCAACCTGCATGTCCCAGAAAAGAGCTTTGCCCAAGCGGATGGCTGCTGCACGATCCTTGATGTAGACATCGAGGTCTGCTGGTAGTGGAACTGGAACGGTGTTG